>JADGNY010000208.1 GCA_017883235.1 Thermoanaerobaculia bacterium | reverse complement strand
GACGGCGGCGGAGAGGCCGTGCGCGCGGACTCGGCGCAGCGCCGCGAGCGCGAGCTCGTACGAGCCGGCCACGCCCCGCAGCTTGTCGTGAGTCGCGCCGAGGCCGTCGATCGAGATTCCGACACCACACAGTCCGGCGGCGGCGGCGCGGGCGACGCGCTCCTCGCTGAGGTTGCGGCCGCCGGTCTGCAGGTCGCAGCGCATCCCGGCGGCGCGGATCGCGGCGACGATCTCGAGCCAGTCCTTCCTCAGATAGGCCTCGCCGCCGATCAGGCCGACATCGCGTGCGCCGAACTCCGCGATCTGGTCGACGAGGTCGAGCGCCTCGGCGGTGCTGAGCTCGTCGCGCCGGCGGGTGCCGGCGCGGGAGCCGCAGTGGCTGCAGGCAAGGTCGCAGGCGAGCGTAATCTCCCAGACCACGCTCACCGGGACGCGGTTGACGATGTCGTCGAGCCCTGCGTAGCGGACAGGCAGTGCGTCTGCCCGCTGGGCGTCCATTTTACTTAGCCTTCTTGGCGGCCGCCTCGAGCGTACCGATGAGGCCGTCGAGGCTGCCATACTTGGCTTTGACGTCGCGCGCGCCCTTGATCAGCGCCTGGATCTCGGCGGGCTCGCCGCGCTGGAGGATGTCGTCGACGGCCGGGCGGTAGAAGACCCGGCCCGGGTCTTTAAGCAGATTGATAAGACTCTCGCGCGTGAGTGCTTGGCTGCTGATCTTTTTGACGGCCATCGTTCGTCTCCTCAGTAGTTGGGTGTCTCTCTTGGAGTATCTAAGGAAGGATGCGGCACTCTCCTTTCGATTGTCAAGGGTTTTCGGCGAACGAAGGGCGCTGCTGCCCCGCGGTCGATTTTCATCTCGATCTTCCCGTGAACGCTCCGCTGACGCTGCGCCTCGATGGGGGAGAGGACCGCGATCCAGGCGTCGATCCGATCCTCCAACGGCAGGACGCCGACGGGACTCGAACCTGCGACCTCCGGCGTGACGGAACGTGAAAGAGAGCAAGGGGTGGGGGCTCTACCTCTGGTACCCGGGGGAGTTCGATTGGTGGATTCCGAAGAGCCAGCAGAAGAGGTGAGGGGAGGGGGGATCTGCTCCGACGTGGAGAGGCATCGGGAATCCGCGGGAACAGACTTTGCGCTATCGGTCGTTGATATCGTAAGGAACACTCGATAGTATCAACCAGATCACGATGGCGAAACAAGAGCACAGAGCCAAAGCACCGCTGAACGTGGAAGCGCTTGGACGCGTCGTGGACACGCGACGTCATGCGATGCAGCAGCAGATGGAGCAGATGATCAACGCCATGACGCCGGCCGCCACGGTTCCTCTTCCGCCTCAGGTGCTGCAGGCGCGCCGAAACGCCGCCGCGCGTGACGCACTGCTGCGCGAGTTCGGCGCGATGACGAGTACGCAGATCGGCGAGAACGCAGGATCGAAATCGCCGAACCGCGCGGCTCTGGCGCATCGGTGGAAAAGCGACGGAAGAATCTTCGCCGTGCCGCGTCGGGGAGCGAACTACTTTCCCGGCTTCCAGTTCGACGAAGACGGCCAGCCTCTTGAAGTCATCCCGCAAATCATTCGCATCCTCGGCGACAAACGCGCGCCATGGGAACTGGCACTCTGGTTCACGGCGAACAACGGGTGGCTGGGCGCGCAACGGCCGGTCGACCTCCTCGTCGACGATCCATCGAGCGTCGTGATCGCGGCAGAACGCGAGGCCGAGGATCGTCTCTTCTAAACTGCCTTCGCCACCCGATCCGTTCACGGTCGCGTACAACATCGAGATCTGGGACGCCGACAAGCCGGTCATCCGTGTTCATCACTCCGCATTCGGTGCGACGGAATTCAATCCCGGGAAAGGTAACGGGCGATTTCATCCTCTCGTGAGTCGCACCCGCGTGTCGATTCCGACGATTTATGGTTCGAACACGTTTGATGGTGCGCTGTCGGAAACGGTTTTTCACGACGTTCCCGTCAGCGGCGCGGGGAAAGCGGTCGCGCAGTCCGCGCTCATGCCTACGTGGATTCGAACCCGCGACCTCCGGCGTGAGAGGGCGGAGGCTAACCCTGAGCTAACCCACGGGTCTTGCGTCAGGAATTGACGTCGATCTTCGCCCGACTTCGTTGTCTGGATCCCGGTATTCGAAATCGTCGAAGCGCAGTCGCCGGGCGATGGTGATACCGCTGACATGTCGGCCGCGCGGGGAAACTCCGTGAGCGAAGCGGCGCCGCCTCGCTGGTGGCTCATCAGGTCCTCAGGATCGTCGACTTCAAGAATCTTCTTATGACAGACTCGTTCGCCCTTTCCGCCGCAGGTTCGGGCACCAATGTGAGAACCCAAAGTGTCGAGCCCATGGCATCGGGACAGGTCAGTCGTATGAGGCCACTTTCGCTCTCCACACCTCGAATCGCGGGGGGATACACGGGAAACACGATCGCTCCATTTGCAACACCAAAATTCATCATGTAACCCAGAACCTTTAGAGCCTCTCCGCTATCCCAGCTATGAGTCAGATAGTACTTTGTGTCGATGACGACGCTCTGCCGGTAATCCGAACCGTGCCGCAGGAACCACTCGACATGCGCTCTCGGCAGAGCAGACCCCTGACTGGCGATCGTCGTAGGTGCCACGGCTTTGAATCGCCCGTTACGAAAATCGAAGTAAGCGTACCTTCCTTCGCCGAGTGAAAACTCCGGCGCCGCACCTGCTCGGCGCCGCAGAAAGCTGTTCTGGGAAATCCCCCCTTCCCCGATATTCCTCGCGGCATTCAAAAGCTCCGAGAAACACCAGATCTCATAAAGCGCATCGTCCCGGCCGGACTGAGTCTGGAATCCGGGCTTCGGCGATATCCACGCCTCGCCGCTGAAGTATTGATCTCGCCACGAGTGAAGGCGTCGGCATAGGTCTGTGCTCAAGAAGGGCTGCGGTCGACGAGCCATCGGAGTTTTGCCGGCTGTGCAATACTGAGAAAAGAGCGGTTGGGAGACGTGGACGTCGAGATCGTTGTCGAATGCGGCGGCGATGCGCTCGGCCGCAGACTCGTCAAACTGGGACATCTTCAGCCATGCTGACGAGCATGCCGCCTGCGTTTCCTCCGCCCACTTCTCGACATCCTGAAGCATTGCCAGCACCGCTCCAGGCAGATGCGGCTCCTCTCGCTCGAGATGATGAGCAACCCGTTCCGCGTGAATCACGATCTCGCGCAGCACGTCTACAACATATGCGGCGCTGGGCTCATCCGCACACCGCACCAGGGCTCGGGCGACGACTCCAGGGTTACCAGACGATCGTCGCGCCAATGTTTGCTGCCAATCGATCCTGTTGAATCGAGGCCCAGCGTGATCATGTTGTTCGGTCGGTCTGTCGGCGAGGGTCTCTGGAGAATCGCTCAGAAGATGAAGGACGCGACGACGAAGATCGCGAAGCCCAAGCCAAACGTTTGTCAGATGTGCCACGGGCCTCATCAACAGTCGAACGGAATCGATCCCCTTCCGAGGAACCGGCGCGAACGAAACAGGCTCGCCGGCTCTCCGTTCCAGGCTGCTCGCAACTAGGATGGCGAGAGCGCGCCTTGCCATGTAGTCCCTGGCGTGCAGATCCAGCGCGGGGCTTTCAGTCGACACCGCGCTCACCAAGCCAGTCACTTAGTCGCCGGCACGTCAGCGGGAATCGCTCTATGCTGAACACCTCCGACAGGAGAGCCTCGAGAACTGCAGGCTCGACATCTCTCATGGACGACACCAGAATCCTGTCACTCACCTGCTGGTCGATGACACCGGCGAGTGCGTCACCGATCAGTTCCGGTGCTCTATCGAGCAAGGAGAGTGCGCCCTTCACGGTATCGACGATGATTCGGCTACCGAGGGCGCACGGCGCGAACTGATAGTGCGGCTCTCGTACCGCGAGGGCACGGATGTTGCGCGCAACCGAACAGAACATCACGCTCAACTGGGTCGCAGCGTCTCGTGACCGGTGACGCGGTCCCGTCGCCAGCCACGGCTCGATTGCCTTGCGCATCACGAGTTGCGTCTCTTCGTCAAAGGGCAGCGGCGGAATGTCGACGAATGCAACGCGCTCTCTGAGCGCCCAAGAGAGATTCCAGAGTCGCTGATCCAACTGATTCATCGTGCCAATGATCCGAAATGATGCCGGAATCGTCAGGATGGCGGATTCCCGTGACTCATCAGGAAACATGTGTGGGTGCTCAATCGTGCCGTACTCGGCCGATAGCGCATCCAGGATCGGAGTCAGCATCGCGTCGGAGTCGCCGCGATTGAGCTCGTCGATCACAAGCCAATGCCCATCGGCAGACTCATGACACGCAATCACCGCCTCGGAAAGGAATCCGAGTTCAGGCCCGATCCGGTCGTCCGCAGTAATCGTCCGCCCACCAACGGCGATTTCGTAGGTCATGTCCTTGTCCATGCGAACGAATGTTCTGGAGTGCTCGCCGAACGGCGGCAGAAGCACTTCCGGAAGGAGTTTGGCGAGCGTGGACTTTCCCGTGCCAGGCGCCCCCTGGAGCACGACAATGCGCGCAGATTGCAGTCCGGTCCAGATCCGAGCAACTGTCTCGTCAGAGATGACGAAACCCCGCGCTCTCAGCTTGTCCGTCAGTTCTTGCCGCGGTTGCTCGGGCCAACGAGGATTCCCGGATCCCGGTTTCGCAGTCACGACAACCCGTACGCGCGCCTGGAGCTCTCGGAACCTCGCCGGCCATGCTGGCCGCTCGAGTTGCCGGTCGATGGTGGCCAGTCGATGACTGATCGAGTCCACGGTTGAAGCCAGCTCTTCGACCTGCAGCCCCTGGAATTCCACGGATTCCTTCAGATGCCCGATGGTGCCGTTCATGTCTTGGACAGCCAGATCAATGCTCTCGATCCGGGCCCTGAGCAGGTCATGCTCGCCTTCGGCAGTAGCTCTGAGTGCCTGGACGTCCATCGTCAGCCGAGACACCGTTTGCTCTACTGCGCTCACATCGTCGTCACGATGTTGCCGTACTTCCTCTTTGGTTTCGTCGAAGACATACGTACCGGTGGACTGGATGCTTTTTGAGTTCCCCGCCTCCGGAAGAGAGGGCGGATCTCCTTCGACGGCCCGAGAGGCAATCCGAACGGATGTCGAGTCCGAAGCGGCACCTGAATCTGGTGAGAGAGGCACAACGTATCCCTTCTCGAGATCCATCCGCCGGGTTGCCAATTCATCAATGGGTGCGTTTCTCGTCAGCTCCAGGATGGCAGCCTCTTGATCTGTTAGGGAATCGGAGTTGGCCGCGACAGACAATCCCAGTTCTTTTGCACGGCGCGCCAATCGCTCCGGCTTCATGTGGAGTTTCTGGGCAAGCTTGGAGATCGTCGTCGCCGCCTGAGCCGATTTGGGCTCGGAGCCCGGCATCGAGAAGGTGGAACGCCTCTTTCCGGCTCCAGGGCGCCGGTCGGTCGTGGACTCGGCGGGCGACGATACGTTCCGTGGTCTGGCGATGTTGAACGTCGAGGAGCGCCGAATCAGGTCTCGCGAATGGCAGCTTGTACACTCGGCAGCTTCCCATCTTGAGGCAAGAAGTTCACCATCGAGCCCGCAGCTCTTGCACGCGTATTCAAAGATGGGCATGTCTATCAAAGACTCGCATTACGGACTAATGCGTAGCCGCCGCTCGTGAGCCCCGGTTGTGCCGCACCGCACCATCCGCGGACCTCGTATGTCACTTGCTGTACCAGTTCGCAATTATCCTCCGGATTAACGAATCGTGCGCCGATTGCAGTTAGCTGCGCGGAGCCGCCGAACAGATACTTCGGCGCCGGCGCGGTCGCACAGCTCACCAGGACGAACGTGAGGAGCGAGAGAAGAACGCGGTTGGGCCTCAAGAATTGACGTGGATCGCAGCGGCATTCCGTCAGTATATCCGAGGTATGAAACGCCTGGCTATTGGAACTCCTTGTTCATGGGTGGGAGTAGAAGATCTCATCGCCGTACTGCTACTCGTTCAATGCGGTGTCGAGCGTGTTGCAGAAGGCGTTCTGCGGCGTCGGATCGGAAATGAGATGGTTGCAGAACTGCCCGACTTCCGAATTCAGGACCGCCAGATCGATTTCCCAACGGCCTCCGCATCGTCGGCGAATTCCCGTGGTCCAGCCAGCCGGTCGCCCTCGCTACGATAGACTCTCCCCATGCTCACCTACGTCGTTCGCCGCCTGCTGTATGGCGTTCTGACGTTCTTCGGGATCACGATCGCGATCTTCGTGCTCGTGCACAGCGTGCCGGGTGATCCGATCACCTTTTATGTCGGCTCGCACGGCGCGCAGTCGCTTTCCAGGGCGGTGCTCGACGAGATCCGGCACGAGCATCATCTCGACGAATCGCTGTTCCGGCAGTACGTCTGGTGGCTGCGCGGGATC
>JADGNY010000126.1 GCA_017883235.1 Thermoanaerobaculia bacterium | reverse complement strand
AAGGGGCGGCGCTTCAGAGCCGAGGACTTCCCCAAGTCGAACTGGAACCTGCGCCGGTGGTTGTGGATGCCGGCCGCCGGCTTTCGCGGCATCTTCAAGATGACCTTCCTGCGCCATGTCACCGTGCTCTCCGGCGTGGGCGTCGGGGGCGGTTCGCTCGTCTACGCCAACACATTGCCGACTCCGAAGGACGAGTTCTTCACGTTGCCGTCGTGGGGCCACCTGGCCGATTGGAAGAAGGAGCTGGAGCCGCACTACGCCACCGCACTACGGATGTTGGGGGCCGTGCAGTATCCGCGCGATACCTACTCCGATCAGGTGCTGCGCGACGTCGCCAGAGACATCGGACGGCCGGATCAGATCGTCCCCGCGCGCGTGGCGGTCTACTTCGGCGAGCCCGGCCAGACCGTTCCCGATCCGTACCTCGGCGGTGAAGGTCCTGACCGCACCGGCTGCATTCAGTGCGGGGCCTGCATGACCGGTTGCCGGCACGACGCCAAGAACACGCTCGACAAGAACTACCTCTGGCTCGCCGAGAAGCGCGGCCTGCGGATCGAGGCGGACACCGAGGTGACCTGGGTGCGGGAGATGGACGGGGGCGGCTACCGGATCGACGCCATCACCGGCACGGGGTGGTTCGGCAAACGCCGGCGTACTTTCACGGCGCGCAACGTGATCTTCGCGGGCGGCGTGCTCGGCACCGTGCCGCTGCTCTTGAAGCTGAAGGCCAGCGCGGACGGACTGCCTCGGCTGTCCGATCGCGTGGGCGGCTTCGTCCGGACCAACTCCGAGTCGCTGATCGGCGTGACCACGCGGGCCGACCGCGATCTGAGCGAAGGGATCGCCATCACCAGCGTGCTCCACACAGACGAGCACTCCCACCTGGAACCAGTGCGCTACGGGAAAGGCTCCGGCTTCTTCCGTCTTCTGATGTCGCCGCACGTGCCGGGGGAGAGCGCGCCGGTGCGGCTGATCCGTGTTCTCGCGGCGATGCTGCGGCATCCGATCCACTTCCTGCGCGCCTACTTCGTCGACGACTGGGCCAAGCGGACGATGATCCTGCTCTACATGCGCACGCTCGAGGGCCACCTGCGGCTGCGGCTCGGCGCGTTCGGCCTCACGACGGCGCTTGCCGAGGGGCCGGCGCCGAGCGCGGCCATCCCCGAGGCGACGGAGCTGGCAAGGCGGGTAGAGGAGAAGATCGACGGCTTCGCCGGCAGCCTCCTCAGCGAGACCATCCTCGGCACGCCCACCACCGCGCACATCCTCGGCGGCGCCTGCATGGGCGCGAGCGCGGAGGAGGGAGTGATCGACGACCATCACCGCGTCTTCGGCTACGACGGTCTCTACGTGATCGACGGCGCGGCGATGTCCGCGAATCCGGGGGTGAATCCGTCGCTGACGATTACCGCGCTTGCGGAGCGGGCGATGTCGTTCATCCCCTCCCAAAAGCCATCCGCAGATGACGCAGATTAACGCAGATAAAACCGTCTTCATCTGCGTTCATCTGCGTCATCTGCGGATAAGCTTGTCGCTCGGCTGCGGCATACTCCGCTCATGACGCGATTCGCTTTGATCGTACTGCTGGCCCTGGCTTCCGTGCGGCCGCCATCCGTAGGACAGACCGCACCCGACTTCAGGCTCGCTGACCAGGATGGAAAAGCGGTCAGACTCTCCGCCGCGCGCGGCGGGAAGGTGGTTCTGGTCTTCTATCGCGGCTATTGGTGACCGTACTGCGTCCGGCAGTTGGTCGGACTTCGAACCCTGGCTCGCGCCTTTCCAACGGTCCACATCTTCGCCATCAGTCTCGACCGGCCCGCGGAGAGCCGTGAACTGGCGATGAAGATCGCCAAAGACGGCAGAGGAGAGCTC
This sequence comes from Thermoanaerobaculia bacterium, assembly GCA_017883235.1. GTDB lineage: Bacteria > Acidobacteriota > Thermoanaerobaculia > Gp7-AA8 > Gp7-AA8 > JADGNZ01. Next base: position 18,317 of record JADGNY010000126.1, on the reverse strand, counting down.
GGCTTCCCGCTTCTTTTCGATCCCCGCGCGGAGACCATCGACCGCTACGGATTACGCGATCCGGAGTACGCGCATCAGGATCTGGATGGCGTTCCCCGTCCGGCAGTGTTCGTTCTCGATCGAGAGGGTAAGGTCCGCTGGTCGAAGATCGAAAGCGATTACCGGGAGCGGCCGACCACAGAGGAAGTGGCGGCGGCGCTTGATGCTTTCGAGTAAGTCAATCCGCAGATGACGCAGATGTGACCGCAGATGGAGACGGTTTTATCTGCGTTTCATCTGCGTCATCTGCGGATCAGCTTTTGCGAAGGCTCTCAGCACCTCCGCCACGCTCCACGCCTGTGCCACGCATCCCCTCGGCGTGAAGGGCTCTTCCGCGTCGAAAACTTCGCTGATGGTGCCGATGCAGGCGGCGACGAGCTCGGAGCGGAAGCCGTCGAGGAAGTGACGGGCGCCGTTGAAATCGCCGGGATGGACCCGCAGCCAGGCGTCGATGAAGGGACCGATCAGCCAGCCCCAGACCGTCCCCTGGTGGTATGCGGCATCGCGGGCGCGAAGGTCGCCGTCGTATTTCGGTTTGTAGTCGGGGCTCGAGCGCGCCAGCGAGCGAAGGCCGGCGGGGGTCAGCAGTTCATCCTTCACGACGTCGACGATGCGGCGCCAGCGGCTCTCGTCGAGCACCGGAAAATCGAGTGAGAGGGCGAAGATCTGGTTCGGGCGGAGCGCGGTGTCGTTGACGTCGACGACATCGTAAAGATATTGACCTTCGTCGTACCAGAAGCGTTCGTTGAACGATGTGCGGGCGCGGTTCGCGTAGTCGTCCATCCGCCGGGCGTTGTCCTCGTCGCCCTCGTGCAGCAGGAGTTGCTCGAGGATGCGCAGGGCGTTGTACCAGAGGGCGTTGATCTCCACCGCCTTGCCGCGCCGAGGAGTGACTACCCAATCGCCGACCTTCGCGTCCATCCAGGTGAGCTGATAGGCGTCTGCGCCCTGCGAGAGCAGGCCGTCCGACGGATCGACGTGGATGTTGAAGAGCGTGCCGCGGATGTGGTGGTCGATGATGTCGAGCAGCTTCGGGATCAGCGCCCGGATCGTCTCGCGGTCGTTCGTCGCGGCGAGGTAGCGCCAGATGGCGTGGAAGAACCACATCGTAGCGTCGGCGGTGTGATACAGCCCGGCGTGCTCCCCCTCGGGGAACATGTTCGGGATCAGGCCGTCGCGGATATACGAGGCGAACGTGCGCAATATATTGCCCGCCTCGCGATAGCGTCCCGTGGCCAGCGTCAGCCCTTCCAGGCTGATCATCGTGTCGCGTCCCCAGTCGGTGAACCAGTGATAGCCGGCGATGACGGTGTGCGGCTCGTCGCCCGTGGCGCGCACGCGGGCCTCATCGGCCTCGCGTGTGTGCGGATGAATCAGGAACTGGTCTGCGGCGACGACGAGTAGTTCTGCAAAGGGGTCGGTCTGATGCGAGATCGTCAACAGGCGCGCGAGACGTTCGTTCTCCGCCGCGGCCGCCTCGGCGTAGGGGAGGGCCTTGATCACTTCCCAGCTCTCCACCGACGCCACGATGCCGCACTCTTCGCCGGCGCTGAGCGCGATGTCAATGACGCCGGGACTCCAGAGCGGTCCCTCATGCTCGTAGCCGCGGCTCTTCTCGATGCGGTAGAGAACGTGCTCGAACACGCGCGGGTCCTGCTGAATGGCCGACTGGCTTCCGAACGCGAGGAGCCGCAGTGCCGGATAGTCGGGGCCATCCGTCTGCTCGATGCCGCAGCCGTTTTCGCTGATCGAAACCTGCCACTTGTCGGAGACCGGTTCGGCCACGAGCCCCTCGTGCGGACGGAAGTGCAGCGACGGACGAAGACGGAGGCGCAGGCCGGCAGGACCTTCGAGCAGGCGATAGACGATGTGCGCGGTGTTCTGGAGATGCGGCATCAGGACGCGTTTCTCGATGCGGATGCCGTTCATGGAGAAGCGCCAGATCGGCTTGCCGTTCTTGACTAAGAAATCCTCCAGGATGCCGTCCTCGGGGAAGATCACGTCCTTTCCGCCATGCTCGTCGCCGCTGAGGCGCCAGCAGAGACCGCCCGGCCCTTCGAGGACTTCCTCGAGATGATTGAACATCATGGTGCGGCCGAGGGGGGCGGGGAGGGCGGCGATGAGGAAGCCGTGAAAGCGCCGCGTGTTCGCGCCGCCGATGGTGCCGGAGGCGTAGCCGCCGAGGGCGTTGGTGATCAGCCACTCGCGTGAGAGGAGCAGGTCGCGCGGCTCGCCGCGCGTCCAGCCGGTGAGAGTCGGGATTTGCGTGGTTGGCTGGACAGTGGTCATTGCAGGGGATATCTGCTGAAGTTATGCCTGAGGGCCTGAGGGCTACCCTGGGAGCCCGAATGGGTATAGTTTGAGCATCGTTTCCGCCTCATTTGGAGCACCACCATGAAAAGCCCGACCGACTATGAGCAGCTGGAACGCGAGCAGAAGGCTTTCGATTCGCAACTCGCGGACATGATGCGCGATCACGATGGCGAGTTTGTGGTTTTTCGTGGAGAGAAGCCGGTCGCGTTTTTCCCGACCTACAACGAGGCGTATCAGGCTGGTCTCGATCAGTTCGGACTCGATGAGGTCTACATCGTCTCTGAGGTGAAACGTCGCGATCATCATCCGACATCGGTCACCTGGGCTGCTGGCGTTATGTGACGTGGGCAGTGAGCAAACGGTGCTGACGTACGGCACGGATGGGTCACGCGAAGGCGCGAAGGGAAAAACGCCCGTTTCCCCCTCTTCGCGTCTTCGCGTCTTCGCGTGCGGCGGGTTTTCGTGGACAATGTAGGGGCGTTACGAGTCGGGAGGGGTGCTATGCGAACAACTGCCGCGGTCATGTCCGTACTTCTTGCCGTGCTTTTGTTGTCCGCGTGCGCCCGGCATACGGCGGTCATCGAGCCGGCACCGGCGGTCGCGCCGGTGCCTCAGGCACCTGCTCCGACGTCGGCCATGACGCCGCCTGCGCTCGAACCGGCTCCTGCCCCTGCTCCCGTGGTAACCGCGCCGCCGGTCATCGATCCGACGCTCGACCAGGCCGCCTCGCTGGCGGCGAACGGCCAGCCGGATCAGGCGCGCCGCGTCTACCTGGCGCTCCTGAACGCCGCGAACGTGTCGCGTGCGACGCTCGCCGCGTCGGCCCAGGGTCTCTATCGCCTCGGCGACTATGCCGACGCCGTCGAAGCGTTCCGGGATCTCGGCACGTTTTCGCGTGGCGAGGAGGACCTTCGTTATTACAACGCCGTCTCGCTGTTCGAGACCGGCCGCTATGCCGATGCGAAGAAAGAGCTGGCCTGCGCCCTGCCGTACATCCAGATCACCAGCGACGTGGCACGCTACCGCGACAAGATCGAGAAGATGCCCAGCCCGCAGGCAATGAAGAGATGACGCCTCGCCGATGAACGCCGCGACCCGGAAGAAGCTCTTCGCCTATGCGATACCGGTCGATCTGGTGGTCGTGGCGACGGGCGTCGGGCTCATCGCTCCCCGCATCCTGCCTCTGGCACTCATTGGCGTGTACGTAGCGGCGGTCGCCCTCTCCGCGTGGAAATCGGGTTGGATTGGTGCGCTCGCGGCGATGGTCCTCTCGGCGGTTGCACTGTTCGTGCTCTTCAGCCATACGGTGCAGCAGGAGCAAATCGGCTGGTTTGCCGCGGCGAGCACCATCGTGGCCATTCCGCTGGCGGCGTGGGGCGCGCGCGTACGGAGGCGGAGCAGGTGGCGCGTGGAGCCGCAGGCCGACGCTCCGCCCTACGTGCCGATGATCGCGATGCCGCGTTCGGTCGAGGAGACGGCGGCCGCGGCGATCAACGATGATCACGACGTCGCGGCGCAAGAAGCGCACGCGCGCGCGGAAGGGGAGAGGGTCGCCGCCGAACGATTCGCGATCGAGAAGAAGAGGATCGAGGACGAGTTCACCCGTGCGCGCGAGCAGATGGAGCGCGAGCAGACCGCGCGCTTCGAGCAGCGCCGGACCGAGCTCCAGGCCGCCTACGAGCGCGAGCGCGTGACGCTGAAGGCGAAGTTCGATGCGGCGCGGCAGGAGATCGAGGCCGAGCGCGCAGAGCTGCAGAAGCAGCTCGAGGAAGAGCGCCGCCGGCCGGCCCCTGCCGAGACGCACATTGAGACGCATGTTGAGACGCATCTCGACGAGGAAGCCATCGCCCAGCGGCTCGAACATCTCCGGGCCGAGCTGCAGCAGAAGTTCGAGCGCGAGCTGCGGACGAGCGTGCAGAGGGAATTGGCCGCGCAGCGGCAGATGCTCGATCGCGATTCGCAGCGGGAAATCGAAAAGGTGCGGCACAGCTCCGATGAGCAAATCGCCGCAATGCGCGCGCAGCTCGACGCCGCGCTGGCGAAGCAGGCCGCCACGGCCGCGGAAGCGCAGCAGCAAGTGCAACTGCCTCGTCCCGCTCCCGCCGCCCCGCCGTTGCAGAGGGGAATCTTCAGCAACTTCTTCCGCCGCGGGCCATCGCCGCAATTGAAGCTCAATCGCGGAACGGTCAGCGGCGAGAGCACCGCCACGCGCCGCGCCGCGGCGGTGGCACTTGCGGAGAGCAGCGCCACACGCCGCGCGAAGTCGGTGCCGGCCGCGGAGAGGAAGGCGCGCATCCTCTTCATCGAGTTGCGCCGCGCCACCGCCGACACCGCCGCGCCGAGGCTCCGGCAGCTCGGCATCGAGATCGTCATCGTCGAGCGGCTCGTCGATGCGGTCGATGAGATCTACCGCTTCCGTCCGGACATCCTCTTCCTCGACGCCGGGATCCATGATTTCGACAAGGCGTACAAGACCATCTCCGGCCTCGCCAGGAACCTGCCGATCGTCCTGACGTCGCGCAACGCCTCGAGCATCCCCGACGTCGGCCGCGCCGACATCGCCGTCAGGCCGTACGACATCGACGAGGTTGTCGAGCTGGCGCGCGCGGCGGTCAACGATCCCCAGACGCTGCTGGCGAAACAGAGCGGGGTGCGGGCCGATGCGCCGCCGGCCGTCATCACGCCGGCGCCAAAGGCGGTAGCAGTTCCGGCCGCCCGCGAGGGGTACGACATCATCTGCGCCAACTGCCGTGTCGCCTTCGACGCCGTCGAAGCCGATTGGTGCAGTTGCCTGACCCGGGAGCGGACGGTGGTCTGCACCAACTGCCTGACCTGCTTCTGCAAGGCCGCCCCCGCCTACAAAGAGACCTTCTGGATGAGCGCGCCGTCGCGTCTTTTCGAGCGCAGGACCGCGGAGCAGCAGCGCCAGTCGGTCGGAGTGGCCGCGAATCCTCCTCTTGACGAGGTCAAGCGTCCGCTGGTGATGCTCGTCGAGGACGATGAGGAGATCCAGGCGGTCATGCAACGCGTCTGCGCAAATCTCCGTTACGGTTCCATCTCCGCCACCAACGGCCAGGACGGGCTGGAGCTTGCGCGCGCCTACAAGCCGAATCTGATCTTCGCCGACTCCTTCCTGCCAAAGCTGGACGGCCGCGAGATGTGCCGGCTGCTCAAACACGACCCCGCCTTTGCCGATACGAAGATGGTGGTGATGACCGGGCTCTACGCCGACACTCAATACAAAGGCGAGGCCGTCAAACGTTTCGGAATCGATGACTACCTCGCCAGGCCGGTGTCGATCACCGATCTCATCAATCTTCTGCAGCGGCACCTGGAAGGCACGCTGTTCCTTCCGGCGCAGGAGAACCTTTACGAGCTGCATCGGAAGGAATTCGACGCCGGTTCAATGCCTGACAGGAAAACGTACGAGGTTGTCTGCATCACCTGCGGCGACATGTTCGACGCCGCGAAAGCCTCGTGGTGTACGCATGCGGATAGCACGCTCCTCTGCGAGCACTGCGGCAACTGCTTCTGCAAGGCGTCGGCGTATCGCCGGCGTTTCTGGGCCGATGCGCCGGCTGTTCTGTTCGAGCGCAAGATGATCGTGGCCATGCGCGACACGGAGTCTGCAGCCAATCCATCGCCTTCCGCCGTGACGCGGCCTTTGATCGCGCTCCTGGAAAACGATGAAGCGGTTCAGTTCCTCGTGAAGACGATCGTCACGACTCTCGGCTACGGATTCATCGCCAGCGGGAACGCCGAGGAGGCGCGGGCTCTGGTCCGGGAGTACAGCCCCGACCTGATCCTGGCCGACGCCTGGACGCCGAATCACGACGGCCGCGAGGTCTGCCGGCAACTGAAGGAGGAACCAGCCTTGGCGAAGCTGAAAACGATCGTCATGACCGGACGCTATGCCGATCGGACCTATCGCCATGAGGCGCTGTCGCAGTTCAACGTCGACGATTGCATCCCCAAGCCGCTCGCGGCCCGCGATCTCCTTGAAATCGTGAAGAAACACCTTCCGCGGGGAACCGCGGACAATGGAAAGCCGAACTACGGCTAGAATCATCAACTGCAAATGATATTTGTGAAAAAACCAGTCGCCCTCGCGCTCCTCGCCGTGGCAGCGGCCGCTCTCTCTGCATATGCCCAGACGTCCGCGCTGAATCCGACGGTAAAGGTTCTGGCGCGCCCGCAGAGTCCCGTGCCGGCCGAGTGTGCGACCGACTTGAGCGCGACCGGCCCCGCCATCGAGCCCGAGCCGCAGCCGGCGCCGGATCAAGTCATCAAGTCGGTCCCGCCGTCGAACGATCTCCGCGCCAGCATGCGCCGGTTGCAGGTCGCTGCCGAGGGGGATGACTACGCGGCCTTCAAAACGGCCTTGAACGATGCGCGCCGCGCGGCCGCCTCTCATCCACCGGGCGGCGAGCGCAATGCTGCCAACGAGGCGTTGCAGGTCTTCGCCGACATCGGCCGGGTCTGGGACTATGCGATGGCCTCTCCGGCCGGCTCGTTCTTCGACTCCACGGTGCAGGGCGGCTCGCTCCTCGGCGCGCTGAAGCGCTATCCCGATTACGGAAAGACGATCGCCGGCGAGACGCTGACGGTCGGCGACAAGACGCTCTATCCGACGCGCGAAACGCGCCATTTCCTGGCGGGCGAATCGTCCCGCCGCCTGGCCCGCCTCGGCGTGTCGACTCCGGCGCGCGTTGCTCAGGGTGCGCAACCCGAGGCATGGCCGCATCGTCCCACCGCCGCGCCGCCGGCACCGAAGAAGTCCACCCAGGTGGCAGCGAAAACGCCGGTAAAGACATCAACGCCAAAGACGGCGCAGGTCAGCGCCACTCCGAAACCGCACCAGACGAAACAGAAACCGCCGGAGAAGACCGCCAAGGCAACGACGCCCAAACAGAAAACGCCGGCCATCGAAGCGACGCCTGTTCCAAAGACGAAACCCGTACCGCCGGTAAAGATCGCCGCGGCGACGACAACGGTCGCGCCACAACCTCCGGTCGTGACGACGACGACCGCCGCGCCGCCGACGCCCGTTCCGACGACGACCACTGCTGCCGCCGCGGCTCCGCCGCCCACCACCACCACCGCGACGACGACGACGGCCGCGCCGGCAACCGATACAGCGACCTCGTCAGCCACAACGTCGTCGGCGACAACCTCGTCGACCGACACCTCGGCCACCTCGGCCGCCTCCGCCGACACCTCGGCGACCACCACCGCAGCTCCCGCCGAGAAACAAAACGGAAACATGAACCTGCTGCTGGCCATAGTTCTGATCCTGGTCGGCATCGGCGTGCTGGTCATCCTCTTCCGCGCGTCCGACTGACGATATCCTGAGCGGCATGAGACGCCTTCTCGCCGCCGCTGCCCTTCTTCTCGCCGCTCTTCCGCTCACCGCTGCCCGGTTGCCGGTGAGCGTCATCCCCGATCGCTACGCCATTACCATCACCCCCGATCTGGCCGCCGAGAAGTTCAGCGGACAGGAGACGATCGACGTCGACATCAAGGAACCGATCGACACGATCACCCTTCACAGCGTCGATCTCGAGCTGCACGACGTCGTTGTTGCCAGCGGCAGCAAGCTCCTGAATCCGACCGTCACGATGAACGCGCCGAATGAGATGGTGTCGCTGAAGTTCTCGCAGACCGTGCCGCCGGGCAAGGCCTCGATCCGCATCAGCTTCAACGGCTCCCTCGGCGCACAGCTCCGCGGCCTCTACCTGAGCAAGACGCCGGCGCGCAAGTACGCCGTCACGCAATTCGAGTCGATCGACGCGCGGCGCGCCTTCCCGTGCTTCGACGAGCCGTCCATGAAGGCGACGTTCGACATCACGCTCGTCGTCGATGACGGCGACACCGCCATCTCCAACGGTCCCATCGCCTCGGATACGCCAGCCGGCCACGGCAAGCACGCCGTCCATTTCCGCAGCACGCTGAAGATGTCGACCTACCTGGTGGCCATTCTGATCGGCGATTTTCAGTGCGTCACCGGCGGCGTCGACGACATCCCGATCCGCGTCTGCTCGGTTCCGGGGATGCAGAACCTCAGCAAGTTCGCGCTGTCGGCAGCCGAGGCAGCCGTGTCTTTCTATGACAAGTACTACGCGATCAAGTATCCGTTCGGGAAGCTCGACCTGATCGGCATCCCCGACTTCGAGGCGGGGGCGATGGAGAACGCCGGCGCGATCACGTTCCGCGAGACGGCGCTTCTCCTCGACGACAAGACCGCCTCGGTGGAAGCAAAGCGCGGCGTGGCCGGCGTGATCGCGCACGAGATCGCGCACCAGTGGTTCGGCGACCTCGTCACGATGAAGTGGTGGGACGACATCTGGCTCAACGAGGGCTTTGCCACATTCATGGCGCCGAAGCCGCTCATCGCCTGGCATCCGGAATGGCGCAGCGATCTCGATCAGGTCAACGGCACGAATGGATCGCTCGGCATCGACAGCACCCGCTCCACGCGCCCGATCCGCCAGAAGGCCGAGACGCGCAACGAGATCAACGCGCTCTTCGACGGCATCGCTTACGGCAAGACCGCGGCGGTGTTGCGGATGGAGGAGAACTGGGTCGGGGAGGAGACGTTCCGCGACGGCATCCGCGCCTATCTCAAGAAGTACTCGTACGGAAATGCCGCCGCCGAGGATTGGTGGGGCACGATGACCACGGCGACGAAACAGCCGTTCGACGTGGTGATGAAATCGTTCGTCGACCAGACCGGTGCGCCACTGCTGCATGCGACTGAGGCATGCGGCGAGGACGGCAAGCGAACGGTGACCATTACCCAGGAGCGTCTGCTGCCGCGCAGCGCGCCGGCGGCCGCGCAATCGTGGACCATCCCGATCTGCGGTCACGAAGCGGGCGCCGCGGCGTCGTCGCCTTGCCGGTTGATCTCGAAGCCGATCGACACGTACATGACGGCGGCCTGCGATCGCCCGATCTTCCTCAGCCGCAACGGTGCCGGTTACTTTGTCACCGACTACTCGCCTACGATGCGTTCCGGACTGCGTGCGCATGTCGCTGAGATGCCGCCGGCCGAACAGATCTCGCTGCATGGCAACGAATGGCTTCTGGTGCGCGCGATGCGCGAGGACGTGTCCGACTACCTGGCGCTGCTGCTGGCGATGCCGCGTCCCGCCGAGCGTCCGTTGGTCGGCGCGATGGCCAACAACATCGAATTCCTCAACAGCCGCCTGGTCGATGACACCAATCGCGCTGCCTGGCAGGCGTACGTCCGCGAGGTGATGCGGGGCTACGCGCCCCTGACGTGGGACGGGCCGGCCGGCGAGACTGCCGAGCAGCGCATCATGCGCGCGGATGTGCTCGGTGTGCTCGGCGTCGTGGGACAGGATCCTGAGGTGATCTCCGGCGCCCGCCGCGTGGCCGAGCAGTACATGACCAATCCGTCATCGGTCGACGCCGTCATCGCCGACCGCGCCCTTCCCATCGTGGCCATCAACGGCGATGAGGCGTTCTTCGATCAGGTTCTCGCGCACCTCAAGACCGCGCCGACGCCGGAGATCGGCCGCCGCTACCGCGATCTCATCCCACTCTTCCGCGACCCCAAGCTCATCGCCCGCGCCGTCGACTACATCTACAGCGACCAGCTCCGCAGCCAGGACCTGCCGAACATGGCCGGCGGGCTGTTCTTCAACCCCGCCGCGAAGCAAATCGCCTGGAATGCCGCCAAAGCGCACTGGGACATGCTCAACCAGAAGATCCCCTCCGCCATCGGCGCCATTACCGGCGCAACGGCAACCTTCTGCGACGCGGCCTCGAAAGCCGACGTGCAAGCCTTCTTCGCAACCCACTCCCCCGGCGGCGGCGAGCGCTCCCTCAAACGCGCCATGGAAGCGATCGACACCTGCATCGCTTTCAAGAACGCGGAACAATCGTCGTTCAACGCGGGGGTGGGGGCGGGGGCGCCATAAAAATCAGGAGCAATTCATGAATTTGATGTAGACTATTTCTAAACCAGTAAGGAGAGTCATGCTGCGCGTGGTCGAGGTGCTTGACGCGCCCTTTCCCTTCAGGCCACTCGAACGCCTGCCGATAGAGGTCGGCATGCTGCCACCGCCGGGACAGCATCCCTTCGATATAGAGCGTGCACTCGTGCGGCTGATGGGCGGCTGGAGGCGCGCCGGTCAAGTGTTCAATCTAGATTCATACACAGAGCTGAACACTTACGACATTGTGCATCTGGCCGGCACCTTTGAGGTGCCCATTCCAATGCCGCGAGCGCGGCTGATCATTCTGCAGGTTCGCGGCGAAGAATCTGTCTTGTCGATTCGCATGGCCGAGTATTTTGCGTCTCAGGGCCCCGCGGTTCTGGCCGTCGCCTCGGACGAGCCTGAAGTCATGGATGCCTTGCTTTTCGGAATCTACGCCGGCATCGTTCACAATCGGCGTCTCACTGAAATCGTCAGAGATTTACCAAAAACAAACTTGGTCACAGGCATACTAGCTTGTTCTGAAGTGTCAGATAGAGCGCTCTCGCTCGAACCGGTTCTCCAGGTCTACGCAAGCCGGGGCACAGAAACGGCCGCTCGCTTGAGGCGTGTCGCAGACCGTACCGAGCAGACGCGGGAGCGTGTCTCGCGAGTACTGCACAAGTCGCAGCGCAAGACATTCGAGTTGCAGCTCGACGATGAGATGGCAATCAAACCTTCGGATTTCTCCGGTCATCTCAACGACCTGCTGTCGGGGATCGACTGGGCACACGAGCACCAGGGCGCGATTCCGCTCTCCGATGCGCTTATTAACTTACCGCCGGCGGAATTCGGAGCGCGAAAGTCGGCCAAGGCGCTTGATGAAGTCAATCGACGGCTGGAGGAAGAGGCTACGCGTGCTCCTCGAGTTCTGAATGCGAACTTCGCGGCGACCGACGGGGCGGTCATCGGCGAGAGTCAGCCCCTCATTGCGGAAACAGAGTACGACCTGTTCGTCGACGTCGGTCCGGCGTGGGACAAGACTGCGAGCATCGTGGGTGGTGCGAATGAGTTTCCGACGGAATCATTGCCTCCTACTACGAGTGGCGGCTGGAATATCGACGTAGTCTTCGTCAGCGAAGACTTTAAGCCCCATACCGCAGCCACGGCGATATTCGTGCCTGACTCCGGACGCAGCTACCCGATGATCGACGGAGAGCGCGCGCCGACGCGGGGACCGGTGTTGATCCGTCTGCGCGCGCCCTCTGCTACCGATTTACGCATCGCGCGCGCGCGCCTGTCGCTGCATTACAACGGGACCGTCATCCAGTCCGCGGTCATCGCGGTGAGCGTCGCGCAGATAGCCGGGGCAGCAGTCGTCGATCCAAACCGGATCACGGTCGACTTCGTTCTTTCAGGATCGTTGCGTGATATCGATCAGGTCATCGGCACACGAGAGGTCGGCCTCAGCCTTGTCATGAACGATGATGGTGGTTCCGGTCATCGATTCATCCTGCAGACCGGAAACGAAAAACTCCCCGCGTTTCTCCCCTACGATCCGACAGGCGCAACCGAGCAGCTCAAGCAGTCGCGGACCGCGCTCTTGGAGCTCTTCTACGAAAAAGACAAGAACCTGAATGCGACAAAGAGAACGGGCATCCAGAACGACATGGGAAAGGACCTCGAGCAGTTCAAGAGCGATCTTTTTGTGCTAGCCAAAATCGGCAATCGACTACGGGTCAGCGCGCTCCAGGAATCGCGCCCCGAGGATGGCGGCACATCGGCGGTTTGGCGGCGCGAATTGGGGACGGCGCTGCTGTCGAAGAAGATTATCCACGTCGCCCGAACCCATTCCTCGACCTACGTCTATCCATGGTCGCTTATCTACCAGCATTCGCTCGAAGGCGACTCCGCGAACTGGAAGTATTGCGACGTGATTCAGCTTGAGTGGACGAATGGGCGTCGCTCAAAACCGCCGGCGGATAGATGTCCGTTCAACATAGATGAGGACGATCATCGCCGTGTACTCTGTCCCTACGGTTTCTGGGGCCTGAAGCACCTGATCGAGCAGCCGGTGTCTGTCGCGGTCACAAAGGACGGCAAGTACGATCCGAACAAGAACGTGACGACTAAGATCGCGCGCAACCGGGGCAAACTTCGTCTGGCTGTGGGCGTCACACGCGATGCAAAGCTCGACGGAAAGTTGATCGGAACACACCTCATAGCCATGCGCAGCTTGCCAACGGTCGACTTCGCGCCGCCCGAGGCGGAGAACGCCGATGACATGCTGCGTGTGCTTGATACTCCGCAGATCGTCTATTTCCTTTGTCACGGCATGTACGACAAGTTCGAGACCAGCGTTTTCCTGGGCATCGGCCCCGACGACAATAAACGTGATCATCGGATCTATCCATCGATGCTCGACGACTGGACGACCAAGAAGGCGAAACCCAATCTTTCCGATTGGACCTCGATCAGGCCGCTAGTCTTCATCAATGGCTGCGAAACGATGAATGTCACGCCCGATCAGATGCTCTCGTTTGTCTCGGCGTTCTCGAGCGTTCCTGCGGGCGGCATTGTCGGCACGGAGGTCAGCGTGCAATTGCCTGTCGCCGCGGAGTTCGCGAGGATCTTCTTTGAAGGCCTCCTCGCGAAGCAAGACATGACCGTGGGTGAGGCGATGCGCAACGCGCGCTGGGAACTGGCCAACAAGGGAAATCTCCTCGGACTTGCCTACACGGCCTATTGCATGGCGAACCTGCAATTCGTGTGAGCGCGTTAACCCGGTCTGACCTGGTTGCCGTCCCTGGCCGTTTCTGAACCGCTCCCGCCGAGCCATTGCACGGTGTCGGTTTTATTCAAGAAGGTCGCGACGATCAGGTACCCGAAGAAACCGATCGCCAGTCCGACCGCGTATATCGAGAAGGCATTAGTCCCCGCCTTCCAGAGCGCGGTGACCGCAGCGCCTCCGACGGCGCCAATGACCGTCGAAATGTCGGACAAGCCGTTTGCTGCCTGCGACCGGCGCAATGTACGATACGTCACCCAACCTATGACAAGGCCAAAGCTAAGAGGTCCTGCAACGTCCCAGAACATAGTGACTCCTCGAGTTCAAGATAAAAATATAGGCGGCGACGAGTATACGGCGAATGGGAGATTCCGAACCTGAAGATCCTCCGCCATCGGCGCTATCACCGGTTCGACCGCAAGGTTCTGCGATGCCGTATCGAAGGCTACGTACAAGCCTCTTTCGCCACCCTTTACGCCGGCGATGGCGAACGCGCTAGGTCGAACTCCCGCGCGTCGAAGGGTGGGTCGGTTCTACAGGTCGGTCTCACTGGGTGCGGCTCGATCCGATGAAGCGGCGTTGCCTTTCAGTTTCAGCAGCTCGCTCATCCGTTCTTCCAGCCACCGCAGCCGCTCGGCGTGCGTGAGCTCGAGACCCCCCAGATCCTGACGCCGTCGTGTTCCATCGAAGGTGCCATCGAAATCGGCCCACGCGGATTCAGGATCAGTTGCGTTCATTCTTCTCCTTCAATCGAAGAAGGACGTCGATGTCTTCCACATCCCGAGGTCTGCCGGTCGAACGCTTCATCGCGATCAGGTCGTCGATGGCGGCAATCGGAACATCTGTGCTTCCGATCTGCGCCCGGCTGGCGCGGCGGTAGAGATCGTCGAATGGCAGGGGAGACTCGACGAAGATGTCGATTTCGAATCCCGGCATGGTCGAATGCCAGAGCGAGAAGACTTGAAGGTTCTTCTCAGCCAACGACGGCGTTCGGTGCCAGCGGAAGCTCCACGGAGATCAGAGCTCCTCCTGCGGCGTGGTTTGCGGCAGCGATCTTTCCGTCGAGCTGTTCCACTACCGCGCGGGCGATGGAGAGGCCAAGTCCCGTTCCTCCCGTGCGCCGGGTGTAAAAAGGCTCGAACATCTGGCGCAGGTCCTCCTGATTGAAGCCCGGTCCGGCATCAGCGACAGTGCACTGAACCCACGGATTGCCGGTCGGACCACGGGTCGGAGTCATTCGCACCGTGACGGTGCCGCCCGCCGGCGAGAACTGCACCGCGTTGTGAATGAGGTTGCGGAAAGCCTGAAGGAGCCGGCGCTCGTCGACATTGACAACGGCGACGCAGGTGTCGTGGCAGTCGATGGTCACGCCGGCAGAGCGAGCCTCGTCGGCACAGAGAGCGATGGCCTCATCGAGGATGGGAAGGATGGCGCGCGGCGCCAGTGTGGCCGATGGTGTGCGACCGAGGTCGAGCAGTCCCGACATGAGGCCGTTGACACGGGCGATCTGGGTTCTCATCACCTTCGAGAATTGCCGGTATTCCTGTCGCTCACCATACAGATCGGCAAAGGCGTCGAGCGTGGAAGAGATGGCGAACAGCGGATTGCGGACCTCGTGCGCCACGCCGCCGACGAGTGCGCCGAGCGCTGCCATCGTCTCGCTGCGTCGCAGGGACTGCTGAAGTTGTACGAGCGCCGTGACGTCGCGCGCAGCCGCGACGATCTGCTGCTGACCGTCCTTGGCGGGAAGGAGGTCGACGCTGAGGTCCCAGGTCGTGCCGGTTAGAGCGTCGTCGACTTGAAGGCGCTGCGTGCCTTCGACGGTCCGGGCCAGTCGATCGATCGTACGCCAGAGCTCCTCGGGACCGAGATTGCTCACCGGACCTCCGGATCCGTTCGCTTCCCCTCCCGCTCGCGCGAACGCGGCGCGGTTTGAGCGCTCCACAATTCCGTTTCGATCGACGATGACCAGCGGCGTCTGGATCGCGTCAAACGTTGCCTGCCACTGGAGAGCACTGGCTGCGATCTGCTGCTGGGCGAGTCGCCGCTCGGTGACGTCGGTGAGGATGCAGATCGAACCGACCACTTTGTCGTCGACATCGCGCACCGGCGAATAGCCTACGTCCAGCCATCGAACGCTCCCATCGGCCGCTGGAAGCGCCACTTCCGGTCTTTCGGAGCCGCGGCTTCCGTGAGCGGAACCGTCCAACAGCACATCGAGCAGTTCACCGCCGACGAAGTCCGCGATGGGTATGCCAATGGCCTGCTCGCGGCCGATGCCGATCATCTCCGAGGCACGTTCGTTGATGTAGTGCACCACGTTGCTGGCGTCGAAATGAATGATGCCTTCATTCATGCTCTCGACCAGTGTGCGGTACTCCAGCTCCGCCTTCCGCCGCATCTCCTCGGTGCGGAGCAACAGCTCCTGCCGGCGGATGGCTGCCTCGATCCGCCTGCGTGCTCGCATGTCGTGTGCGATGATCACCTCGCCGGCGCGACGCTTACCGTCCATCAGACTGGAAACGGCCACGCTCACCGGAATCGGCGCACCTTCCCTTGGCCTGACCTCCCTCTCACCGGCCAGCGGAACATCAAAGAAACGCTCCACGGACGCGCCGAGCAGTTCCGTGCGCTGGTAGCCGGTGAGCTCGCAGGCCGCGTCGTTCGCAACGCGGATCCATCCTTCGTCATCGCAGACGATCAATGCGTCCGGCATGGTGAACACGATGTTCTCGGCCGCAAAGGCGGCGGTGATGTCGAAGAGGTGGTGCTTTCGGATGGATCGTCCGACCACCGCGACGGTCGCGAGCGCCGCGATATGGCCGAATGGCACGATCGGGATACCAATCGCTGGCAGGAAATCGACGATGCCGACGAAGCCGACCGCGTATCCGAGGGCGAACTGGGTCACCCGCCGGCGCTGGCGGCCCTCCGGCAGTCGCCCGATCGTTCGCGCGAACGCATACAAACTGAGCCCGCCAAGACTGGCGAAGAAGAGAAAAAACGGCAGCCCGAGCACTCCGTACCGAGGATAAAAGCCCCAGAGATAGTGCCGGACCCCGGAGAGGATGCCGTGCGTCGTGAGCGACAACCCGCTGAACAACCCACCGATCAACCAGCTGGCCACCAGCAGCGCGCGAATCGCCTGCGGCTCGCGCCGGCCTCCGATTGCCCGGACGGCGAACTGCGCAAATGCCGCCGGGAGCAGGGGAAACGCCAGGTACGAGGCGCGTGCCCAGAAGTACGCCGCCTCCTCGTTTGAGGTCGAGGCGGTCAAGGCGCGGCCAAGCAGCCAGATGGTCATGAGCATCGAAGGGGCGAAGAACCACCAGCTGATCGTGCTCGATCGCTCCCGGATCACCACCCATAGGGCCAGGACCGCCGCCGAAAGCGCGGTGACCAACAGGATGATGGAGTAGAGAGAATGAGTATGCGTTCCGAGACTGAAGAGCGGCGCGAACACGGATCAGACGAGGCCTGCGGAGGGCGTGAGTGTCAGGGTGGCGATGATTCTCGAGAGCTCGGCAAGTTCGATCGGCTTCTCCAGATACCGGCCGACATTGAGGGCCGTCGCTTGCGCTTCCACCTCCGTCGAGCCGTAAGCCGTCAGCAGGATCGTCTTCGCACTCATTTGCCGATCACGAATGAAGCGGAGAATGTCGAGGCCCTCGGTTTTTCCTTCGGCGCTGAGGTGGAGGTCCGTTACCACCACGTCGAAGTCGATCCTGGCAAGCAGTTCCTCCGCTGTCTTCAGATCCTCAGCAACGTCGACCAGATAGTCACGGGTGCCGAAATATGAGTGGACGGCAAAAAGGATTGCCGGCTCGTCATCAACGATGAGGATGCGACGCATATGGCGATGGGCGAGAAGATGCCGGCCCATCGTCAGCGATGACAATGCGGGGCCGAGGCGACTCAGCACTCATTCTATCCCGCGCGCTCGTCCCGCGGAGCACGTACCCGACGGCGATGCCGGATGGTGGCGAAAGGGCAATGGCGGAACTTAGCGAAACCGAGCCGTGGCGTCTCGCCGGGGGGGTCCGGAGCGCTGGCGTCTCGCCGGCTGGACCGGCTGCGTCCCGCCGCCGGGTTACCGCAGATGTTTAGAGTCTTGCCGGGCGGGCGGCGGTGGTTTCCGGAGCGCTGACGTACTCGCCGGCTGGCCCGGGGCGTCTCGCCAGGCGTCTCGCCCCCGACCCGGCAAGACTCCCAACATTCGCGTGTAACCCGGCGGCGGGACGCACGCCGGGCCAGCCGGCGAGACGCCAGCGCTGCGACCGTAAAGCGCTTACGGCTCTTCCTGCGGCTCCGGCGGCGCCGCGGGTTCCGTGCGGCTGGCCGGTTTCCTGCGCCGTTCCAGCTTCCTGAGCCGCTGCATCTCCTCGACTAACGGAATCAGGTTTGCGTTCGCCGGATCGCGTGCGAGCCGCGCGGCGATCGCGTACGCGTGCCCCGCGATCAATTCGAGCTGGTGGCGGCGCACGAGATTGGCGCTGGAGACACCGTTCAGGAGGGTGCGCAGCTCACTCTCGACCGAGTACCACCGCCGGCGATCGGAAAAGATCTCGAGAACGTCTTCGGCCGACCAGCCGATCGCGTGCGCCACCTTGTCGGACGCGCCAATGACGCTCACCGACGCCTGGAGGGCGGCATCGGACGTTTTTATCTTGTTGCGAAGGTCCCTCCGCTCCGCGAAGGACAGCTCCTTGATCTCGTCGAACTCCGACCGGATCGCCCGCAACTGCTCCATCACATCCTCAGGCGTCCGTTTCTGCGTTGCGGCCATGCATCTCCCTCCTCGAACTCTCGGTGCGCGCAATTGTACTCCCAGAGCGATGATTCGCGCTGCCCGAGCGCGCAATTCGATGATCTGTGCGCGCAATTGCGATCCTTGAATTCGTAACTGCAATTCAGGCGCGCGCATTTGCGCTCTCTGCGCGCGAATAGCAACTCTCCGAGCATGTAACTATATTCTCTGAGCGCGCATATACGATTGTTGAGCGCGCAATTGCGATTGCCGAGCGTGCTACTGTGAGTTCCGAGCGCGCAAGTGGGATACCCACTCGCGTTCATGCGATCATCTTCGGATGCAACGTACAGCCCTCATCACCGGCGCATCGAGCGGCATCGGCCTCGACCTCGCGCGTCTCTTCGCCGCCGACAAGTGGGATGTCGCGCTGGTCGCGCGAACCGAGCCCAAACTGCGCGAGCTCGCCGCGCAGCTCGAGAAGGAGCAC
>JADGNY010000207.1 GCA_017883235.1 Thermoanaerobaculia bacterium | reverse complement strand
CGGTAAATCGCGCATATTTCGTAAAGCGCCCCCCTCATCCGCCTTCGGCACCTTCTCCCCCCGCAAGAAACCGCGGGGGGAGAAGGGCTCTCGACGAAGGGAGTGGCAAGCCTCTCGAGGGCACAATTCAAGTGAGCGTGTGAGAAATGCAGGTTAGTCCTCGCAGGCGACAGTGTCGGCGCCCAGCGGCAAGCTTGCTTCGTCCGCCGTCGAAGCATGACCGCTCCTTCATGTGTCCGCGATCACACCCCGATCGCTTGGACATCACAGTCGGGTGAGATCGGGTGGCCGAGACTGGGGTTGCGGTCGCGCGGTCTCGCGGTTCGTTAGCAACCAAGCAACTCAGCAACCAGGCAACCGCGAGACCCGTAACCGCGAGACCGCGAGACCGAGACCCCGGAGAACCCATGACCAACATCCTCACCCTCACCATGAACCCGGCGCTCGACGTGTTTCTCGAGGTGCCGCTCGTCAAGCCGGCGGGAAAGCTGCGCTGCACGAAGCCGGTCTACATTCCGGGCGGCGGAGGGATCAACGTCAGCCGGGCCATCCGTCGCCTTGGCGGATCGTCCACCGCGCTCTTTCCGGCGGGCGGATCGATCGGCAATCACGTGGCGGCGCTGCTGGCGCGCGAGTCGATTGCGACAAACATGATTCCCATCGCCGAGGAGACGCGCGAGGACGTGAACGTGCTGGAGACGGAGTCCCGGCTCGAGTACCGTTTCATCGTCCCCGGCCCGAAGCTCGGCGTCGACGAGTGGCAGCGCGTGCTGCACGCAATCCGCACGGCCTCTCCCCGCCCCGATTACCTCGTGGCAAGCGGCAGCCTGCCTCCCGGCGTTCCCGTCGACTTCTACGAGCGCCTGGCCGCTCTCTCGCTGGAGCGGGGCTTCCGGCTCATCATCGATACCTCGGGTGAGCCACTCCGCCACACCGGCGGGAAGGGAACGTTCCTCCTCAAGCCGAACGTCGGCGAGCTGATGTCGGCACGGGACGATGACGCCGTCTCCGATCCAGAGGTGGCGCGGGCCGCGCAAGCGCTCGTCGATGCCGGCCGCTGCGAGGTCGCCGTCGTCTCCGCCGGTGCGGGCGGAGCGCTCGTCGCCGACCGCGACGGAACGAGGCACATCCCCGCGCCGGTGGTGGCGATCGGCAGCCGCGTCGGCGCCGGAGACAGCATGGTGGCCGCGATCGTGCTTGGTCTGGTAAACGGGTCGAGCATCGACGAGGCGGTCATGTTCGGCGTCGCCGCCGGCTCCGCCGCGGTCATGACGCACCGCCACGAGCTCTGCCGGCTCGACGATACGAAACGCCTTTTAGACGAAGTACGAGGCCTCTGTTCGGGAGCCGGTTGCCGCGTGCCGGAAACCGTTACGCCTCTGATCGAGGACGTCGTCCCCGTTTTCGCGGAGCACTAACGAAGGAGCAACCCATGGTCACGACATTCGAAGTAGAAGAGATGTTGGTCCCCCACGCACACGCCACCGCGACGATGCGCGCCGCCGTTTTTCACGGCGTCGATGACATCCGCGTCGAAGAGGTGCCGAAACCGCACGCCGGACCGGGCCAGGCCGTCATCCGCGTCACGATGACGACGATCTGCGGCACCGACCTTCACATCGCCCGCGGCGAGTATCCGGTCAAACCGGGCCTCATCATCGGCCACGAGCCGGTCGGCGTCATCGAAGAGCTCGGAATCGGCGTGACCGGCTACGCGGTCGGGGAGCGCGTCATCGTCGGCGCCATCACCCCATGCGGCCAGTGCAACGCCTGTCTCTCCGGCAAGCTCTCGCAGTGCGGACACGGCAGCGGCTACGAGGCGATCGGCGGATGGCGCTTCGGCAACACCATCAACGGCGCGCAGGCCGAGTATCTCCTCGTCCCGAGCGCGCAGGCCAATCTGGCGAAGATTCCGGACGGCGTCACCGACGAGCAGGTGGTCCTGCTCACCGACATCGCCTCGACCGGCATCGGCGGCGCGGAGTCCGGCGGCGTGAGGATCGGCGATGCGGTGGCGGTCTTTGGGCAAGGCCCGATCGGGCTCTGTGCCTCGCTCGGCGCGAAGCTGATGGGGGCATCGATCGTCATCGGCGTCGATGGCGATGACAACCGCATCCTGTTCGCCCGGAAGATGGGCGTCGACGTCGTGCTCGACGATCGCATCGTTGACGTCGTCGATGAGATCCGGAAGCTCACCGGCGGCACCGGAGTCGACGTGGCCATCGAAGCGCTCGGCGAGCAATCGACGTTCGAGAACGCGCTCCGCGTCCTTCGCCCCGGCGGCACGCTCTCGTCTCTCGGCGTCTACTCCGGCAAGCTTCAGGTTCCCTACGAAGCCTTCGCCGCCGGCCTCGGCGACCATCGCATCGTCACCACCCTCTGCCCCGGCGGCAAGGAACGGATGCGCCGCCTCATCGAGATGGTCCGCCGCGGCAAGCTCGATCTTCGACCCCTGATCACACACCGCTTCAAACTCGCCGACATCAACGAGGCCTACAAACTCTTCGGCTCGCGCGCGGATGGGGTGATGAAGGTGGCCATCACGCCGTAGGGCCGCAAGAAGGAGCGCCGGCGTCCCGCGCATTAGAGCGCTGGCGTCTAGCCGGCTGGCCGCCGCTCGCGCCGCGGAGCGGCGCACTGGAGATTGGACGTTACGACGCCGCGATAGCGGCTCAAGATGGTAGCCAGGGGTGCGAGCGCTTTTTGCGAGCACCCCTGGAACCCGATGCGATCTGAAATCGGTGCCGCGTCAGCGGCATTGGATGGAGTCCCCGATTACTCCAGTGCCGCTGACGCGGCACCAGACCATGACATCTCGTTACCAGGGGTGCTCGCAAAAAGCGCTCGCACCCCTGGCTACCGTCTCGTTGCCGCTAACGCGGCAAAACGGAGGCCATGGGGTGAGGTCTCCGTTCGGCGGCTTCGCCGCCGCTCGCGCCGCGGAGCGGCGCAATCTACGTAGCCCACTGCGTGAGCTGTGGGGTTGTGATCGGGCCAATCTCCAGCCGCGGAGCGGCGACATTTCGAACGTTGGCAATGACGCAATCCGATGTAGCCCAGGATTGAGGTACGTTCATTCCTTAAAAAGCATGGGATGGATTGCGACGAGCGGTATATGTGGGAATGTTCATTCGAGATGTCGCCGCTCCGCGGCTTGAGACTTGCTCGCATCCGAGTCCCACAGCTCACGCTGTGGGCTACGTAGATTGCGCCGCTCCGCGGCGCGAGGACCGGCAGCGTCTCGCCGTCGGGCCGTCAGGCTCCATACATTTGCGTCTAACCGGTAGCGAGACCACAGCACTCAGAGCGCGTCGGGAGTAATTCCTTACGAGCCCCATGCCGCTGGTGGCCACACGTCGGGAGCCACGCCAGCCGCGGCGGCGAGCACCCCGAAAGCTCCGACAAGCTTCCGGAAGCTCCGGCAATGCCGGTACGCGCTCTCCATGTCGAGATGGGCGGTCAGTGGTGCCTGATCGACGGTTGGAGAGTAAGTGGCGCCGCTTGGCATGCGCCGCTCGAGTTGACCCTTGGCATCGCGCGGCGTCTCCGGATCGGGATGCGATGTGGCATCCGGCAGGATTGCGGCCTTTCCTCGCAGCGCTTCGATGCTCGCGAGAAACCATGCTTCGTACTCGCGGTTGGCCATGACCACGGCACACGCCTTTCCGCCCGCGGCTTCGCGTGCCCATTCCTCGAGCGCCGGCGCCAGCTCCTTCGGACAATCGTCGTCAGCGTCGAAGATGATGAGTATCCCCACGCAATCGCGCAGCGCCGCGACCCGCACGGCGGTCTGCAGAGAGTCCTTCTTCACCAGTTGCGGACGCCGTCGGCGGAGCGGCTTGCCGACATCGAGCCCCCATGCCTGGGCTTCGTCCCGAAGCCGGCGGAGAAGGACCGGCACGGCGGTCTCCTCACCCTGCCCCTCGACGATGGGCTGGATCATCATGCGAGGTTCTCGAATAGATTGCTCTGCGCAAGCTCTGCTCCTAACAGCGGCTCCGGTTCGAGTGCGTTCGAGCGCAGAAGTTCGCCAGCACCGATCAGATGGCCCTGCAACGCTTTTCGCGAGGCATCAGAGAGTGGCGCTACGCGAGTTGCCCCCTCAGTCCATTCCACAAGACGAAGGTGTTTATCCTCGATCCATTTCGCGTCGAGCAGCTCTGGACTGTGCGTGGTAATTACGACTTGCATGTGTCTCGATGCGTAGAGCAGCAGATCGAGAATCGACTCCAGTGCACCAGGATGTATGGTCGCCTCGGGCTCCTCGATCGCAATCAGCGAGGGCACGGGCCTCTGGAACACTGCTGCCAATAGTCCGACCGCTCGGAGTGTTCCATCCGACATGCTGGAGCCATCGAACTTCAGGCGTTTGTTCACGCCCCACTCTTGCGTGAACTCGAGCGATTGCCGCTTTCCGTGCTCTCTCACCTGGACTCGTGTGGTGTTGGGAACGATCGTCGATAGAATGTCGGAGATTCGGCGGAAGTCGCCTTCTGACTGCCGCTCGATCTCTTTGAGCACATTAATGACGTTGCTCCCATCGGACTTCAAACTAGTGTCGCTGTCCGGTCCCTCGAGCAGCTTGCGAGGCTGGATCGAATAGACACGCAACGCCGCCAAGGTACGCAGTACTGGTGCAAAACTAGCCTCCCCTCCGACGAGGAGCAGGCCGAGTGAAGCGGGGTCCAGCGATGGTGTCATGCCTCCGATGTTGGATGTGAACTTCGCTCCAACACGGTCAAACCACGAATTCGAACCCCGCTCGCCAGTGACCAAACACTGCTCTCGCACCACTTCAAAACCATGGGTCCGCCCTGCTTTCACTTCGAAGGCGTAGAAGCCGGCTTTGCTACGACCGTTCAGCGACCCAAAATTCACTCGGACACCGAGGTTTTGCGGATAGTCCTCGCCCGAAGAGTGAGTCAGCACGGCCGAGATCCCGCCAGCCCGGTCGAACACGGCTTGAAGGGGCGCCGCCATCGCCTCCGCCAGGAAGGAGAAAACGCTGACGAGATTGCTCTTGCCCGAGCCATTTCGTCCGACGAAGATGGTCGGGTTATCGAACGTGATGCGCTCGGCAGGAATGCTCCGATACCGCTTCAGGATCAGTTGTTTGATCGCTGGTTCCATCTGCTCTATCTCGATATTGCCAGCAGCATACCGTCGGGTTCACGTTTTCGCTCGCCGGCCGCCGCTCTCGTCCTCAGCCTTGTCACTCTCCACATTCCATCCTATGTTGACGTCATGACGAACCACAATCCGCGCAAGCTCGGCTCCTTCGACGTCTTCCCCCTCGCGCTCGGATGCATGGGGATGTCCGGCATGTACGGCGCGGCGGATGAAGGCGAGAGCATTGCCACGATTCAGCAGGCCATCGAGCGAGGCGTGGACCTGCTCGATACCGGCGATTTCTATGGCATGGGGCACAACGAGTTGCTCGTGGGAAAGGCCCTCCACGGACGGCGTGACAAAGTCCTGCTGTCGGTGAAATTCGGCGCCCTGCGCGGCCCCGACGGATCGTGGCTGGGAATCGATACACGTCCGGCCGCGGTGAAGAACTTCCTGGCCTACACGCTGAAGCGGCTCGGCGTCGATCATATCGACATCTATCGGCCGGCGCGGCTCGATCCCTCCGTGCCGATCGAAGAGACTGTCGGCGCGATCGCTGACCTGGTGACGGCCGGCTACGTCCGGGCGATCGGCTTGTCGGAAGTCGGCGCCGAGACAATCCGCCGCGCGCAGGCCGTCCATCCGATCGCCGACCTGCAGATCGAGTACTCGTTGATCAGCCGCGGGCCCGAGCACGCCATCTTCCCGCTTCTGCGTGAGCTCGGCATCGGCGTGACCGCGTACGGCGTCCTCTCGCGCGGGCTGCTCAGCGGATCGATTCCCGGGAAGGGCGACTTCCGCGCCTATCTCCCCCGCTTCCGCGATGAGAACCTGGCCCGCAACCGCGCCCTCATCGACGCCCTCGGCGCCGCGGCCGCCGCTCGTGGCGTCACATCGTCCCAGCTCGCCATCGCCTGGGTCCTGGCGCGCGGGGAAACGATCGTTCCGGTCATCGGCGCACGAACCCGAGCCCAGCTCGATGAATCGCTCGGCGCGTTGACGATCCGATTGACCGGCGAGGAGATGGAACAGATCGAGCGCGCCGTCCCGGCCGAGTCGGTGGCCGGGACGCGCTACGACGAACATCAGATGAAGTCGCTCGACAGCGAGCGGCCGGGCTAGGCCGGCATTTCTCCACTCTCACTTAGATCGTCGGCACCCTGTACCTCGTCGAGAGCCCTTCTCCCCCAGCGCTTTTCAGCTGGGGGAGAAGGTGCCTGCCCTGAGCGAGCGGAGCGAGTCGAAGGGTGCCGAAGGCGGATGAGGGGGCGTTTCACGCGTACGTCATTCGCGCGCCTTCGAGCGCTCTCGGAC
>JADGNY010000125.1 GCA_017883235.1 Thermoanaerobaculia bacterium | reverse complement strand
CGAGCAGTGGGAAGAGATCGGCCGCCGTGCCCTGCTGGCAACCTCGATCGTGCAGTCGCGCAATGCTGACGTCGAGTCCGACGCCTACGTCCACTGATCATGCAGACTGCGACCGTCGACTATCACGGCTTTCCGATCGATACGGGTACCGTAGTCGCACTGAAACTCCTCAACCCGAACAACGCGGTCCCCGCGTCGATGGTGTCGTGCAACATCTATGCGGAGCGCGACGAGACGCGCGCCCTCGGCCGCGCCGCCCGCACCGCGATCGACCGCTACGGCAAAAAGACGATGAAGATCATCGCCTCCGTACGATGACCCTCATCGACATCTCGCCTCTCATCGACGCCACCATCAATGTCTGGCCGGGCGATACACCGTTCGTGCGGACGGTCAACACCGACATGCATAGCGGCGCAAACCTGACGCTCAGCGACGTCCGCACCACGCTGCACGTCGGCGCGCATGCCGACGCGCCGAGCCACTACATCACCGACGGTCCCGACATCGCCTCGCAATGCCTCGATCTCTACCTCGGCCGCTGCGTCGTGGTCCATGTCGACGTCGCCCGCGGCGAGCGGATCATGCCCGATCATGTCGCCGACAAGGTCGAGGCACTCTCCGCACCGCGTGTCCTATTCCACACCGGCACCTTTCCCGATCACAACCGCTGGAACAACGACTTCGCCAGCCTTTCGCCTGAGTTGGTCGACGATCTCTACCACCACGGTGTGCGTCTGATCGGCATCGACACCCCCTCGGTCGATCTATTCGACTCGAAGAGCCTCGAAGCGCATCACGCCTTTGCCCGGAACAATATGGCCATGCTCGAAGGACTCGTGCTCGAAGGCGTCGAGGAAGGGGAGTACGAGCTGATCGCGCTGCCGCTCCGGATCAAGTGCGCTGACGCCAGCCCGGTGCGAGCGGTATTGCGGACGTTGTGAGGCTGTCCTCGTTTTGTGACACGAAGCAATCGATGGGCGGCGCGCCCGGCTCCCTGGATATGTCGATATTCCTGTTTTCATTCGAAATCGTCATCTTTTATTCGAAATCGTCATCCTCGGATGTCAACGTTGTCATTTTTCATTCGAAATCGTCATCCTGGATGTCAACGTCGTCATTTTTCATTCGAAATCGTCATCGTCCGATATCAACGTCGTCATTTTTCATTTGAAATCGTCATCGTCAGATGTCAACGTCGTCATTTTTCATTCGAAATCGTCATCCTGGATGTCAACGTCGTCATTCTTCATTCGAAATCGTCGTCCTGACAGTTGTTCGTAAACAGCCATCAACCTCTCCGCGGCCGCCTCATACCCGAAACGCTCCGACTGCTCGTACACCCGGCGACGTAACTCCGCGATGTCACCGCGCGATATGGCGATCACCTTCGAGGCGGCCGCGTCAGGGGTAGCGGCATCCGCGATCAGTGACGGAGCGAGGTCGCCGAGCAGTGCACGCATCCCCTCGATCGGAAACGTAACCGGGTTGACGCCGCAGGCCATCGCCTCGAGCACGGCACGGTGTCCCTCGTCGGAACCGCGGGCGGTAAAAAGAAGGACGTCCGCGGCGCGATAGTGGTCGGCGAGATCGTCCTCGTGATAGCCGGCCCAGATCACGTCGATGGCCAGATCGCGCGCGAGAGCTTGGAGCGCCGGGCGATGCTCGCCGTGACCGACGATCATCAGACGCGCGTTGGCGATCTCCCGCCGTACGGCCGCGTAGGTTCGCAGCACCTCTTCGAAGCCACGGCCTTTCGAGAGCTTTCCGATGGCCAGCAACAGCAAGGCGTCGGACCCGAGGCCGTAGTGGGCGCGGACATCGCGTCCGGCGGGGGTGAATTGACGCTGATCGATCGGTGGCGGCGTAAACACCGGCGTGCGGCCTCGGATTGGCGAAGCATCGATGAACGCGTCGTTGATGACGCAGATGCCCGCCGCTCGGGCGATCAGCCATCGCGTGAGCGGATCGCCGCGCAGCACACGCCGCGCGTGAAACGTTCGCACGATCGCGCTCCTCGTTCCCCTCACCGCGAATTGCGCCAGCCAATGGTCGTAGGTGAGATGGGTGTGGACGATGTCGAAGCGGTGATGGTCGATGAGCCGGCCGAGCGTGTCGACCGTGCGGACAAAGGACAGGGGGTTCTGCGCTCTGGCGATGATGGGGTGCGCGAAGTCGTGGTGCCCGATCTTCTGCTGCAGTTTGTAACCGCCGACATAGGCGTAATGCGCATCGATGCCCGCCTGACGAAGCGCTTCGGCTTCGGCGAAGGCGGGAGCGGCGGCGCCGGTCCATCGGTTGCCGGCAGCAATGTGGAGAACTTTCATGAGGTGTCGTGATTGGGCGGACCCGCGGCCGCGGAGCCGATGACCGCGCGACCTCGCAACCGCGAGACCGCGATGTTACACTCCGCGCCGCCATGGCAATCCAGCCCCAACTCCTCGAGATCCTGGCCTGCCCGATCTGCAAAGAGGAGGTCCGGCCCATACCCCTTTCGGAAGCGCGGCGGGTCACCGTGCGCGACAAATTCCGCGACAAGATGCGCGGCGAGGAGTTGGTCGTCGAAGAGGGCTTGCAGTGCGTGAAGTGTCACCGCGTCTATCCCATCGTCAGCGACATCCCGGTGATGCTCGTCGACGAAGCCTTCGAAGAAGCGTGACGTCCGCCCGTGTTCCTCGCCCGACGTCTCGGCCTTCCTGAAGAGACGCCCCAGCCGGTCGCGCTGGCGGTGCTCTTCTACGTCGGCCATCTCTTCTGCGCCGGCTGGGTGGCCTCGTCCGAGATCTTCGCGGTCTCGACGATAGCCATGGTCGGCTATCTCCTCTACCGGCGCATGTTCACGGCGTCCTTTCACATCCTCTACATTCCGCTGGCGCTCTACGGCCTCGACTCGACCATCTCGGCGTTTGTTGCCGGCCGGCACATTCACTCGTTCGGCGAGGGAGCGCTCTGGGGAAAAATACTGCTCTTTCCCGCGGCGCTGATCCTCTTCCGCAACATCCCGCGAAGCCGCGACGCGGCCATCAGGATGCTTCTCGTCTTCGGCGTCTTCTCTTCCGCGTTTGGCTTTGTGCAGTATTTTGCGCTTACGTCACATCACGATCTCGAGCATCGGATCACCGGCCCTACAGCCCATGTGATGACTCTTTCCGGCCTGCTGCTGCCGATAGCCCTCGTGTTTCTCGTGCTCTGGATTTACGACATGCGCAATATATTGCTCGTGATCGGGGTCGTAACGACCCATTTCGCGCTGCTGCTCACATTCACGCGCAGCGTATGGCTTGGCTGGATCGTGGGGGTGGCGGTCCTCCTGGCGCTGAAATGGCCGAAGGCGCTGGCCTGGGTGGCCCCGGTGGCGATTCTCGTGATCAGCTTCGCGCCGCTGCCGTTTTTCAGCAGAGTCATTTCCAGCTTCGACGTCCGGCAATCGTCCAATCTCGATCGCATCCGAATGGCCCAGGCCGGCGTCGAGATCATCAAGGACTACCCGCTGTTCGGTGTGGGGCCGGCCAACGTCAAAGAGTTCTACCCGCTCTACCGCAAGCACGATGCTCCGCGCTTCCGCATCCCACATCTGCACAATAACTTCATCCAGCTCTGGGCGGAGCGCGGCGTGCTTGCTCTGGTGGCCTACGTCTTCCTCCAGTTCCTTTTCCTGCGTCAGTGTGCGCGGGCGTGGGGTGGTCCGGCGACCAAGTTCGCCGAGATCGGGGTCGCCGTCACGGTCGGGTTGGCCTCCGCGGGGCTATTCGAGTTCAATTTCGGCGATACCGAGGTCTTCTGGATGCTGCTGGACGTGTTCGCCATCGTCATTGCCTTCATCGAACGGCCTCAGCCGTCGAATGAAGCTCTCCCGGAGCCTGTTCTCGAAACAGGTCCGTAACCTTTCCAGAATGCCTGCGTCGAATGAGCGAGATCGGAGATGAAACACCTGAACGATCAGGAGTTGATGAGCATCGTTCAGGCGGGTGATTTCGCTCCCGCATCTGAGCTTTATGATCGTTATTCGAGTCGAATCTACAACTTCGCGTACCGCTTCCTGAGAAACAGCGAGGCGGCTGAAGACGCGACGCAGGAAGTCTTCGTGAAGATGCTCAAACATGCAAATCAGTTTCATGGCGGGGCCAAACTGTCGACGTGGCTTTTCTCCATCACGGCCAACCATTGCCGTGATTACCTGAGGAAGTCCGAGAACAAGTCGAAGGAAGGCGAGGATGTTCTGGCCACTCTTCCGGCGTCGGCCGAGCTCTCACCGGAGCGTCACATGGAACGGCGCGAGGATGAAAAACTGATTCAAAAAGCGCTGGGGCTGCTCTCGCACGACCAGCGCGAAGCGATTGTTCTTTCCCGCTACCAGGGACTGTCGTACGCCGAGATCGCACAGATCGCCGGCTGCTCGGAGGGAGCGGTAAAGACAAGGGTGTTCCGCGCCATGGAAGTGTTGAGGAAAGCGCTCACCGGCGATTCCCGTGGAGGTGACCGATGTTTGACTGCGATGCCATGAGAGAAAACATGCCGCTGCTGCTGACCGAGTCGCTCGACCCGGTGCAGCGCGAGCAAACGCATCAGCACATTGAAACGTGCCCGATCTGCGTCGCCGAATGGTCCGCGTACAAAGAGACCTGGCTGATTCTCGATAAGCTGCCCGAGGTTGCGGTACCGCCGCGGGTGAAGCAGCGCTTCCTGGCCGAGATTTCCCCGGCGATGGCACAGGCGATGGCACAGACAAATGTCGTCCCGTTCCGGCGCGGCCGTACCATGCGCTGGCTGGCGCAGGCCGCGGCTGTCGTGATCGTAGGGAGCAGCGCCTTCTACGCCGGCCATCGCATCGCACCGCGCACGCAATTGATTCCGACGCAGGCCCAAGTGACGGCGATCCAGCCTGCCACTCCGTACTACTCGATCGCCGAATCGCGCGTTCTGCCGGCCGCATCGATCAGTCCGCAGATCGAAGGGCGGCCAGACATCCAGAACGTGCAGTTCAGCGACGCTTCGCCGTTGAACCAGCAGATCGGCGTCTCCTTCGACATCACCTCGCACGTGACGGTCACCGGGCGGCCGACGGACAAGAGCATGGTCCGCCTGCTGCGCTACGTCCTGGAGAACGAAGATCGCGAATCGCCGTCCCGTTCCCGGGCCATCGACTGGGTCCGCGCCACCTATGCGAATGTCGGCAATCCCGACCCCGAGATCACCGAGGCGCTGGCGAATGTCCTGCGCAACGACCAGCACCAGGGCGTGCGTATCAAGGCCGCCGACACGCTTCAATCAATGCAGTCGGCGATGACCGACGGCACGCGCGATGCGCTCGTCGAGGCACTGAAGAACGATCCCAACCCGGCGGTCCGGCTCAAGGCGGTCGAGGCACTGGCCAAGCTCGCCCGCAGCGGCGTGGCACTCGATCCCGACATGGTCGACACGCTCCGCAGGAAAGCTTCGCAGAACGACGAAAACGTATACGTCCGCGTCAAGGCGGCGGAGGCACTGAGCAGCATTCAGCCCCGATGAGATCCCGATGAGACCGATACTTCGAATTTCACTAGCCGCCGTGGCGCTGCTCTCAGCGACGCAGCTCTTGGGCGCCAGCTTTGCCACGAGCACCCGCGTCGTGCGCGAGTTTCCGATCGATCCGGCCGGATCGGTTTGGATCGACAACCCCTTCGGCAGCGTCGATGTGATCGGCGGCGAAGGGCACATGGTCTCCGTCACCGTCGATCGTGTGATCACGGCGCCTGACGCGACGTCGATGAAAGCGGCATCGGACAACATCGGGCTGAGCTTCGAAGGTGACACGAAGGTCCGTCTCATGAGGACGCTGCTGCCGCCAGGGCGCAACGCGCGCTGGACCGTCGCGGTCAACTACGTCGTCCGCATTCCTCGCAGCGTGAACGTCAAGATCGGCTCGAAACTGGCCGAGCATATCCGCGTAGCACACGTCAACGGCAGCGTGACCGTCAACGGATTCAGCGGAACCCTGATCATGGAGGGCGTCAACGGAGCCTCCGCGGTCAACATGGTCAACGGCCGCATCATTTACGACTACGCGCAGCAGCCTGTCTCCAAGGCACAAGTGCAGGCGGTGAATGCCGACATTGACATCTATCTGCCTCCCGCCTCGAACGTCTCCTGGGTGGCGAATACGCTCAACGGCGACATCCTGACGACATTCAACGTTCGCCTGCCTCGTTTCTCAGGGACGATTTTCCACGGCTTGATCGGCAAGGGCGGACCGACGATCAACACCGAGACGATGATGGGCCGCGTTCTGGTCCTGGCGAAGGGCTCGAATCCGAATCAGGCGCAGTCGATGCGTCAGAACAGCGCGAATCACCAACCGGTGCCGAGCGACGTGATGCTGCAGCCTAAGCAGATTATCCAACTGCCCTACTTCATCGGTGACTTCACCTCGGTCGCATCCATAGCCGACGTCACGGTCGGTGAAGTTCGCGGCAACGCACGGATCGAGACCGGAGCCGGTGAGGTGGAACTGGGAGCGGTGTTCGGTCAGTGCAATGTGACGTCGCTGGGCGGTCCCCTGAACCTCGGTGACATCATGGGTGCGCTCTTCGCGCATACCGGCGCCGGCGACATCATCGTCCGCGCGGCACGGATGGGCGGGCAGGTGACGACGGACGGCGGCCTCATTCGCGTCATCGTCGCCGGCGGACCGATGACGCTGCGCTCCGGCGGCGGCGACATCATCGTCCGTCAGTTCTCGGCTGCCATGGACGCGGAGACCACCTCGGGCGACATCACGCTCACCGGCGATCCGCATCAGAGAACGCTGAAGGTCACTGCCCGTACGCTGCAGGGGAACATCATCCTGAACGTCAGTCCGCGTTTCGGGGCGGATATCGATGCCACAATCCTGACGACTGATCCCGAGGTGAACGAGCTCACCACCGACTTCAAAGGCCTGACCGTGCGCCGCGAGCAGGTCGGCAACAAGACGCGCATCCACGCCACCGGCAAGATCAACGGCGGCGGCGAGCGGGTCGAGCTTTACGCGGAAGAAGGCGACATCCAGATCTCCTCGCAGAACATCACCCCGATCAAGTTGGCGACGCCGAAGCGGTAGGGCCTGCTACGCCTTGTTCGCTGTCCTCCGCCGTTTCGCGTGCAGTCTGTCGATGAGCTTGGTCGTCGATCGGATCTGTTCGAGGATCTTCTCTTCGAGGCCGGCGCCTTTGCCTTTGAAGCTCTTCGCTTTGCGGAAGATGACGCGGGCGCGTTCTTTCTGGCCGCTTTCGAGAAGAGCCATGCCGAGGTGCATGAGATTCGTGGCGGTCGGTCCGAGATCGGCTGACTTCGTGAGGAAGTCGACGGCATTGCCGAACTCGCGGCGCTTGAAGTACACCCATCCGAGGGCCGCCAGTGGGAACTGCTTCAGCTCCTTCGGCGAATAACGGAGCGCAAGCTGCGCGGATTCGAGCGCCTCGTCGAGGTTCTCTTCCATCTCGGCGAGGTTGTACGCCTTCTCGTAGTAGGCGATCGACTTGGCGTAGTTCGACGTGTAGTCGTGCAACATCTCTTCGAGCGCGCGATTGGCGTCCTTGAAGTTCCCCTCGGCGCGAAGCGCTTCGACGAGCGTCGTGTACGCGGCGGCCGCGACGACGTCGGTCGGCCGCTGCCGCAGCACGCGACGAGCCGCGGCGATCGCTTCCGTGTTCATTTCGAGATGCGAACAGAGCAGCGCATACGGCATCAGGATGCTGATGTTGTCAGGATCGACGGCCGAGGCGCGCCGGTAGTGATCGAGCGCCTCGATGTAGTTGCCGCTCGTCGCCAGCCCCTCGGCGTGCTTGAACTCCTCGGCGGCCGGACCTTCCAGCGGGATGTGGCCGGAGATCCCTTCATAGATCTTCACCGCCTGCTGGTATTCGATCTTGTTGGGATTGAGCTCCAGCGCTTCCTGGAAACAGTCGATCGCTTTGCGGTTCCAGTTGCGGTCGAGGTAGCAGAGCCCGAGGTGGTAGATCGCCTCCTCATACTCCGGATCGAGTTTCAGCGCAGACTGGAAGGCTTTGATGGCGCGCTCGAGCTGGCCCTTGTCGTAAAAGATCGTGCCGAGCAGGTAGTACGCCTGCGGCAACTGCTCGATCTGGATGGCCTTCTCCAGAAACTTCTGCGCGCGGAGCAGCTTTCCCTTGCGCGCGTAGATCGCGCCGAGGGAGAAGTACGGCAGGAACGACTCCTGCGAGATCTGGATGGCGCGGCGGAGCCAGCGCTCGGCGCCTTTGAGATCCTGCCGTTCATGCAGCAACACGCCGTAGAAGACCGCGGCGTCGAAATGATCGGGCTGCACCTCGAGCGTGCGTTCGAGATAGTGCTTGGCGCGATCGAGATTGCCGTCGTTGAAGAACATCTCGCCCAGGAAGAACGAGAGCTCGTAGTTGTCGCGATCGAGTTTGAAGGCTTCTTCGAGCGCCTTGATGCCGCGATCAGGATCGAAGGCATCGATCGCCGATTCGGCCTCGGAAAGGAGCTGCAGGAATCGCTCGCGCCGCTCGCCGCGGAAGAGCGACATGATCCGGTCTTTGCGCTCGGTGAAGCGCTGTTTCTTTTCGAGTGCGAGCATCTGCTCGCCCATCTTCGATTCCCAAAGCTCCACCAGCTCGTCGGAGGAGACAACGTTCTTCCGTTCGAGAAGCTCTTTCACGGAAAGGAGGCCGGTCTGGTTGATGAAGATGGCCCGCTCGTGTTTCTGCACGGCATCGACGACGCTGCGAATCGCCTCGGCGCTGCGCTTGACGATCTCCTCGAGACCGGAGACGCGCTCGAGCAAATGCTCGTCGAGCGAAACGTCGCCTTCCTCGTCGTACTCTTCGACCTCGTCCTCTTCGAACGAGCTCACTCCCGAGAGGACGAGAAGCTTCGCCTGGCAGCGGAAGCAATACTCGCGCTCGTCATCATTCAACGCACTACAGGTCTGGCAAAGCATGTGTGGCCGATTAGAACACCACGAACGCCCTGCGTCATCCCTGAGATTTCAGGGCTTCCGATAGTCGTAGAACCCGCGTCCGCTCTTGCGGCCAAGCCATCCGGCATCGACCATCTTCACGAGGAGCGGACACGGCCGGTATTTCGGATCGCCGAACCCTTCTTCGAGCACGCGAAGAATGGCCAGACAAACATCGAGTCCGATGAAGTCGGCGAGCGTGAGTGGTCCCATCGGATGGTTCATGCCGAGCTTCATCACGCCGTCGATCGACTCCGGCGTAGCCACGCCCTCGAACAGCGCGAAGATCGCTTCGTTGATCATCGGCATCAACACGCGGTTGGAGATGAAACCGGGGTAGTCGTTGACCTCGATGGCCGTCTTCCCCATCCGCGCCGACAGCTCCGCGACGCGCGCATAGGTCTCGTCGCTGGTGGCAATGCCGCGGATGACTTCGACGAGCGTCATGACCGGCACGGGATTCATGAAGTGCATACCGATCACTTTGTCGGGACGCCTGGTCGCCGCGGCGATTTTCGTGATGGAGATCGACGATGTGTTCGAGGCGAGGATGCAATCGGCACCGGTCAGCGAGTCGAGCTGCGCGAAGAGCTGCGTCTTGGCGGCGAGATTCTCGATGATGGCCTCGATCACGATATCGGCGTTTGCCGCGGCAGAGACGTCACTCGTTGGGCGGATCCGCCCGAGAATCTGCTGTTTGTCCTCCTCGGTCATCTTCCCTTTGTCGACGCCGCGCTGCAGGTTCGTCGCGATCGTCGACATGCCGCGATCGAGGAAGGCTTCGGCCACGTCGATGAGGGTGACGTCGAAGCCGGACGCCGCCGCGGTGTGGGCGATCCCGTTGCCCATGGTGCCGGCGCCGATTACGACGATCTGTTTCATGGGGGACCCCTCCAGACGGCGGCGAAGCCTATCACGTTGCAGCAGCACGAGAAGCGGGCGTAAGATCGTCCGTCCAATGGCTTCCAAGTGCTTCATGTGTGGTGCGGCGATCAACCGGGGAATCCTCTGCGAGAAGTGCGACAAGCCGAGAAAACCGAAGGTAGCAGCGAAAGCAACCGAAGCTCCACCACCCGCCGAGCCTCCGGCTCCGCCCACCCCCCCTCCTCCGACACCAGTTGGCGAGAGCACCGCCACGCGGCGTTCCGCTGGTCCGGCCACCGCGGCCGCCACCGCACCCGCCCAGGAACCGGAGCCGTTCCCCAAGGCACCGTTGCTGGCGTTTCCGGTCGAGTCGGCCTCGCCTGCCATCACCAGCGTCGCGAACGTCATCATGGCCGCCGGTGCCCCGGCGATCGTGCTCGGTGCTGACCGCACGGTGAAGTTCATCACCGAAGAGGCGAAAAAGCTCTTTGGCGTTCCCCAGGCCGACCTCGCCTCGGTCAAACAGATCGAGGCGCTGAGCGGCGCGCGCATTGGCGAGCTGTCGGTTCCGACCTCCACCGCGCTGCGCATCCGCAATCGCAACATCCTCTTCACACTCGTCCCGATCTCGGGCGGTGCGATGGGGGCGGTGCTGATGTTCCGCGAAGCCGACACGATGAATCCGTCCCACGCATCGTTCGTGGCATTCGTGAAGGAAACGGTCTTCACGCCGCTGCGATCGCTTCGCGAGTCAGTGCTGGCATCGTCGCGCACGCGCCAGCGCGATCCCCTGCTCGAAGATTGGGCGGCAACGATCGACCAGATTCTCTCGTCGCTGGAGATGGCTCCCGAGGTCGAAGAGCCGGCGCCGGCGGCACGGACTCCGAGAGTCGTCGACCTCCTTCACTCGGTGGCCAACCGCTTCGGTCCGTTCGCGGATCTGAAGAGCATCCATCTGCAGATCGATGTGCCGGAGCTGGAAGAGCGGTTCCGCAATCACGAGCAGCTCACCGACGCCCTCGGCGTGCTGATGGACAACTCGCTCCACTACGTTCCGCCCGGCGGTCAGGTGGTCATCGGCGTCCGCTGGATGGAGCACAAGGGCAAGCCGCTGCTGCTTTTCTTCGTGATGGACAACGGTCCAGTCGTGCCCGAGCCGCTCCGTCAGGCCATTTTCGAGCCGGTCTTCGCCTGGAATCCGCAGGCAGCGGAGCGGACAGGCCGCAGCCTGTTCAAAGTCCGCGAGTTCGCCGCCGCGCACGCCGGATCGGTCTGGGTGGAGTCGAAGACGGGGAAGGCGTGCACGTTCTTCCTGCGGGTACGGCCCGACGGGGCGCGGTAAGCTGTAGAATCTCGCTCATGACAGGCTCGCGCGCCGTCGTTCATACGGACCCGGAGATCATGGGCGGGACGCCTGTCTTCGTCGGTACTCGCGTGCCCGCTCAAAGTCTTTTTGACTATCTGGAAGCGGGTGATTCGCTGGAGGAGTTCCTCGAAGCGTTTCCAACGGTGTCACGAGAACAGGCGATCGCTGCGCTGGAAATTCCCGACTGAACGTTGGCGACCGCTACGGACGCGGAGTTGATCCGCGGTCGCGGTGCCTTGCTCCCATGCGCATCCGAAGCGTTTCGAACTTCGTGCGCTGCTCCGCGGTGAGAATCGTCTCGATCTCCTGGTTCGTGGCGTCGATCTCCTGGCGCACCTGTGGGCGGACATTGCTCATGACGGCATCGATCTTCGCCCGATGTCTTTCGATGATCTGCTGCACCTGAGTCTTTTGCTGCGGTGAGAGTTGCAGTTCGCGCCCCAGGTTATCGGCCATCCGATCGGCGGCAAAGCGCCCGGCCCGGCGGGGAAAGAGCCGGCCATTGCGAATCAGATAGAAATGATCCCCGGCTACCCCGACGAGGATGCCGGCGATGAACGCGACGACGACGACCACGACGGCCGCCATGCGGGTGTTACTCGACACTGAATGTGTCCCCTCCGACCGAGATATCGACAGTCTGGGTGCTCGTCAACGCATCGAGCGACGTGACTGGTACGTCGCGGGATTCGAGCCACTGTACGCCCAACGCTGCCACGAGGGCGAGCGTTGCCAGGGAGACGACGACAGGACGGAACCACCGGGCCAGAACCTGGGAGATACCGGCCTGCGACTCCGCCGCGATCCGCTCGCGGACGCGGGCGGCGATGCGGGTGGCCATCATCTCGTCGGGCTCAAAGCGGAGTTGCCGTGCTTCGGGGCGAAGGCGTTCCAGAAAGTCGTCGTTCTCAATCATTGCTGCCCCCGTGAAGGTCTGCCAGTTTTTCCTTCAGTTTTCCGCGAGCGAGCGACAGATGCGAGCGCACCGTCCCCTCGCTCAATCCCGTCATTCCTGCAATCTCAGAGTGTCCGAATTCGTCGACCAGATACAAGCGTGCCACGATTCTCTGCATCGCCGGAAGCGATTCGATACCTCGGTCGATCCGCTGGGCCAGCTCGTTCGCGATGGCCGGCAGGTCGGCCCGGTCGCGCCGCGCCGCCGGAGCGGCGTCGGTAATCTCCTCGTGCCGGAACCGCTTGCGGTGTTTCATCACGTCGAGCGCCAGATTCGTCACGATGCGGTAGATCCACGGTCCGAACGGCTCCCCGGTCTTGAACCGCCCGACGTTCTCGAAGGCCTTGACGAACGCCTCCTGCGCCAGATCTTCAGCGTCGGCGGCGTTGCGCACCACTCCCCAGGCGATCGAGATGACCCGCTTCATGTACTTCGAAACGAGGTAATCGTAGGACGCGGCCTCGCCGGCTTTGACGGCGGCGATGGCACGCGCTTCGATCGGGTCTTCGTTTGTTGCGCTTCTCGTCTGCGCCCTCTTTGGTGAGAAAACCAGACGATCGAGCGCGAGGGAGCCGGTGGCGGACCCCTCGAACATCGACGTGGCGTCCATCATCTTCCTACTTGTCGGCGCGCTTGGCCATCCGCTGTTGCAGGAAGTTTGACGCCTTGGCGCGCTGCTCCGGTGTCATCACGTTGAGCGCCTTCGAAACCGCGGTGAGCGTGTTGGCCTTGATCTGCCGCTCGGCGTCGGTCTGCTTGTCGAGCAGGGCCTGCGCCGCGGCGACGTCGTTGGGGTTGGCGAGCAGCGCCTGGGCGATGGCCTGGCGTCCGTCACGAAGAGAGGCGCGATACGGCGCATTCTGCGTGCGCAGGTCGGTGAAGATCTTCTTGAGGTCGGCAGCCTGCTGATCGGAAAGGCCGAGGGCGGCTTTGGCACCTCGCATGTGACCGAACATCATCATGCTGCTGCCGCCGTGCATGCATCCGTGCCCAAAGCCGGCACCGCGCATGCGCATGTGCTGAGCCACCGCAAACGGAACGGCGAGCACGACGATGAGGATCGCCGCCGCCGAGAAAATGAGTGTGCGCTTCTTCATGGGGTCTCCCTTGTTTGTGTTGCTGTTGACAAAGAGGTTACGACGATACGGAGGGAACGTTGAACATATAATCGGGGTAACTCGATCCGCTCCTATGCGCCCCATTTTTGAAGCCATGGCTATCGCGTTCGCGAGCCTCAGCCCCGCGTTCGCGCAGTCGCTTGTCTGCCCTCCAGTCGCCGCCGTCGCCGGTCGTCCCTGTGAGACATTCCACTATCACGTGCAGCTGTTCCGGCCGGATACACGCGAGTTCTTCGAGCTGTACGGAATCAACCAGTTCGCATCGATGGGAGCCTGCGAACGCGCCCGCGACGCCCAGTTCAAACACAATATGGCGGTCGTTGAGTTCATGCGCACGCAGCGTCGTGATTGGTGGCAGGCGGATAAGTTCGGGCCGTGTCATTGCGACATGACCATCGAGCGGACCAGCCCGAATGCGCTGACCGACCCCGCCCGGGCGCAGCAGATTCATGACGCTGAAGAGATTCGCCAGCGCGTTCGCGAGCGCCTTCTGGACGCAAAGGCTCTGCCGGACAGCGAAGTCGTGCGCAATCTCGCTCCGCCGCTCAGCACCACACCACTGATCGGCGGACCGAAGCTCGTCCCGTTGCCGCCCCCCGCGGCGGTCACGACAGTCTCGAATTCTCCGGACGATCTGCGAATCACGAAGGCGGTCGACACGACGTCTCCATCGACGACGTCTCTCGACCTGCCTCTGGTCGATGTCCCGCTGCCGGGTATGACAGCGCCTGCCGAGGTTGTTGCCCCGACACCGGGGGCGCCCGTGCCGCAAGCTGCCGCGCCGGCGCCGGCACCCGCGCCCGCGCCCGAAACGCCGCCAGCACCGCGACCAGTGCCCACTCCGGTTCCCACCGAGCAGGTGGCGGTCCTCGCCGACGAGCCCGAGCTTCCTTCGCCGGAAGACGTTGCCGACGCCTTCGTCAGCTACGAATCGCAGCGCATCCAGAACGTGCTGAAAGTCAGCAGCAACATCGGCGACGAGTCGGTCAAGGCCCAGGTCCTCGACGCCTGTACGCAACGGATACAGCTTCTCTCGAATCTTCGCTCGATCATCGTCGGCTCCGGCGCGCGGAGCCGTCTGGTCGCCGCCGCCAACATGGCCAGGAAAGAGAATGAGCGGCTGGCTGTCGTGGCGAAGCTGTTCGGCAGCGATGTGCCGCCGCACTGGGCGCCGAAGGATGCCGCCGACGTGATCTTCGATCCAGGCGTGACCGATGCCGAGCAGGTGTTGCGGGA
This sequence comes from Thermoanaerobaculia bacterium, assembly GCA_017883235.1. GTDB lineage: Bacteria > Acidobacteriota > Thermoanaerobaculia > Gp7-AA8 > Gp7-AA8 > JADGNZ01. The sequence goes on along the minus strand of JADGNY010000125.1, from coordinate 5,796 downwards.
CAATCGCTCCTCCGAGCAACAGAAGCGTCACGCGCTCTATGCGCTGCTGGCGGCGGCGTCGCCAACCGAGCAGCAGCAGTTGTGGCTGAACTCCGTGATCGAGGGACTGTTGAAATGAAAGCAGAAGGCAGAAGGCAGAAGGCAGAAGTGGGTCTGGGGCTTGCCATCACGGCGAACTTCTGCCTTCTGCTTTCTGCTTTCTGCCTTTCGGCACAGACACCGGCACCCGCACCGGCTCCGCAACCCGTCGCCGCCTCGGCGTTGATGCCGCCGAGCGAAGAATTCGTGAAGGCCGTCTACTTCGGAAAGAAGTTCGCCGACATGAAGGACTACGCGGCCGCCTATCAGCAGTTCGCAAAGGCGGATGCGCTGCAGCCCGACGTGCCGGGCGTGCTCTACAACATGGGCGTTCTCCTGGCCCGCGCCGGCCGCTTTTCCGAGGCACAGGCGAAAGTCGATCGCTACAACCAGCTCTTTCCCGCCGGGGCGGAAAAGCCGCTCGTCACCAAGCTGCAGCTCGACCTGGAGTTCGAAAGCGAGCTGCAGAAGAAGCGGCAGACGGACGAGGAGTACACCGCCATCTTCACGCGCGGCCGTTTTCTGTATGGCAAAGGCGATCTGGTCGCCGCCCTGAAGCTCTTTCAGGATGCCGAGCAGCAGCGTCCCACCGATCCGGCCGCCGTCTTCAACCAGGGCGTCGTTTACGAGAAGCTGGGCGATCTGACCAAAGCCTCGGAGCGCTTTCATCGTTACGAGGAGCTGGAGCCCGACGCGAACGCGAAGTCTTCCATCGACCAGCGCATCCTCGGCATCGAGAGCGAGATGTCGGACATGAAGACGAAGATCGTCTGCCCGTTCTGCGGCTGGCGTCTTCCGATCGGGGCGATCTGGTGTCCTCACTGCTGGCACGGTCCGTATCTCACGTCATCCTCGCCCTGGAATTCGCGCCCGTGCACCGACGGATCGACCGCGACGCGGGCGACGTACTACGCCGACAACCGGTTCGCGAAGAATGATTCACTCCCGTGTCTCTTCAACGGCACGATGCTCGATTCGCTCCGCTACACGCCGGCGCGGCAGCGGCAGGTGCAGGAAGCGCGCAAAGCCGAGGGCTGGACGTACAGCGGGGATGTCATCCAGTCATGGCACGACCGGCAGGGCAACGAGGTTCGCTACGTTCAGGGCGGTGACTATCTCGAGAAGATCGTCTCCTCGAGCGGCGGCGACGTTCTCCTCTTCGCTGCGCACCGTGCGCCTGACGCCACCATCTGGCTTCTCGATCGCGAAGACATGGTCATCGACGGGCAGAAGTACACCTCGCACTACGCGTTCGACGCCCAGAACCGCATCGCTCAGCAAGAGGTCGTTTATCAGAACGCCAACGGCTGCAACGATGTCATCGCCATGACGGCCGTGCCTATGTACGCGAGCGATCTCCTCATTGGAATGAAACTGCGCGGCGGCTATAGCGGGACCGTGGTTCAGGGATCGCCGCGCGTCGACTGGGAAGCGAATGTCGTCTACACCTACGACGCCGAAGCGCGCCTGACGAAGGAAGAGCTGGCCCTCAGTTCGATGACGAAGAGCTACACGGAGAAGCCCTACGGTTTCGAGCGCCAGGAGATCGCGATGCTCTATCCGGACATGCGCGTCCGCAAGCCGATCGAGAGAGTCCTGAGTATGGGGGACCGCTGCGGCCTCGCCGGAACGACGGTCCTCAGCAACCCCGTCGATCTCCGCCCGGTCTACGCCTTCTCTCCAAATCTGGCGATCGCTCTCGCAAGCGGCATCACCCGTGCGACGGTGAGCTTCACCTATCCGGATTCGTACAAGGTTCGCTAAGAAGCAGTCGATGACTTGGTATCGGGAATGGTTCGGCGAGGAGTACCTCGAACTCTACGCGCATCGCGACGAGCATGAGGCTCGGCGTCAGGTGGCGTTCTTTCGCGAGCGTTTTGGCAACGTCGATGGCGTCATCCTCGATCTTGCCTGCGGTACCGGGCGTCATCTCACGGAGCTGAATGGCGAAGGGTTTGCCGCGGCCGGCTGCGATCTTTCCTTTACGCTTCTCCGCACCGGCATCGACGAATACGGCCCGCTGCCTGTCGTGCGCGCCGACATGCGCTCGCTTCCGTTCTGCAGCAATAGCTTCGGCGGACTGGTCAACTTCTTCACCAGCTTCGGTTACTTCGCCACGGAGGAGGAGAACCTCGATGTCGTGCGCGAGATGGCCCGCGTGCTTCGTCCCGGCGGCGTCTTCCTCTTCGACTACCTCAATGTCGATCGGGAGCTCGACAAGCTCGTGGAGCGCGAGGCGCTGGAAACGCCTCGCGGGCGCGTGCAGATCGAGCGGTGGTTCGATCCACGTGACCGTTCGTTCAACAAACGGATCACGATCGGTCAAAAACGTTTCCTGGAGCGCGTTCGCGGATACGATCTCAACGAGATATCGACGATGTTCAATTCTTCCGGCCTTTCGATCGACCAGGCGTTCGGCGACTTTGAGGGCGCGCCGTTCGACGCTGCCTCGCCGCGCCTCATCCTCGTCGGGAGCCGGACACGATGACCAGCGTCACCTCCGAGGCCGCCTGTCTCCCCAGTCTCCGCATTCCGCTTGCGACCTACGGCCTGAACCGATTCACGCTCGACTGGATTGCAGGCGATCCCAACGCAACGCAGTTCCTTCCACGCAACAACGAAGCGCGGACTCTCCGCCCGGACCCCCGTGACAATTCTCTCGCGGATGCGCTGATCGCCTCGAATCAACAATGGGGCCGCGACGTCGGTGATGACGTGCGCCGCTGGTCGCGCGGCGAGACGTTCACGGTCATCGCCGGACAGCAGGTTGGCTTCGCCGGAGGGCCGATTTACACGCTGGCCAAGCTGGCGGGCATGCTGAAGCTGAAGCGCGACAACGAAGCGCGAGGCATCCCGACGACGGTTTTCTTCTGGCTGGCCACGGAAGACCACGACTTCGCCGAGGTGGCCACGCTGTCGCTCCCGAAGCGCGATGCGAAGCAGCAGCTCGATCTCACGGCATTCCGCGACCGGCGTCCCGGTTCGAAGATGGCCGTTGGCGCCCTGCCAATCCCCGAGGAGCTGACACATGCGCTCATCGAATACCTCGGCATCCCGCGGCCGAACTGGCTGCGCCAGGGGATCACGTTTCGCGACTCGTTCGCGGAGTTGATCACGGCCGCGGTGGATGGAAAGTTCATCCTCGTCGACGCCCTCCTCCCGGAGCTGCGCCGCGCCGGAGCGCCGCTCTTCGACGGCATCCTCACGAACTGGAACGGCATCCAGCTCCAGCTCGATCTCCGGGCGGCGTCGCTGCAGAGTGCCGGCTATGAGCCGCAGGTCGTTCCGCGCCCGGGCGAGCCGCATACCTTGCTGTTCGAGCTCGACGAGCAGGGACGCCGGCACCTGATCGAGACCCCGCGGCCGCTGGCATCACCGGAACGAACGTCGACCTCGGCGCTGACCCGTCCGCTGCTCCAGGATTTCGTGCTCCGTCCTGACCTCTTCGTCGGCGGCCCCTCCGAGGTCGCTTATTACGCGCAGATCGCGCCGCTCCACGATCTCCTCGGCGTTGCCATGCCGCGCGTGGCACTGCGTGCACACGAGATGCTCGCGCCGAAGCGCATCGTCCGTACTGTGGCCCGTTACGCGATCAAGCCGGAGGAGATCTTCGCCGGCGCCGACGCTCTCCTGGCGACGCGTGAGCCGGCAGGCGTCGCCGAGGTGCAGACGATTGCCGGGAACGCACGCCGGGAGTTGACGGAACAGATCACCCGCATCGGCGAGCTTGCACTCCCCGCCGAGCACGCGCTGGCGCGCGCCATCAATCGCTCGATCGGCCACATCGAATACCACTTCGAGAAACTGACCGCGCGCGCCATCCGTGGATTGGTCCGTAAGGACCGCGAGCGCTACGCCGCCGTCCGCGAGCTCGTCTCCACGCTGGTCCCCGACGGCTCGCCGCAGGATCGCGTGACCGGCTGGTTCGGATATTGGCAGGAGTATGGACAACATCTCATCGATCGCATGATCGAGGAGGCGGAGCAGGATGAGGATGTGTGTAAGGTGGTGAGCCTGTGATCGCGGAACTGGAACCGGTCGACCTGATCTTCTTCGGCGCGCATCCCGACGACATCGAGCTGTCGTGCGGTGGCACGATCGTGAAGGCGGTCAAAGACGGCCTGCGCGTCGGAATCATCGAGCTGACGCGCGGCGAGCTGGGGACTCGCGGCACGCCGAAGGTGCGGCGCCGCGAAGCGCTCAAGGCCGCGGGCATCCTCGGGGCGCGTTTTCGCGAGCAGCTCGACTTCGGCGACGGCAACATGCGTACGGGCCGCGACGAGGAGCTGCAGATCATCGAGATCGTTCGCCGTTGCCGTCCCCATCTCGTCTTCAGCATGTGGCCCGACGACCGGCACCCCGATCACATCCGTACGGGCAAGCTCGTGGCGGAGGCGTCGTTTTACTCCGGTTTGCGGGCGCTCGAGACCGGGCTACCGGCCCACCGGCCGCAGGCGACGATCTATTACCCGCAGAACTATCTCGTTACACCGAGTTTCGTCGTCGACGTGACGAAGACGTGGAAGACGAAAATGCGCGCCATCTCCGCGTTCAAGTCGCAGTTCTACGATCCGAAGTCGAAAGAGCCGCCGACGTTCATCGCCGACAAGAAGTTCCTGGGGATGATCGAAGCGCGCGGCCGACACTTCGGCGCCCTGATCGGCGTCGAGTACGGCGAGGCCTTCATGACCAAACAGCCGCCAAAGGTCGACGACGTGATCGCGGCGTATAGCGGGAGAGAACCTTGAAGGAGGTCGCTGGGTTGCCAAGTTGCTGGGTTACTGAGCAACCATGCAACGCAGCAACCTAGCAACTCAGCAACCATGAGAATCGGCATCACCTGCTACCCCACCTTCGGCGGCTCCGGCGTCGTGGCAACAGAGCTCGGCGTCGCGCTTGCGCGCGGCGGGGACGACGTTCATTTCATCAGCTACGCGATGCCGTCGCGGCTCAACGTCCTGCATGAACGCGTCCGCTTTCACGAGGTTACCGTTACGCCATACCCGCTTTTCGATCCCTATCCGCCATACACACTGGCGCTGGCGACGAAGATGGCTGAGGTAGCTGTCTACGAGAAGCTCGACATCCTCCACGTGCACTACGCCATCCCGCACGCCATCAGCGCCCATCTCGCGCGCGAGATCGTCGGGTCGAAAGATCTTCGGTTCATTACGACACTCCACGGCACCGACATCACCCTCGTCGGACGCGATCCCAGCTATCTGCCGATCACGCGGTTCGGCATCGAAGTCTCCGATGGCGTGACGGCGGTGTCGCAGTGGCTGCGCGACGAGACGGCGAGGAACTTCGCGACGAAGAAAGAGATCGACGTCATCCCCAACTTCGTCGACCCCGCGCGCTTTCGCAAACACGCAAGCCCCCTTTCGAACCTGTTTTCCTCATCCGGCGAAAAGCTGCTCTGCCACGTCTCCAACTTCCGCCCCGTGAAGCGGATCATGGACGTGCTTGCGGTCTTCGAGCGTGTGTCACGCGCGGTGCCGAGCCGCCTGGTCATGATCGGCGACGGTCCCGATCGATCCCGCGCGGAGGCCTTCTGCCGCGACCACCACCTGCGCGAGCAGGTCTTTTTCCTCGGCAACGTCCCGAATCTGGAGGAAGTCGTCGGCGCCGCGGACATCTTCCTCCTCCCTTCCGATGCCGAATCATTCGGCATGTCCGCCCTCGAGGCGATGGCCTCGGAAGTCCCCGTCATCGGCA
>JADGNY010000024.1 GCA_017883235.1 Thermoanaerobaculia bacterium | reverse complement strand
CTCTTACCATGGCAAGAGCGCGTGCATCGTTTTCACCCTCCCCGCTTCATTTCGATGCTCGCGAGGATCGTTTTGATCCTCGCACTCTTACCATGGCAAGAGCGCGTGCATCGTTTTCACCCTCGCGCGCTTCGTTTTGACCCTCGCGAGGATCGTTTTCACCCTCGCGCTCTTACCATGGCAAGAGCGCGCGCATCGTTTTCACCCTCGCGTGCTTAGTTTTGACCCTCACGCTCCTACCATGGCAAGAGCGCGTGCATCGTTTTCCACCCTCGCGTGCTTCACTTCTGACCCACCCGAGCATCTCCCACAACCCTCGCGCGCTTCATTTTGAAGGTCGCGAGCATCGTTCTCACCCTTGGTGCGCTTCGTTTCGACCCACGCGAGCATCCTCCCCGACCCTCGGCGTGCTTCGTTTGGAGCCTCGCGAGGTTCGTTCCGAAGGTCGCGTGCACCGTTTTGACCCTCCGGCACAAACACCCGTCGCTCCGTTTCGACGGAATCAACACGCGTCAGAGCGCCGGACAACAACACCACAATGAAACGTACGCCCTCTCCTTCGAGAGGATCGACGCCCACATCAACCAGATCGACCTCTCGGAGCTGACCGCGGTGCAGACGCAGCCCGACCGCGGGACAGCGTCTCATCGCCGCCTACGCCGTGGCCCGTCGGTCGTGATCGCCATCGCCGCGATCTCGCTGGTCCCGGCCACCTGGCGCACGGCGCTGCGCATTCTCGCTAATCCGCATTTCTCACCCTCTCGCTGGAATTGCCGGCACGCTGTATCTCGTCGAGAGCCTTCTCCCCCGCAAGAAACCGCTACAGGCTCAGTCTTACTGCCCGGGCGATCGGCTTGATGATTGGCATCTCATCCCACGTGCGGCCTTCGAGAACGCGGCCAGCTTTCTTCTTGTTCTTTCCGCCCCACTGCTTGAAGAAGAAGGCGACCCCCGATCGGCGACACTGATCGCGGATCTCTGTGACCCACTCGGCTCGCATCTCGCGGGCGCAGGGACCTGATTCGCCTCCGACAATTACCCATTCGATACCCTGAAGGTTGAGGTTCGGAAGAGGCCCCAGGAGCGGCTCCAACGACAGAAACTTGATTCGCGCGCGAGTGGTTCTCAGATCTTCGATTCGGTGGACGAAGTCGCTGTTCTCGACGCTCACCCCCATCCAAACGTTCGCGGGCCAGTCCAGACAGTGATCGAGCTGAGACAGCAGGTCACCCCGCTTGGTCAGAATCTGGAAGCGATGCCAGTATGCACGACGCATCACGTCGAAGACGCTTTGGATGTACGCCAGGGGTACGTCGCGATGGAAAAGATCGCTCATCGAGTTTACGAAGATCGTTTGTGGCTTTTTCCATTGCAGAGGAAGCTCGAGAGCCTGCGGCTGTAGGGTGAGATCGAATCCATTCCGATAGTTCGGCTGGCCCATCGCCAGGAGGCGCTCGGCCATCCGTTCCGCGTAACAGTGCTTGCAGCCCGGGCTGATCTTGTTGCAGCCGGTGATGGGATTCCAAGTGGACTCGGTCCACTCGATGCCAGATCCTAACGCCATGCCTCCACCCCCTTCAGGAGATTGTCGGCGATCCTGATCGCGATTGGTGCCCCTCTCTCGTTCCCGGCGGCGAAACAGAGCAGGTACAGCGGGCAGTTTCTCGAATTACGCAGCACGGCAGGTTTCTCCGAAACGCCGGCGAAGACCGACTTCAACCTCTCGTTGAAGTAACGACCGATCGTCTCGGTCGCAGCCTTGGTGACCCGCTGCTCATCGGTGCCGAAGAGTGTCGGAGTCGATTCGACGGTGTAGAACTCATCGTACCAGTCCGCGGTGCCGAGCAGAGTATCGAGGCGAGTGCGCCACGAGTCAGGGATCTCGCCAGACTTCGTCAAGAGGCGGTTCACTCCGATTCCGAGCGGAAACAGGAGCCACATGTCGATGGCTTTCGTCGATGCTACGTCAGCGATCGTCTGCCATTCAACCTGCATTCCATAGGGATCGAGAAACAGGACGGCTCGACGGGACTTCCAGTTCATCGCGCAAAGCTTCTGGATCTCCCCGTTGGCCTCGGCTGTTCGAATCGAGATGTCAGGCCCGAGATCGGGAAACTCGTTCTTGAGAGTTTCCAACTGTGCGCAGCGATCAGCGTTGCTGTCGATGAAGATGTACCGGTCGAAACGCGGGATCACCTGGAGAGCCATCCGCGCTGAACCGTCGAGGAGCGACTGCGGATCTGGCTCTGCAAGATCAGGGAAGAGTGGTCCCCTTGAGGATCGTTCGTCCCGGCGCGTTCGATAGCCTGTGCCCGCGAACGCGTCGATATACGCTTTACGAAAGGGCTGATCCTTGAGGGCCGTAGTGTAGGCAGTGAGATACTTCGTAAGGATGTCGAGCTTTTGTGAAGTCCAGTCTCCCCCAAATGCGTGTGCCTTCCCGCCACGTGTTTCTGACTTCTTCGCCCCCACTCGTTCACCCCGCAATCGTTTTAGGCCTGGAAGTTCTGCGATCCACCTCTTAAGGAGTGTCCCAGGAGTTCTTTTTCCTACCCCAACAGGTTGAGGTTCTTCGCTTCTCGTGCCCGGCGAGACCTATTGCGGCCACCGAAGCGCCGCGGTGAAGCCGGGGATCGCGGTGGCGAGGTAGTCGGAGTGGGCGGAGACGACGTCGAGCAGCTCGCGGGCGAGGATGGTGTCGACGGACTTGCCGTCGCGCGCGGCGAGGCTTTCCATGGCCAGGATCTCGAGGCGGGGGATGCGGACTTCGCGCTCGGCGAGGCGGAGGAGCTCGGGGATGGCGTCGGCGAGGTCCGCGCCGAGGGGCGCTGGCGTCTCGCCGCTGAGGGTTGACGCGGATGTTGGGGGTCTTGCCTCGTACGGGGGCGAGACCCTTCGACTCCGCTCAGGGCAGGCTCGGGCCAGCCGGCGAGACGCCAGCGCTCCGGGCGGCGCTGCGCGCCTTTAATAGATGATCACCGTATCGCCTACGTTTGCGATCGAGTAGAGCTTCTCGATGTCGGCGTCGCCGAGGCGCACGCAGCCGTGGGAGACAGACTGGCCGAGCTTGTCGGGTTCATCGGTGCCGTGGATGCCGTAGCCGTTGCCCATCTCCAGGCGGAACTTGCCGAGGACCTTGTCGTAGTGACGTTGCTTGGTATTGACCGGCGGAACGATGATGGCATCGCCGGCGACGATGGTCTTTCCGGGCTCGAGCTCGCGCTCCACACCGTTGCTGACTTCGACGATCGTATCGCCGCGCACTTTCAGTACCGGATTGTTGGTGTTGCTGTTGCTGCCGCCGTTCAACCACGACCAGACGCCCTGATCGGGCTTGGCCGCTGCCGGCTGGCCGGTGCGCGAATCGATCGATTGCCCGGGATCGAGGCGGACGACGCGCATCCCGTTCTTGCGCGCTTCCTCGACGTAGTGCCAGTCGGGCGGCACCCATTGCGGGTTTTCGTCCTTGGAGATGATGTGGAGCTTGCCGATCGGCGTGTCGAAGACGATGGTCTTGCCGTCGACGGCCAGCGTCGTCCCCTTGCCGGTCGAACAGACCGCTTCGAAGACCGTCTGCCCGTTGCGGCGGACGTAGAGTTTGTTCTCCGCGGTCGAGACGAGAATGGTCTGGCCGGTATCGGGAACGTCATCAGTTTGCTTGGCCACGTCCTGCAGCTTTGCCTGCAGTACATTCACGCGGGCGGTTTTCTGCGTGGCGGTGTCGCGCAGGGCGCTGGCTTTGCTGCCGGTTCGCTCGGCGATCATTTTGTCGATGGCCGCGACGCGGTCGAGCCTCCGCTCGTCGCTCATATTGATCGACTCTCCGGCGATGGTGAACGCGGCCAGGCCGAGCGCCAGCACGAACAAGGCCCATGAGCCCAGGAGTCCTATCCAGCGTTTCATTAGAAGATGTAGACCCTCGTTTGATTGGTGATCCGCGGCCAGAGCGCGGCCATGTCGGCTTCGGAGACCATGAACGATCCCGGCTTCTGCCCCTGCAGCGGACTCTCGGGCGGCGGCGGTGAGTGGATGACGTAGCTGTTCGGGAGAAAGATCACATAGCGTCCCAGGCCGTTCGGGACGACCGCGCGCGTGTCCGGCTCGCGTTCGCCGCGCATGGCGTAGACCCAGGCCGGGACCTCCCAGTCGTAGCCATCTTCCTTGCCGGTGACGCTGAAGCCGCCTTTCAACGGCAGGAACGTCCACTTCTTCCCGGCGGGAGAGGTGATGGTCCTGGCCTCGCCGATCTGCACGTCGGCCTCGCGGACGACGGCGCGGCCGAGGCGGAGCTGCAGCTTGTTCCGCTGCGTGTCGATCGAGACGTAGAACTCCGCGCTCTGCAGGCTTTGCACGTATTGCATGCGCCCGTCGATCTCGCTGGCGAGCTGTGCTTGCGTCAGGTCCATCTGCGAGAGCTCGTCGCGCATCCGGTTCAACTCGGCGGGGGAGTTGTCGTTGTGCCGGAAGAGGATCGCGGTCTTGGTGTCGATGACGTCACGCTGATGCTTCGCGTACGCAAACGTGGCCGCGGCGATGACGAGCAGCAGGAGGTTCAACCAGAGCGGCGGCCGCGGGAACGACCGTCGTTCTCTGCCGTAGGGAGGGGAGGTGGGCATTGGTGGGTGATTGAGCGAGCAGCGTGCCAACGCGGCGGGGTTGCGGGGTCTCGCGGTTGTGGGTTGCATGGTTGCTGGTTACTCGGGTTGCGGTACTTGGTTACCGCGAGACCGCGCAACCGCGAGACCCCGAGGAATAACCCGCGAAACCGTCAGCTTTTCATCAACCGGTTCAGGAGATCGAGTTAATGTCAACTACGCAGGCAGTTCGAGAGATTACGGATCAGGATTTCGAGCAGCTCGTCAACGCCGGCCAGCCGGTGTTTGTCGACTTCTGGGCGCCGTGGTGCGGACCGTGCCGCATCATCGGGCCGATCGTGGAAGAGCTGGCGCCGTCGTACGAGGGGAAGGCGATCATCACGAAGATGAACGTCGACGAGAATCAGATGGTCCCGCAGAAGTTCGGCGTGACGTCGATTCCGACCCTGATGATTTTCAAGAACGGCAAGCTGGTCGACCGCGCCATCGGCGCCATGCCCAAGCCGATGCTGCAGAGTTTCATCGATAAGAACATCTGACAGCGCTTGGCGCGCAGATACGAAAACGGCCGGCTAAGACGCCGGCCGTTTTCATATCTGCGCTTTGCGCGTTGTCTGCGGCTTCGCCGCGTTGTCGGTTGTCTGCGCTATCGCGCGTTGGTGGTGATGCGGGCCGGGACGCAACTTCCGTTACCATCTCTGCCAACGCGCGACAGCGCAGACAACGCGCGACAGCGCAGACAACGCGGCGTAGCCGCAGCAACCATGCTCTCCGACCTCGATCGACTCATGCGCGAGCGCGGGCTCGACGCGCTTCTCGTGCCGATGCACGAGGCGCTGCATCCGTCCTTTCGATGGATCACGCGCGGCGCGAAAGTCACGCGCGGCTACGCCGTCAAACTGGCCGGGCGCGATCCGATCCTCGTCTCCTATCCGATGGAGCGCGATGAGGCAGCGGCCACCGGGCTGGCCACCAGACTCATTCACGACTTCGGTTACGACCGCATCTTCAAGTCGGCACCCAACACGATCGCCGGCTATGCCGAGTTCTTCGATGTCGTCCTGCGCGAGCTCGGTGGGTCGTCGTCCATCGCCATCGTCGGCAGTCTTCCCTTCCCCCTCTACCTCGGTATCGCCGAGGGGTTGGAAGCGCGCGGATGGCGCGTGTGGCGAGGGGCGGACGACCTCGTCCAGCTCGCCCGCAAGCGGAAAGAGCCGTGGGAGATCGCGGCCATCCGTTCCGTCGGCGAACGGACCGAGCAGGTGGTCGACCGCGTGCGCGAGGTGCTTCGGGGTGCGGCCATCTCGGGCAATCACCTCATTCATGACAATCGCCCGCTGACGCTCGGCGATCTGAAGCGGCTGGTGTCGAGCGAGATTTCGCGCCTGGGGATGCTGGAGGATCACGACACCATCCTCTCGCAGGGACGCGACGCCGGTATCCCTCATTCGCGCGGTGACGCCGCCGCGGTGGTGCGCCCCTCGGTGCCGATCGTCCTCGATATCTTTCCCGCCGATCGTGAGAGCGGCTATTTCTTCGATCTGACGCGCACCTTCTGCGTCGGCCCGATCCCCGACCAGCTCGGACGGCTGCACGCCGATGTGCTCGAAGCGTTCGAGCTCGCGCGCCGCGAGATGCACGCCGGAACGCTGGCGTCGTCGTATCAACACCTGGTCTGCGACTTTTTCGAGGAGCGTGGCTACGCGACCACCCGCTCGAATCCCGCCACGCTCGAAGGCTACGTCCACTCCCTCGGCCACGGCGTCGGCCTCGACGTGCACGAGAAGCCGTTCTTCGGCCTCGCTTCGACAAACCTCGATGAGATCGAGCCCGGCGACGTCGTCACCATCGAGCCCGGCCTCTACTTCCCCGACCGCGAGCTGGGCGTGCGCATCGAAGACACGCTGGTCGTGAACGAGGAGGGGCGGGTGGAGACGCTGTGCCGGAGCGATCGGGGATTGCGGCCGTGATTGGTAGTGGCGCGGAATGGGAGTATTCGATTATCCGCATTGAATGACGAGACCCCGATGGCGAGATTCGAAGCATCGCCGCTCCGCGGCTGTTCTCTCGGTCGGCCCCTTCCCACGGCTCACGCCGTGTGCTTTCGCCGCGTTAGCGGCAACAAGAAGGTAGCCAGGGGTGCGAGCGTTTTTTGCGAGCACCCCTGGTAAAGAGATGTCATGGTTTGGTGCCGCGTCAGCGGCACTGGAGTGGTCGGGACTCCATCCAGTGCCGCTGACGCGGCACGCTTCCGAGAGACACGCAGACCAGGGGTGCTCGCAAAAAGCGCTCGCACCCCTGGCTACCTTCTCGAGCCGCTATCGCGGCGTCGTAACGTCCAATCTCCATTCCCACGGCTCACGCCGCACCGGCTCACGCCGCACCGGCTCACGCCGCGGGGTAGGTGCCGCCGCTTCGCGGCTCTTGATCGACGTGAGAGGTCCAAGCGGATCGTCGTGCATAGGCCATGTAGCAAGTTATAGGAGAAAACCGCTATAACTGCCTATAACCAGCACATTGAAGGATCGCGGCAAACTCTGGCAGCGCCTCTTTACAAATCCACCGCCGAGCCGTTCATCAGCCGTTCCCGCACGAGGATGTTGAGCCCTTGGGAGGAGCGGGTGGCCCATTTGGCCCCTTTGAGGCCCGATCAGCCGCTACGCTTCATGACCCGTCGCGGTGAACGATGGCGTTGATGATCGCCTCGGCGACCGCGTCCCGAGGAACAGCAAGGGCGTTCGGCAACGCGTCGCAATCAACCGACAACCGACAACGCGTGCGAAGCCGCCTATTTGTACTTCTTCATCGCCTTCGCCAGCGTGAACCCCTTCAGGAACGTCTCCTTCCGATAGCCCACCGTCTGGTCGTACGTATAGACCGTTACGCCGGCGGGCTCTTCGAGGAAGAAGCGGGTGCCGAAGGCGGCGGCGCGGAAGGTCACCTGCTGATTGCCTTCCTTTGACAGTTCGCTCAGATACATCGCCATCGGATGAGGGATGGTGGTGGGAGCGAGCGTCTTCGACGGCGGGGTGGCCACGACGGTGACGGCGGCGAGCAGAGTGATGGCAAGCAGGCGCAAACGCATGAGGTAATTGTAAGCTTGGTGCAGATGTTTCTGACCGACGGTCCAGACGCCGCCGAACAGACGTATGTTTTCGCCCACGGAGCCGGTGGGGCGATGGATACGCCGTTCATGAACACGGTCGCGCGCGAGCTCGGCGAGCGCGGGATTCGGGTGGTCCGATTCGAGTTTCCGTATATGGCGGCACGGCGGACGGGCGGAAAACGCGGCGCGCCCGACCGGGAGCCGGTGCTGCTGAACACCTGGCGTGACGTTGTTGCGAAACTCGGCGGCGGGGAGCGGGTCTTTATCGGAGGCAAATCGATGGGCGGCCGGATGGCCACGCTCGTCGCCGACGAATTGCACGTCCGCGGCGCCGTCTGCTTCGGGTATCCATTCCATCCGCCCGGCCAGCCGGCCAAGGTACGCACGGCCCATCTCGAGAAACTGGCCACGCCGATGCTCGTCCTGCAGGGAGAGCGCGATCCGTTCGGAACGCGCGACGACGTCGCCGGCTATCGTCTTTCGCCCCGCATCCGGATCGAATGGATCGCTGACGGCGATCACTCGCTGAAGCCCCGGGCGAAGTCGGGAACCACGGAGCGCCAGAACCTCACCCATGCCCTCGGCCTGGCTGCCGCCTTTATGGCGGCAATCTTGCTGGATAATGACTGAGATGCGTCCAAAAGCACTGATCGTCGAAGATGAAGCCGTTACGCGCATTCTGCTCGCGCAGTTGCTCGAGTCCCTCGATTGTGATGTCGATCTGGCCGACGACGGGGAGGAAGCGCTGGCGCGGCTTCTCGCCCACCACTACGACGTGGTCGTTCTCGACATCATTCTGCCGAAGATGAGTGGGATCGAGGTGATGGAGTCGCTGCGGCGCGAGCGGCCTAACTTGCTCGGCTGCATCATCGTGGTCACCGGTCTGGACATCCGCGAGATCCGCTCTCTCTTTCCCGCGGTGCACGACACGCTGCCGAAGCCGGTGCTGCCGCGCCGCCTTCGCCAAGCGGTGCGCTTGTGCCTCAGCAGGCCGCGCGGCGGCGACGCCGCGGCCGTTGACGAACGAATCACGCCCCGTTGAGCGGCTGCTCACGTCCCAGCCTCCAAACCACCGAGTCTTATTCGGATTTCACATCCGGGCGACGGCTGGCTGATGCCGCATCTCTACACTGACTCGGACTGGGAACATACAGGACGCAACCTCCTCCGGAAGCGTGTTGTATGAGAGAGAGAAGCAATCAGGCGGTTGGAAGCGTGTCGCTTCCAACCGCCTGTTGTTTTATGGGCGTTGCGCGTGCCGTCTTTGCGGGCTGCCGACGCTCGTGATCGTTCCGGCCGAGAGGCCTCCCGGGCCAAAGGCGCTGACGCGAATCTGCGTGCCCACCTGAACCTGCTGGATCGTCCTGCTGCGCACGTCGGTGGTCACCACAATCGGAAACCAGGTCTTGCCAAAGTCGGGCGAGATTTCCAACAGGAACCCGTCGGGGGTTCCGTCGCTCTGCCATTCGATGAGCGTCGTACCGCCGCCGTAAACGCTGATGACGTTCCGAGGCGCCGGCGGCGGTGCCGGCGTCGAAGCCATCTCCGACATCAGGTAGAGACGTGCTCTGGAAACATACGACGGCGGCGCCATCTCGGAGATGACCACGGCGGGGTCGCCGGCATCGTTTGCGGCCACCGAAGGCACGGCGGACTGTGTGACGAAGTCCGGGGCGCCGGCGGCTGGTGTGAAGAACGAAGCGAACGATACGCCCGATTGGTTGACCCGGCTGACGCCGATCCATCCGGCTGCAGATGACGATGGTGTGTATCGCCAGCCGACGACATACGCGGAACCGGTCCAGGCCACGTCGCTGCCGATGCTGAGGAACCAATGAAAGAGAGGCACTTCCGGACCGAGGACCAAAACGCCGCCGTCATCGTGAACGATCATCGTTGAGGTATCCGATTCGCTATCGAGTGCGATCAGCGACTCCGTACCGCTCGAGGCCACAGCCGCGTGGAGATGAACGCCAGGGATTCGCACCGGCACGACATCGATCGCGTCGCCGGTTGCAGAAACGCGAAGGAGACGGACGTGGTCGGGAGACAGAACGCACTCGCCACACTCGTTTCCCTGGTATGAGACCTCGCCGAAGACGACGATGAACTGCCGGCCGTCCCAGGCCATATCAAGCCCGGAGGCGAAGTTCAATGGCGCCGTTTGGTTACCGATCGCCCTCGGCGCTGTCGCTACACCGTCGGGACCAACGAACGCTCCGAACAATTTGTCACCGTCCGTCCAGATGACGAAGTAGCGGCTGCCGTTCCACGCCACGGCAATCGCATTCGTACGTACCGTGCCGAGGGAAATGGGCGCGGTGTCGAGCACGTCGCCCAATGGCGACAAACGTGCCGCGACGACACTGTCCATCGTGCTCCAAACGACGAGCGCTTCCGTGGAGCTGTGGGCAATCACGGGCGAGGCATACGAATTCAGCCCGAGCGGGATGCCGGAACCGTCCAGCGCAGCCCCTTCATCGCTGACACGTCCCGCGGTGACGCCTCTGAATCCCGCCGATTGTTCCGTCCAGGCGGTGATGAAGCCGGAGCCGTTCCCCGTCACGGCCGGCTCCGACTGGCGCACGAGAGTCATTGCGAGCGGTGTCGCTGGACGCGGTGCGATGCCGTTCCCGTCGACAGTAGCGATGACCGTCGATGGTGCATAGGGTGATTTGTCGAGTGTGATTTCGATCGCACTGCCTGACGAGGCCGCGGAACTGAATGAGCCGGTTCCCGTTGGACTGCCGGCGAACAACGTATCGCTCGGAGCGTAGCGAACGGCCGAAACTTCGTGGCCGGCGCCGAAGAGCGAGAGAGTCGACAGAAGAGCGATGAGAAGCTGGAAAGTCCGGGTCATTTTTTAGTGTGATGCGCGATGCCGTTGCGGGCTGCCGACGCTCGTGATCGTTCCGGCCGACAGCCCTCCCGGGCCAAAGGCGCTGACGCGAAACTGGTTGCCGACCGCGGCATATGGGGTGATGGTGCTGCGGACATCGCCGGTTACCAAGACGGGGAACCATGTCTTGCCGAAGTCGACCGATCGTTCGATCAGAAATCCATCCGCTCCGGCATCGCTCTGCCATTCGATGAGCGTCGTACCGCCGCCGAAAACGCTCATGACGTTCCGCGGTGCCGGCGGTGCTGGCGGCATCGGCGCCATCTCCGACATCAGGTAGAGGCGTGCTCTGGAAGCATACGAGGGCGGCGCCATTTCGGAGATGACAAAGGCGGCGTCGCCGGCATCGTTCACGGCTACCGATGGCACCGCAGACTGCGTGATGATGTCCGGAGGGCCGGCGGCAGGTGTGAAGTATGAATCGAGCGGAACGCCCGCTCGGCTTACTCGAGCGGCGCCAAGCAGGCCGGTGGCACTTAGCGACAGCGAGGGCGTGTACTGCCAGCCTACGACATACGCGGAACCGTTCCACGCGACATCGCTGGCAACGTTGTGGAACCAATGAAAGAGAGGCACCTCGGGATCGAGGTGCAGAGCGCCGTCTTCGCCGTGCACAACCACGTTCGACGAGTCCGTGCCGCTGTCGAGTGCGATCAGCGATTCCGCACCGCTCGAAGCCACGTGAGCGCTGGTATGCAGGCCAGGAACACGCACCGGCACCGTATCGATGGCATCGCCGGTTGCGGAGACGCGCATGATGCGGACGTGATCGGCAGGCGGGGGCGCACACGCGGAGCAGAACACCTCGTACGTCACTTCGCCGAATACCACGATGAACTGCCGGCCGTCCCAGGCCACATCCGGTGCGGAGAGTATGGTCGGGGCGATCGGGTTGCCGCTGAGCGCCTTCGGACTCGTCACCGCACCGTCAGGTCCGACGAATGCGCCGAACAGTTGGAGGCCGTTGGTCCACACGACGAAGTAGCGGCTGCCGTTCCACGCCACGGCAAGAGAGCCCGGGGACTGTTTGGAGATGAGAATTGGTGTGACGTCGAGCACGTTGCCGGACGGAGACAAACGTGCCGCAACGACGCTGTCGATCGTGTCCCAGACGACGAGCGCCTCCGAAGAGCTGTGGGCGATCACCGGCGAGGAGAAGGAAAGCAGCCCGAGTGTGGTGCCGGAACCGTCCAGCGGCTCTCCGTCATGGCTGACACGTCCCGCGACGATGCCCCTGAATCCCGCCGATTGTTCCAGCCATGCGGCGGTGAAGCCGGAGCCGTTCCCGGTCACGGCTGGCAGCAACTGCTGCACAGGCGTCACCGCGGTCGGTGTCGTTGTACGCGGCGAGATGCCGTTCGCGTCAACCGTCGCGATGACCGTTGTCGGGGCAGAAGGAGGAAGGGTGAGCGTGACTTCGATCGCGTTGGCCGACGATGCCGCGGCAGTGAACGTGCCGTAGCCGAGGCTGGACGGGTGTGTGTCGAGAAGTGACTCATCGTCGCCGAGCCGGAGCGCGAACACGGCGGGAAAATCCGGGGGCGACGGCCGCACGTTCCAGACGACGGCGAAGCCGCTGTCGACCGGCAGAACGGCCATGCCACCGATCGGCGGCACGCTGCCGTTCGGAAGAGGAAGCCTGGCGATGCTGCCGCCTGCATCGATGATGGCGGAGGCCACGGTTCCCACCTGCAATTGCGACCAGGCGATGGCGATGCGGCCGTTCCTCGAAGCCACCCCGAGGCTGTACGCCGACAGGAGCAGATTCGCCGGTGGCGGCTCGATTTGCAGCGTCGAAAGGATCGTGCCGTCGGTCGCCAGTCGCCATTCGTTGACTCCTGACCGCCCGGCGGTCACCACGGCGAAGTCGTTTCCGAGTGCCGTGACCGCGTAGGCATCTCCGATGGCAACAGGTAGGGGAAACCGCCGCACCAGCGCTCCGCTCAGGTCGTAAAGCGATACGTCGGTCGTCGCCGGCGACGCGGTAAAGCTCGGCAGTTGGTCGACGACGAGAAGGTGGCTTCCGTTGGACGCCAGACGCGGCGAGCTCAGCGCCGCGACATCGAGTTGCGCGCGCCGTTGGAGCACCCCTTCCGAAGTGAACGTGCCGAGGGCTGGCGGCGTGCCCTGCTGGCTCCAGATTGCCGCGTAGCCGTTACCGGCGGCCGTCAGACGCACGGTGCCCGTGTTCGCGAAGGGGACGGCGGTGAACGCCGGCGGCATGGTGTCGCTGGAAGGGTCCGACAGCACACCGAAGAGGTGAGACGACATCGGCCAGAGAGTCAGGAAGCGGTTGCCGTTGGATGCGAGCGTTGGACTGCCGGCGAACGAATCGTTCGGAGCGTAGCGAACGGTCGAAACGTCGTGGCCGGCAGCGGAGATTGAGAGAGGGAAAAGAAGACAGAGAAGGGGACGGAAAGAGCGAACCACAACCGGAATACTACTACAAATAAACATGCTCATATCGGCCGGCCGGTTCTAGTGTGACGAGCGTCGCCTCTCTTAGAGCTGTTGTCTTCAGTGTGATGCGTGGCGCCGCGGCTGGTTTCCTATGCTCGAGATCCCCGCCTGCGACAGCCCGCCCGGTCCGAACGCGCTCACCCGAAACAGGGTGCGGAGTGAGGTGTACAACGTCACTGTCGTGTTGCGGGCATTGCCGGGAACCTCGGTGCTGACAGGCCACGTCATTCCAGAGTCGAAAGACCGTTCGATCAGGAAGCCCGGCGCGTCGTCGCTCTGCCACTCGATCCGCGCCGTGTTGCCACTAACGTAGCTGACGACGTTCCGCGGCGCCGTCGGCGGGGCTGGCATCGGCGTGAACTCCGAGGTGTAGTAGACGCGTGCGCGGATATCTTCGGAAGACGGGGCCGCGTCCGAAGCGATGAGTGCGGTCTGTCCGGCGTCGTTGACCGCGACCGCGAGCGAGGGTTCCCACGCCGTGTAGGAGAAGTCGGGGCTTGAATCCGGCCGGCCACCGGCGATGACGAAGGGCGATGACGGCTGTCCCGAGCGGCTCACGCGCGATGTGGCCAGCCAGCTTTGCTCCAGCGCTGTATAGCGCCATCCGACGACATAGGCACCGCCGTCCCAGGCCACGTCGCTGGACGCGCTGGATGTGCTTGTGAACCAGCGGAAGAGAGAGACTTCGTCGCCCAGACGCAACGTTCCCCCGTCGCTGCTGACAGTAACAAGAGCGACGTTGGTCAGGCTGTCGAGTGTCACGAGGAACTCCGAGCCGCTGGATGCGACGTGAGCGCGGATGTGTGCACCCGGAACGACGAGCGCCGTATCGGTTGAAGTGCCATCGGCGGCGACGCGCAACAGGCGGACCTCGCGCGGAGGCAATGTCTGGCATGGGCTACAAAGCGGTCCGGCATCATCGGTGACGGAAAAGGCGAGGAGAAACTGATGACCGTCCCATGCGACATCCGGCTGCGATGCACCGAGGGCAGAGACGATCAGGCGGGGCGACGTTACGGAGCCATCAACGCCGACGAAGGAGCCAAACAGCCCCTCATAGCCGGACCAGACCACGAGGTAGCGGCTGCCGTCCCACGCCGACGTGACGTTGATCGCCCCAGAGGTTGCTTTGCCCGTGATGGTGATCGGCTCGGTGTCGAGCCGGACGTTGAACGCCGTCAAACGGGCGGCGAGGATGCTGTCAAAGGCGCTCCAGACGACCAACGCCTCCGACGAGCTGTGGGCGACCGCGACTGCGACGGAGTACTTCTGATCCAGCACGGTTCCGGAACCGCCAAGTTGCTCGCCTTCACCGCTGGTGCTGCCTGCGACCGCGACCTGACCTCCTGCCGATTCCTCGATCCAGGCGGCGGCGAAGCCGGCGCCGTTCGCCGTCATCACCGGCCGCAACTGCCGCACCGGCGCCGTGGAGAGCTCCTGGCCGGCGGCGAAGAGTGAGAGAGGTAGGAGAAGGAGTAAAAGAGAAAAGGAAGGCCGGGACATCCGGCGATGCTACTACGAATAACAGACAGGACTAGGAGTCTGCGCGGCAGAACGATCGAGCGGAGATGGTGGCCGAGCCTTGGGCAACCAGCGCCGCCGGCCGTGCCGGCCTAGAGATCGAGCAGGAAGCTGTCCGGGCCGGCGCTGGCGTCGTACTCCGCCTGCAGGTCTGTCTTGTGCTTCCACTCGATCTCGGCCAGCTCCATGAAGAGTGTCCCTAGTCTCGTGTCGGGGACGCGCTCGGCCATGAAGCGGTAGTAGCTCTCCGAGTCGCGCTCGCGATCGAGGGCTTGTCTCAGGGCATGGCTCAGGTCGAGATCGACGAGGTCGGGAGCCAGATCGATGGCCACCGGCAGCGGTTCGGGAGGCGGCTGGCCGATTTCCTCGCGATACTTCCGCTCCATCTTCGCGCGATGGACCAGCTCACCGTCGGCGAGCTGTAGCAGCCGTTTGCGGACCTCGGCGCTGCCGGCGCGCTCGGAGAGCTTCTGATAGTAGACGCGCGTCTCGACTTCGGACTGAATTGCCTTGCGCAGGACCTCTTCGACCGTCGTCTCGAGCGGCTTCATCGGTCACGCTATTGCGCGTCTCCACCGCGGAACACGTCCGGATTCGGCGGAGCATCGTCTTCAAACGGCGCGCTGCGAAGTTGCTGGCCGACGCCGGTGCCGCCCGCTGTGCCGTGCTTGTCGATCGCGCCGTAGTATGGCCGCCAGCCCATCGGACCGACGGGGAAGTTCGGCGGGACGACGAGGTCGCGCAGTCCGACGACCGAGCGCGCCCGCGTGTCGATGGCCATCTCGTAGTCGCGGGTCATGTAGATGGCGTCCTCGGGGCAGGCATCGACGCAGTATCCGCAGAAGACGCAGCGGAGCAGGTCGATCTCGTAGCGCACCGGGAACTTCTCGCGCGTCCGCTCATCCTCGCCGGCCTGGATGGTGATGCATTCGGCGGGACAGGCCGTCGAGCACATGTAGCAGGCCACGCAGCGGGTGGTGCCGTCTTCGCGTGAGGTGAGGATGTGCCGTCCGCGGAAGCGCTCGGAGTAGACGCGCTTGACCTCGGGGTACGAGATCGTCGGCAGTTGTTTGAGATTGAACAGATTGTGCAGGAGGTGGCGGATCGTCACCAGCATCCCGCCGATGACGGCCGGGAGATACAGGCGGTCCAGCACCGTGAGCGGCGTCCGCTCCACTTTCACGACTCCGGGTCTTACGCGTGTCAGGTGCATCGGTTAGTGGTCCAACTCTCCGGCGATGATGTTGAGCGACCCCAGGGCCGCGATGGCGTCGGGGATCGTCTGTCCCATGATCATGTCAGGGAACGCCGAGTAAATCTGGAAGCAGGGCGGACGGCAGCGGACGCGGTACGGATTCTTCGTGCCGTCGGAGACGACGTAGAAACCGAGCTCCCCGTTGCCCCCTTCGACCTGGAAGTACGTCTCGCCGACCGGCGGCTGAATGCCGTGCATGATCAGCTTGAAGTGATAGATGAGCGACTCCATCTCGTTGTAGACCTTCGCCTTCGGCGGCAGTGCGACGTAGGGATTGTCGACGATGACCGGTCCCTCGGGGAGGCCGCGCTCGATGGCCTGCTGCAGGATGCGCAGCGACTGCCGCATCTCTTCCATACGTACCAGGAAGCGCGCGTAGGTGTCGCCGCCCTCGGCAATCGGCACGTCGAAGTCGTAGGTCTCGTATCCGAGGTACGGGGTGGCCTTGCGGACGTCGAAGGGAACGCCGCAGGCGCGCAGACACGGACCGGTGAAGCCGTAGTTGATGGCCTCCTCGGCGCTGATCGGCGCCACACCGACCACACGGTCGAGAAAGATCTTGTTGCGGTCGACGAGCTTCTCCACGTCGTTGATGAACTTCGGCATCATGTCGACGAGGCGCTGCGACTTCTGCAGAAAATCGGGAGGAACGTCGACGGCCAGTCCGCCGATGCGCGTATAGCTCGGCAGCAGACGCGCACCGCAGCACGCTTCGATGAGACCGTAGATCTCCTCGCGCGGCTGGAAGAGGTACCAGAAATTCGTCAGCGCGCCCATGTCGACCAGGTTCGTGCCGATGCAGACGAGATGATCGGCGATGCGCATGAACTCCGAGAGCATCAGGCGGACGTGCTGCGCGCGCGCCGGAACCTCGATACCGAGGAGCTTTTCGACGGCCATGCAGTAGCCGACGTTGTTGATGATCGCTGAGCAGTAGTTGAGACGATCGGTGTACGGGATCACCTGCTGGTACGTGTGCGTCTCCGACATCTTCTCGAAGCAGCGGTGCAGGTACCCAATCTCCTGATCGGCTCCGATGATCGTCTCGCCGTCAAGAGTGACTACGATGCGGAGAGTTCCGTGCGTGGCCGGATGGGAGGGCCCGAGGTTCAGCGTGACGCGCTCGTAATCGGTGTCGACGTTCTCGAAGCGCGGATCGATCTTCGGAATGATCTTCGCCACATCGTTCTCGGTGAGGATCCAGCGCTGGGCGGGATCGTAATCCTTCCGCAGCGCGTGGCCCTGAAACGCTTCGTGGGTGAGGATGCGGCGAAGGTTCGGGTGACCGTCGAAGACGACGCCGTACATATCGAACACTTCACGCTCGTACCAGTTCAGGCCCTTGAATACGGGCGTGCCGGTCTCGATCGATTCGCCGTCGGCCACGCGAACCTTGAGACGGATGCGCTCGTTGTTCTTCAGCGAGTAGAGCTGGTAGATGACGTCGAAGCGGCCCGGGTGTCGGGTGTCGGCTGTCGGGGGTCGGAGATCGGGGTTCGGCGATTGGAGATCGGAGGTGTTGCTCCGACTCCCGACCCCCGACTCCCGGCTTCCGTTTTCCCGTCCGGGATAGTCGACCGCGAAGAGATCGAGCGGCATCGTGAAGGCGAGCACTTCGCTCTCCTTCAGCGCTCGCAGCACATCGACGATCTGTTCCTTGTCGACGATGAACGACGGCATGTCCTGGCCGAGCTCCGGCGTCATGCCCGGATGCTGCAGCGCCGCGGCGATCACTTCGCCGCGCGCGTCGGCGATCTCAGCCCCGGCCGGAACGTACGGATTCCGATTGGTCGGCGCCGGACCGGTGTAGGGGATGGCGGAGAATTTGGTCAGGGTGCTCATGAGTGCTCGGGAGTCGGGAATCGGGTGTCGGGTGTCGGAGATGGAGAAGAGTGAAGGAAGTGCTCCGACTCCCGACTCCCGACCCCCGACTCCCGTTTGAGGAGAATCATCACCTTCTGACCTCCCCCCGCTGAATCTTCTCTTTCAACTTCAGGATCGAGTACATCAATCCGTCCGGCGTCGGGGGACAGCCAGGGACCCACATGTCGACGGGGATGATCTCGTCGATTCCCTGGACGACGTGGTAAGCGCGATAGAAGCCGCCGGAGGTTGCACAGGCGCCCATGGCGATGACGTAGCGCGGCTCGGGCATCTGTTCGTAGATTTTCTTGAGGACCGGCGCCATCTTGTCGACGATCGTGCCGGCCACGATCATCAGGTCGGCCTGCCTCGGCGAGAACCTGACGACCTCGGCGCCGAAGCGGGCGATGTCGTAGTGCGACGAGACCATCGACATGAACTCGATGGCACAGCAGGCGGTGCCGAATGGGAGCGGCCAGAGCGAATTGCCGCGCGCCCAGTTGACCATGGTGTCGACGGTCGTCGTCAGATACGTTCCGCCGGCGAGGTCTTCGATCTCCCGCTCCGATTCACCGGGAAGAGTGATGAGCCCCTTTTCGGCGCCCTCGCCGGGAGGGCCGCCTCGTTTGCGCTGGATGATGGAGCCGGAACTGTCGTAAGGAAGGTTCGCCATAAGCGGGCCGCGATGTTATGGGTTTGAGAAACTTTTCACAAGGGAGCGGTTGCGCGGTTTCGCAGTTGCGCGGTCTCGCGGTTGGGTTGCAACCTTCAAGCCTCTACTCCGCGTCTCCGCGTCTCCGCGTGAAACGCCTCTTCGATCCGGTCCGCCACCCGTTCCGCCCGCCACTGCTCCGCCACTTCGCGGCCGCGGGCGCGAAGGCGATTGCGAAGATCGGCGTCACTCAGCAATTCGATCAACTTCTCCCCCAGCTCGACCGCGTTCTCCTGCGGCGCGAAGAGGGCATAGTCGTGCGTGTCATCAAACGACTGGTAGGACGGAATCGCGGTCATGATCACCGGAATCCCCGACGCCATCGCTTCGGCGGCGGGCAATCCGAAGCCTTCCTCCCGATGATTCGGCGCGATGAGGACGTCGCAAGAGTGCACGAGCCGCGTCATCTCGCGCGTGTTCAGCGCGAGATGAAACTCCTGAACCGTATCCAATGGCTCATCGCGCGACGGCGCCCATGGCGACACGCGGATGAGATCGAAGCGCTGGTGAAACCACCGTGCATGCGCCGCGGCGCCGTAACCGTCGGCGATGCCTTTGAGATCGACCTGCGACTCGCCGCAGAGCAGAACGCGCATCGGTTCGTTCTCCGGCGGCGTGCGCGGGCGGAAGAAATCGTCGTCGACGATCTGGCCGACGTAGCGGACGTCGTCGGTGAACTGCCGGCAGATCTCGATCAGTTGCCTGGCCACCACCAGCTTCGGGATCGGCAGGCGGTACGCGGCGTCGATCTCCGCCCGAATGGGCTGGTAGGCGTTGAAAGAGCCTTCGTACCCCTGGCAGAGATGCAGCGCCTTCTCCGGCGCGATGGCCCAGGCGGGGGAGAGCGTCGTCCAGAATGTGGCGATGACGAAATCGTCGCCGCGGGCGTCGTAGGTGTTGAAGTCATCGACGTAGACCCATTCGGCGCGCGAGGAGCGCCACGTCAACGGCAGCCCTTTCGTGACGATGCGGACGTGATGGCCTCGCTCGATCAGTGCATCGGCCTGCGCCAGCATGACGCGGGTGCCGCCCGAGAGGGCGGTGTCTTCCATCAGGTAGGCGATGCGGAGGGATTCAGACGTTAGATCAGTCATTTCGGATCGTTGCGGGCGACGACGTAGTAACCGGCGGGGATCAGATCTTCTTTCGAATGCGGCATGCGCGCGGCGGCCAGGGCGGCCAGCAACTCCTCGCGGCCGCGCGTGACCACGGTCTCCTGCGGCGCGATCTCGGCCACCGTCCACCCGGCGATGGAGAGCATCTCTTCGATCGTCCGTTTCGTGAAGAAGCGCAGATGTCCGACGCAGGTGAGGCCCATGTAGACGTAATCGAAGCGGCCGCGGATCAGATCGCTGACCACCGAGGCGTTGGCGACGTTAGGGATGCTGAGCAGCAGGTGTCCTCCCGGCGCACAGACCTTGCGCAGGTCGGCCAGGAACGACCAAGGCTCGTCGATGTGCTCGACGATGTCGCCGCCGATGATCCAGTCGAATTTCTCCCGGATGAGGGCGACGATCTCTCGCGCGTCGCCGCAGTAGACGTCATCGATCCGCTTCTTGGCCACGGCCGCCGCGCGCGGATCGATCTCGATGCCGACGACGCGGCACTTCTGCCGCGCTTTCAGGGCGGCGCCGAGGGGTGCTTCGCCGCAGCCGAACTCGAGGATCGACTTGGCGTCGGGAGAAATGCGCGCCAGAAGGTCGGTGCGCGTCTGTCCGCGCAACGAGCTCCAGCGATGGACGTAGTCGGCGGGGGAGATCACGACTTCGCGCCCGGCCAGTGCATGCTTCGGCGGATCGTCGATTCCCTCGAGGAATGTGGTGCGGCAGAGATAGACGCCGGGGTCCGACCCATCCCACTTGACCACCTCGCCGTCCGCCCCCTGGCTCTGCATCTCGCCGGTCATCTGCTGCAGCTCGCGGAGCGTGAGGTAGGGCGCCAGCGGCGTCCGGCGCTGGTTGGTGTTCTCGGCCTCATTGCTGACCGGCAAGGCCGCCACCACGCTGCTGGTGTGGACGAGAAGCTCGCGCAGCCGCGTGACCAGTTTGGCGGGAGGGAGGAGGAGGGGGTCGGTGACCACGAGGACGTGGTCGCTATCGAGCGTCGCGGCGGCGAGCGAAGCGGGCTCTTCGACGTCGTAGATCACGAATTCGCCCGCACCGCCTCCACGCAGCAGCGTCTGGCTCTGCCAGCTCGCGTAGCGTTCTTCGATCGCCGGATGATCGAAGCGCGGAAAGAGGACGGCGGGCGACATGGGAGGACATCTTAATCTGCGTTCATCTGCGTCATCTGCGGAGAAGCCTTCATCCGCAGATGACGCAGATGAATGCAGATGGGATGGCGCGGCGGGTTTTGAGGGGTTAGCCCCGCGAAAGTCTGTCTCGCTCTATAACTACTCCTGCGGCCGGCCCGAGGGGGAACGCTCGCCGAGTCACGACACCATCTTTGCGCAATCGCCGGCCTGATTTCGGGGCGCGGAGGCGGTCATGGCGCGAATTCCAGCCGCGCAGTCCAGCATGCGCCGGCCAATGGCCGTTTCCACCTTCTCCACCGTCAGTCCGCCATTCAATGGACGGCGTGCTCGTTGATTCAGCTCCGCGGTCTTGACCGGCACAATGACGTTCGGGTCGAAGCCGAATGCACGCGCGGCGGTGCGCGCGAATTCGTAACGGCTGATCACCTCGCTGCCGGAAGCGTTGAAGACCCCACGCCCGTCCTGCTGGGCGAGTCGAATCATCGCGTCGGCCAGATCGGGCGCATAGGTCGGCGTGCTGATCTGGTCGATCAGTCCCTTCACCCTCTCGCCTTTCGCCAAAGAGCTCCGCAGCCAGCAGACGAATCGCGACTCCAAACTGTAGACGACCGCCGTTCGGACAATCAGCCAATCGCGCGCGAACGACGCGACGAAATGCTCGGCAGCGAGTTTCTGCCAGCCGTACACGCTCAGCGGATTTGCCGGCGTCTGCTCGTCGTATGGGCCGGTGTCACCGTCGAAGAGGTACTCCGACGACAGATAAACGACTTTACAATTGTGATCGTTTGCGATCTCGACGGCGTTTCGAACGCCGATCACGTTGACGGCGTAGGTCGTCTGCGGATGCTCCTCGCAGTAGTCGACCTCCGGTAGCCCTCCGCTCAGAATCATGGTCGTTGGCCGATGTTCCCGCACGATCGTGGCGAACTGCTCCCGATCCATCACGTCCAGCGGAATTAATCCCGGCCGCGGGTGACTCTTGTACGTTCCAACCGCAATGTCGTTGCGCGCCGCGAGGGCGGCCACGCAATGACTGCCGACCTGCCCCGATGCGCCGACGACGAGGGTCTTCGCCATTTCAGAAGGCCGGATTCTTCAGATACTCGTCGAAGCTTTGGCCGTTCTGATCCCTCAACGAAAGAACGGCGTGCTCGACCGGCCACCGGACGCCGATCTTTGGGTCGTTCCAGCGAACCGTTCCCTCAGACTGCGGAGCATAGAAACCGGTCTGCTTGTACTGGACTTCGGCATGCTCGGACAGCGTCGCGAAGCCATGAGCGAAGCCGGGCGGGACATAGATTTGCCTCATGTTCTCCGCAGACAGCTCGACGCCGATCCATTTCCCGCAGGTCGGGCTCGAGCTTCTGATGTCGACGGCGACGTCGTAAATTGCGCCGACCGTACAGCGCACCAGCTTTCCCATAGGGGCCGAGCTGTTCTGGTAATGGAGACCCCGCAAAACATCGCGCGAGGAGCGGGAATGCCCTTCTTGAACGAATTGCAGGTCCAATCCCGCCGCCGCGAAGTCGCGTTTGTGCCATGACTCCACGAAGAACCCCCGTTCGTCCCGGAAGAAATCGATCGTGACGATCACCACGTCCGGAAGCGCAGTCCTGGTGACAGTGGTTTTCATGTGCTGGCGACGGTATCAAAGATGGATCCATACCCGGCACCGAGCTTCTGTGCCAGCTCCAGGACGCGCATCCATTCAATATTGTTATACCGCGGGTTCTCGAAATCGTTCGCCACGCCGTCGCGAATGCGCGCCAGCATGTATACCAACGCGTCTTTCACGCTGATCGCCGGCCGGAATCCCAACAAGCGCTGCAGCTTTCTGCCGGAGACGCGATACGTCCGCACGGTGCGATAGCTGTAGTCGGGCCGCACGTCGCACGACATGCCGTTCGCGCGCAGCTCTTCCCGAACGTGCAAGGCCAATTCGCTGATTCGGTAGTTCTTGTGGACGACATTGAAGATCTCGCCTGCGACGACCTCCTTTGGCGCCTGAAGCGCCAGGACGTATGCCCGCGCGACATCGTGCACGTCGACGAGGGGGCGCCAGAGCTCGCCGCCGCAATGGATCGTGATCACACCCTTCGATAGCGCGTCCTTCACCATCGTATTCACGACCAGGTCGTAGCGCATCCGCGGCGAAAAGCCGAAGATCGTCCCCTTTCTGAGGATGACCGGCGTGAACGTGGGGCTGGCCAGTGCCAGCAGCTTCAGCTCCGCCTCCCGCTTCGAGGATGAGTACGCGCTCTGCGGGGACACGGGAGTGTCTTCGTCCATGAGCGTGTCGTACTGCTCGTCCAACGACCCGCAGTCGTAAATCGAGCACGACGATGCCAAAACATAGCGTGGCACGCCATGAGCCACACTCGCCTTGGCGAGCTCGATGGCGGCCACAGTGTTCATTTCGTAGTTGGCTTTCGGGTTGTAATCCGCGGTGGGATCGTTGGAGAGCCCGCCGAGGTTCACGACGGCGCGCACGTCATCGAACAATCGAGGGGGTATGGAGCGCATGTCGCCGACGACGAGCTCGATGCGATCGGCGACGTCGCGGAGACCGTCGTCGCCGTAGTAGAGGCGATCGAGAACGCGAACGCCAAAGCCGCGGTCGATGAGCTCCTGAACGAGAACGCAACCGACATAGCCCGCACCGCCGACGACCAGCACTTTGCCGTTCATGCGACAACTTCCTCCTGTTCGATCGGTGCTGGTTCTTGTGGAGCGGCTCGGCCCTCGAAGCGGTAACTCCCGAGCTCGTGGCCTGCATCGTCGACGAGCTGCAGATAGAGCATCCCGGTGAGGAACGGCAGGCCGCGCAGCACCGGTAGCCGCCAGCGCTTCGTCGATGGGTCGGTCACGACCGTCGCCGCGGCGGGAAAGCCGAATGGGCTCGGGGTGAGCTCGATCCACACCGGCCACGCAGAGGTGTACGGAATGGGCACTTCGACCGTCGCGCCGTCGGCCTCGGCTTCGAGTGGTTGCCACTCGGGAATCGTCGCGGGCCGGCTGGCCAGCCGAAGGAGGCGCTGCATGAACGCCGCGCCATAGTAAAGGTCCCCGAAGCGCAGGAAGGACTCCGTCGACCACTGCGAGCGATCCGGGTTCCCCATGAGCTTCGGATTGTGAAGATGAACAGCCTCGGCGGACGGCACGTAGATCGACTGGAGACCAGCACGCTGGATCTTCAGCAACCAGTCGTTCTCGTCGAAGTACATCTGATACCCCTCGCCAAACGGACCGACCGTCTCCCACACGTCACGCCGAAACGCGAGCAACGCGCCGCTGATGGCGACCGTGGTCATCGGCGCCGTGCTGCGCCAGTGCAGCCGCGCGTGATCGCGCCACCGGGCTCTGGCGCGCTTCAGTGCCCGGTCGTTGCGACGCCCGGCGACCTTGACGAACTCGGCCATCCGCGTTCGCTCTTCGGTGCAGGGCAGCGAAAAGACGCGATCCAAGTCCCAGAAGAATCGGGGTCCCGCAACGGCGGCGCCGGCGCTCAGCGCGTCGCGGAGACGGCGCAGACAGCCGGGCCGGACCATGACGTCCTCGTTCATGAGGATGACGTAGCGCGCGCTGGTGAACGAAAAGCCGAACTGCACTCCGCCGGGAAATCCGAGGTTGCAGCCTGCCGTGACGCGCGCGATGTCGAGCGACTCGAGCGCCAGCAGCTCACTCGGGGTGCTACCGTTGTCGACGACGAAGATGCGGACCGAGAGGTCGCTCGACGCAGCGTCTTCCTTCAACGCTGCCACGGCGTCGGTCGCCAGGGTGGTGGCGTGGTAGTGCACCATGATGACGTCGATATCCGGCGTGGAAACGGGAAAAGTCATACCGACCGGCCACGGTGACATTCGGTGTTACGCGGTACGGTGACGATCATCACGCGATCGTGTTCGAGGACGCACACGCCGAAGCACGAATACCTCGTCCGCGAATCGATCAGCAGCATGTAGTCGAATTTGAGGGGTTAGACGTCCCGCGCATCCGCGCCGTACACTCTCGACCGACATGTCTTCCGCCATCGCCACGGATCTCCGCGTCAATCCGTTTCTGCACATCGACGCGGAGCGGATCTACAACCCGCTGACCGATCGCGCCCTTGCCGCCGGCGAGGCGGAGTATGAGACGTTGCGGCGGGTGATCGACGGCGGTGTGGGCGATGACCAGCTCGAGAAAGACGGCTGGCTCGTTCGCGGCGACGTCTCGCGCCTGCATCGGTTGAAGATCGTCTCGCTGGAGACGATGACGGCGTGCAACCAGAAGTGCTACTTCTGCCCGGTCTCCATCGCCCCACGCGAGGACTACGACATGCCGGTGGCGCTCTTCGAGCGGATCGTCAATCAGTTGACCGCGTATCGCGACACCCTGGAGAGCGTCTTCCTGCAGAGCTACAACGAGCCGACGCTCGACCGCCGTTTCGTCGATTTCTGCAAGACGCTGTTCGCTGCGAAGTTGCCGGTGGCCGTGCTGAGCAATGGCTCGGGTTTGACCCCGGGCAAGGTCGATGCCCTCATCGAAGCGGGCCCGCTGCGCTACATTTGCATCAATCTCTCGACGCTCGACCGCGAGCGCTACACACGCGACCGCGGCGAGGATCACCTTGGTGTCGTGCTGCGCAATCTCGACTACGTGAAGTCGCGGCCGCTCGCCGACGTGATGAAGATCGTCGTCCTCGGCACCGGCGACGCGGTCCACGACGCCGACTTCGAAGCGATCACCGAACGTTTCAAAGCAACCCGGTTCACCGTCGAGCGCCATGTGGTGATGGACCGCGCCGGATGGCTCGATGTCGGCCTCAAACCGGACGCGCCGAAGCGCCATCTGGCCGGTTGCGACAACATCGGGTCGCGCCCGCTGCAGCACCTGCACATCACGCCCCGCGGACAATGCGTTCTCTGCTGCGAGGACTACGACGAGCGCTACATCGTCGGCGACCTCACCACAAACACCGTGGCCGAGGTGTTGGAAGGGCCGGAACTGGCAACGATGCGAAAATGGGTCTACGGCATCGAAGACGCGCCGGACGACTTCATGTGCCGCGACTGCGTCTTCGCACGGACCCGGTGAGAATGAACCCGCGCCGATTCGCCGATGCCGCGATCGCCCTCCTGCTGGCCATGGTCGTCGCGGAGACCTTCAGGAAGATCATTCGCCTCTGGTGGATGTTCGACGATCCTTTTCACTTCAACATCCTCCAGCGTGTGAGCGTCCTCGGAACGCTGTACGACAAGACCCTCTACAACGCCCTCGGGACTCCGATCTTCACCCCCTTTTTCATGCTGTCGTTGAAGAGCGATCGGGTGTGGTTTGGCTCGAACGCCACCGCGTTCTACACACATCAGTTGCTGGTCCTCGTGCTGCTGCCGGCGGCCGAGTATTTCCTGCTCCGCCTATGGTGCTCGCGAACGACGGCAGCCTCGACGGCACTGATCACCTGTCTGGCGGGCCCGATTCTCAGCATCGCCCCGGTACTGATGCTGCGGCACTACATCGGCGGAGCAGTGCTGGCGATCGTGGCAACCATCCTCTTCGTCCGCGCGCTCCGGAGCGGCAGCCGCGGCATGGCCGTCGCTTCGGCGGTGATCTACTTCCTTGCCGCAGGAACGAAGGAGATCTACTTCCCGCTGCCGGCATTGCTGCTGGTCATTCCGGAGGGAAGCATTCGGCAGCGGATACGGATGGTTGTGCCGCACGCCCTTGCAGCGCTGCTGTCGGCGGCGTGGCGGGTGGCCATCATCGGCCCGAATGTCGGCTCATATGGCTTCGTGGTACGACCGGGCGAGCGGCTGCAGCGGATGGCCACTCTGCCGTTCCGCGCCGTCCTGCAGTTTGCCGGCTCAGGAAGCTGGGGGGCGATTGCGTTGACAGCGGCCATCGTCGCTTGCGCCGTGCTGCTGGCGGTTCGCCTGAGGGCCGCGCGGCTGCCGCTGGCGGTCGGCATCGTGGCCGCGCTTCTTCCAATCCTTCCGGTGGCCACCGAGTTACAACCGCGCTGGGCCTTCGCGCTCTGGCTCGTGCTGACGATCTCCGTCGCCTTCGTTCCGCGTGCTCTGCCGCGGGGAGAGATCGTCGTCGTGATAGTCCTGCTCCTGGCGATGGCGGCGCACGCGACGGAGTGGCCGTCTCAATTCCGGCATTTCAAGCGCATGAGCGATGAAGCGCATGTCTTCGCCGACCTCGCGCCGGGAGAAATCATCCGCGATGCCGAAACTCCTTCCGTCACTCTCTCGGAGATAGCGGCCCTTGTGGGGACCCACGGCAAGGCGGTCTACGACGATCTCGAGCTCTGCCATGAGGCCGGTACGCTGCGGCGTGTCTTCGAGTACAACGCCCGTCGCCGCGAAGTCGTCGACGTCGGGCCGCAGCCGGTGGTGGCATCGTGCCGCGCCATCCGGACGATGCCGCTGGCGGCGGACTTCACATTTGAGGAGCCCGGCTCCTTCTTCTGGCACCTCGGGCCATACGCCGAGGGGACCTATGCGTTCGTCATCAACCCCGAGCGGGTGTACGAGGTCCATCGCGACGGAGGGTTTCGCTCGCCGGGATTTCCCGGCGTTACCTTGCGGGTACGCTATCACTCGCCAGCCGGTTGGACGACCTACTCGCCTGAAATGAAGGTCGACATGGTTGCGCGCCGGCGCATAGTGTTTATCCGCAAGTAGAATCGCCTCGCTGCATGACACTTCACTACGATCCACAGCAACTCCGGGCGAAATACGCGGCGGCCAAGCCCTTTCCGCACATCGTCCTCGATGGTTTGTTCGATGATGCCGCGCTCGATGCCGTCCTGCGCGAGTTTCCGGGTCCCGAAGGGATGAAATGGCGCGAGTTCGATACGCCGCTGGAGAAGAAGCTCGGCTACTACCATGAGACCGGCACCATCTCGAGGACGATCCGCGACTTTCTCAACGATATGAACTCCTTTGAGATGCTGCTGTGGCTGGAGGCGCTCACAGGCATCGAAGGGCTGATTCCGGATCCCTACTTCGGCGGCGGCGGTCTGCACCAGATCGAGCCCGGCGGCTTTCTCAAGGTCCATGCGGATTTCAACGTCCATCCGAAGCTGAAGATCGATCGCCGCCTGAACATGCTCGTCTATCTCAACAAAGAGTGGCGCGATGAATACGGCGGCTACCTCGAGCTGTGGGAACGCGACCAGTCCGCCTGCCGCGTGAAGATCCTGCCGCTCTTCAACCGGACGGTGATCTTCTCGACGACCGACACGTCGTTTCACGGCCATCCGCATCCGCTCACCTCTCCGGCCGGAATGTCGCGCAAGTCGGTCTCGCTCTATTACTACACGGCCGGGCGGCCGGAGTCGGAGCGCTCCGCGCCCCACGACACGATCTTCATTCCCTGATGCCGTAGAATCTCCCCGATGCGCAAGGCCGTCGCCGTTCTTCTCTGCGCCTGTTCGCTCGCTGCCTGCCGCCCGTCCAGTTCGCGGAAGGCCGTCGCCGCCGTCGGCCCCGAAAACGAGGCCAGGAAAAAGGAGCGGGACCTCATCCGTCCGCATGCGCCGATCGAGAAGGCGCTTCTCGGTGCGCAGCTCGGTCCGGACGGCGCGGTGTCGCAGGAAACAGATCACTTCGAGCCCGGCCAGACCGTCTTTCTGACGTTGCGCCTGCACGACTCGCCGGTCGGTTTGAAGACGAACGCGATCTGGTACGGACCGGGGCAGAAGATGATTTCCTCCGAGCTGAGGGAGATGAACGGCGCGAAAGTCGCCACCTTCGCCCTGACCGCGAATCTGTCGCCCGGCCGGTATCGCGTCGAAGGTCACTGGGGCGGGAATCTTGCCGCGGACAAGAGCTTCGAAATCGTCCCTTCGACGAAGAAAAGCCGGTCATGAGCGCGTTGCCGGACCCCGAGTTTCTGTTGCCGATTTTCCCGCTGCCGAACCTCGTCTTTTTTCCCCAGACCCGCATCCCGCTTCACGTCTTCGAGCCTCGTTACCGGCAGCTCATCACCGACGTCGTCGAGCGCGACCAGCGCTTCGGCATCACCCTTCTGCGCCCGGGATGGGAGGCCGACTATTTCGGTACGCCGTCCGTCTATCTCTGCGGGACGATAGGCCGGATCGAGCAGACGGTGATGCTCGACGACGGCCGCTACAACCTCGTCATGTACGGCGAGTCCCGCTTTCAGATCATCGGTGAGGTGTCGAGCGAGCCGTACCGCACGGTGCGGGCCGTGGCCAGCCCGCAGATCGAGCGCGACCCCACCGACGCTTATGCGCAGCGCATATGGCTGGCCGAACTGTCGCAGCAATACCTCCGGCACTTTCCGGAGCGGCTCGAGGTGCCGGAGATCGAGACGGTCGGACTGGAAGCGCTGACGAACGCCCTGATCATGTCGCTCAATCTCGACGTCGCCGAGAAGCAGCGCCTTCTCGAAATGGACGACATCGTCACCCGCGCCGAGGACGTCGCCGGCGAACTGCAGAACCGCATCGAGAGCATGCAGTTCCTCGCGCCGTTCCGGCAGGACGGGGATCCGAGTAGGAATTGAGGTCTCGCGGTCTCGCGGTTTACTTGAGGTTTACCTGTCATCCTGAGCCGCCGGAGCCGCATAATCGCGAAAGCGATTGCGCGGCGCAGAGCCTGCCCTGAGCGAGCCGAAGGGACGGTCGAAGGACCCCCAAGTTGTATCCCGGTTGGGCGGCGGAATCGTCGACATTCCACCGCCCTGTCCGGGTTTCAGGCTGGGGGTCCTTCGGCGCGCTCTGCCCCTCCGGGGCTGCCGCCGCCTCAGGATGACAAATGAAGTTACGACCCAGAAACCATCTTCGCAATCACATCCCGATCCGCCCGAGTCTTTCTCAAAAAGAACGGGCCTGCCGCGCGAAAACGGAGCCGCAAGGCGGCGTCGAGCAGGGCGGGGCGCGACAGCAGGAATGCGACGCGGCGGCTCCAGGCGATGCGATGGTTGAAGAGCTCCGTGTGCCGGTTCCGATAGCCGTCCTCGCTCCGTTTGCGGTCGCCATCGTCGAGCGCCTCGGCGATGAAAGGTGCGGCGACGAGCGCCGACTGCATGGCCATGGCCATCCCGTTGCCGGTCAACGGATCGATCACCCCCGAGGCGTCGCCGATCATGAAGATCCCCTCCTCGACCGCCGACCGCGAGCGAAAAATCACCGGCTCGGAGGAGAGGAAGCCATCCTGTGCCGGCTCATACCGCGCGTACATCGCCTCGAGCGGCTCCTCCTCGGCGCGGATCTCTTCCACAAAGGAATCCCATTTGCCCTTGTGTCCCTGCAGCCGCCGCGCATGCACGAGCCCGCAGATGTTCGTGATGCCGCCCTCGACGTCATTCACGCCGAGGTAACCGCCGGCGAACGAGTAGAGCTCGATGACGCCCTTCGCGCCCGCGCCGCGGTAGTGCCGCTTGAACCCGAAATTGCGATGCGAGCGGTCGCGGACGAAGGCGCGTTCGAGCTGCCGGTCGAAACGCCCCCACCGTCCCCACGCCCCCGCCACCACCCGCGCGCGGATGGTGCCGTCGTCGAGCGTGACGCCGTCACGCGAGACAGCCGTTGCCATCGCCGTGACCGCCTGCGCTCCGGCATCGGCGGCGCAGCGATGAAGCGCGTCATCGAGAAACATGCGGGACACGCCGCGGGCGGGATGCGGGAAGTCGAAGGCATACGTGCGGCCCCGTCCCACGACGCGGCAGTGCTCGATGTACGGCGCGCCGCCGAGGTCGATGCCGAGCGCCTCGGCGATCGGCATCGCGTCGTACGACAGAAACTCGCCGCACAACTTGTCGCGCGGAAAGTCATCCCGGTCGATCAGCGCCACGGAATACCCGCGGCGGGCCAGGAGCGCGGCCAGCGTCGACCCGCCGGGACCGGCGCCGACAATGGCGACATCGACGGTGAGAGTGGTCATGCCGATTCACATCCGCGCGGCACAGACAAGATGTTTGTGCCGAGCGGTCTAAGCCGTTTCTCACAGTCTGCCTGAACAACTTGGGACTCCCTTAATCGAGAGTCCTTCTCCCCCCGCGGTTTCTTGCGGGGGGAGAAGGTGCCGAAGGCGGATGAGGGGGCGGTTCTCGCGTTGAAGTTGAGTGTCTTCATGAGTTTCCCCCGCCCGTTCGTGAAAATAATCCACTTCTCGGCAAGAACCAACGCCCCCTCATCCGCCTTCGGCACCTTCTCCCCCAGCTGAAAAGCGCTGGGGGAGAAGGACTCTCGATTGGAGGTATTGCCGAGAACGAACCGCTCGTACAACTCCACATCGTGCGGTCTAAGCTTTCCACAGGAGCAACCCGAACCGGAACGGCATCATGTTCACGACCTCCACACGCCCGGCACCCGTTTTCTCGCCGACGGCCCGCGCCTCATCCGCGGTGTAGCCGCGCGCAACGGACGCGGGGGCGTCATACGCGGTGATGCGGCCGACGAGATGCAGCTTTCCCAGCAGCCAGGTGAAGAGGAAGGGGAGGATGTGGCGGCGCGTGTCGCTGGCCATCGCGCCGATGCGGGCGATGCGCAGCGCCCCGCGGAGGATGGCCGCGTTTTCCTCCGGCTCGAAGTGATGGAAGAAGTGCGACGACGTGACGAGATCGACCGATGCGTCGCGGAACGGCAGCCGCATGGCATCGCCCACGACGCGCAGCGCGCGCGAGTGGCCGCGCTCGTAGGCGAGATGCTTGATGTTCATGTCGACCGCGATCGTCATCACCTCGGCGGGCAGCGCATCGAGCAGATCGGCGGTGCCGGCGCCGAGGTCGACGACGGTCTTCGCGCCGGGAGCGAAACGGCGGACCAGGCGCAGATAGGTCGACGTTCCGCCGGCCCAGCGGTTGAACCGGCGCAGATCGCGGAGCGAGCGCTCCATCGCCTCACGCGGCGCGTCATGCTCGTCGAGCAGTTCGGGAGTGATGACGCGCTTCATGGCACCTCGACGAACGTCGTTCGCCACGCCGGCAGGTCGACGGTGAGCTGCGTCAGCGGCTTCTTCGCCTCGTCGAAAACGTCGATCGCATACGGTCCCGGAAGCAGACGCGGGCAGTTGATCGATTGCCCGCAGCGGAGCGGATGAAAGTCCTTGCCGAGGCCGCGGAGAAAGTCGGGGATATCCTGACCTCCCGTGGCGTGCACGTGCACGAATCGCGGGGCATCGTGATTGGCGGCGATGATCAACTCGCCCGCTCTCTCCAGCCGGACGTCGAGCACATCCGACTTCGGCCAGGGGACGAATCGCTGAAAGCGCCGGGGAGAAGTGACCAGGGCTTCATTGACGACAGTGTCGTCTCCGATCTCGAAGCGGACCTCAGGTCCGCCGTGAATCGGTTTCTGTTTCGCGTCGACCGTGGTGCGCCATCGGCCTGCAAGCAGCGACGCGCTCCCTTCGACAGGCGATCCATCCTCGGCGGCGAAGAAGCAGATGACGAGTGTACGCATGCGGGCGGTAGATTACGCGTACCTCTTCAACACCAGTGCCGAATTCTTCGAACCGAAGGCGATCGTGTTGCAGACGGCGGCGTCGATGCGGGCGCGCCGGCCGAGGTCGGGGATGTAGTCGAGATCGCACTCGGGATCGGGCGTATCGAGATTGATCGTCGGCGGGAGAATGCCGTCGCGGATCGCCATCAGCGTCGCGGCCACGCCCGCGGAACCGCAGGCTCCCTGCGGATGTCCGATCATCGACTTCGTCGCCGAGCCGGGGAGCATTCTGGCGTGATCCCCGAAGGCCAGCTTGACCGCGCGTGTCTCGATGCGGTCGTTGAGATCGGTCGAGGTGCCGTGGTAATTGAGATAGCCGACCTCGCTCGGATCGATCCCGGCATCCTTCATCGCCAGCGTCATTGCCCGCGCCGGCTCCTCGCCCGACTCATCGATGCGCACGCGGTGGTAGGCGTCGCAGGTCGAGCCGTATCCGGCTACCTCGGCGTAGATCTGCGCGCCGCGGGCCTTCGCGGTCTCCTCCCGCTCCATGACGAACATCCACGCCCCCTCGGAGAGCACGAATCCGTCACGATCGCGCGAGAACGGCCGCGAGGCCGACTCCGGCGCGTCGTTCCGCGTGTTGGCGACGATGCGCATCATGCAGAAGCCGGTCATGATCGCTTCGGTGATCGTCGAGTCGGCGCCGCCGCAGACGACGTAGTCGATGACGCCGAGCTTCAGGTTGCGGTACGCGTAGCCGATGGCATCGGTCGACGACGTGCAGCCGGTGGAGATCAGATGCGAGAAGCCGTGGAGGTCGTAGGCCATCGAGATCTCCGAGGCGATCGTGCCGATGGTGCCGGAGGGGACGGAGTAGATCGAAGCCTGCTTCTCGTGGTCGTCGAACCAGAGTTCGTACATCCGCTCGCTGAACTCGACCGCGCCGCCGCCGGAGCCGAGCATCACGCCGATGCTGCGGCGGGTCTCCAGATCGACGGCTGACGGATCGAGCTTGGCATCTTTCAGCGCCTCGTCCGCCGCGGCGATCACCATCGGCACGACGCGCGAGACGTGCTTCATGTTTTTCACGTCGACCCAGAGCGTAGGATCGAAGTCGACCTCTCCGGCCACGCGCGACGGAAGCGACGAAGCGTCGAACTGGGTGATGGTGCGGACGCCGGAGCGTCCTTCCTTCAGCGCCGCAAAATAGTTCTCGCGTCCGACGCCGTTCGGGCTGAGCGCGCCGACGCCGGTGATGACAATTCGCTGGTTGTGCATCTCGCGGCGCGACAACCCGGATGCCAAGAGAAAGATTGCAGAAGGTAGCCGGTAGGCGGAATCCTGCCGGTGAGCGTAGCGAACCATGGCAGGATCTCCGGTGGCATTGCGCGGGCGGCGCCTATTGCCCGGCGGTTGCGCGGTATCACCGGAGATCCTGCCGTTCGCTACGCTCACCGGCAGGATTGGAACCTCAGCAACACCACTACGGCTTTCCTTAATAAACTAGCCCTGTGGTACTCTTCACATCGGTCCGAAGATCATGTCCTCGTTCAAAGTTCGTCTGTTCGGCGAATTCTCAGCCACGGATCATCGTGGAAATACGCTCGCGCTCGGCAGCCGGCGCACGCACACCACGCTGGCATGGATGGCCATGCATCTCGACGCTCCCGCGCCCCTGCGCGATTTCGTGGCGCTCTTCGGCGGCGACAGTCCGGCCGCCCTCGGACGCGACCTTCGCTATGCGCTCCGCTTCGCCGCGCCGGATGTCCTCATCGGCTCGGGCGATACGCTGCGATTCAATCCGCGCGCGGTCGATGTCGACGTGGCCCGCTTCGACCTTCTGGCGGCGAACGGCTCGCTGAACGCCGTACGCGCCGCGGCGGAGATTTATCGCGGGAACCTCCTTGAAGGCTTTGACAGCGATGTCCCCGACTTCGAGGCCTGGGTTTCGGAGCGCCGCCTCCACTACTGGCGCGAAGGGCTGGCGGTGCTGGGCAAGCTGCTGGCCGCGCAGATCAAGGCCGGCTGGTGGGAGAACGCCACCGATACGGCCAGCAGGCTCCTGGCGCTCGACCCGACCCAGGAAGTCGTTCATCGCGCCCTGATGCGGTTGCAGCTCGAACAGGGACGGCCCGACTCCGCCCTCCGCCGTTACCAGGAGTGTGCCGACATCCTCGAGCGGCAGTTCAACCGCCTGCCGAGCGTCGAGACCGAACGGTTGCGCGAGGAGATCCTTTCCGCGCTGGAGAAGTCTCCCGCGCCGCGCGACGCCTTTCACAAAGCGCTCGATGGGCCGGTGCTGATCCTCCTCGTCGAGGATGATGCCGTCTCCTCCGCGCTCGTCGAAGGATTTCTGACCGAGGCAGGGTACGAGGTCGTCGTGACCAGCGATGGTGGGGACGCCCTTCTCGAGCTCGGCCGCCGCGAATTCGACCTCATCGTTCTCGACGTGAACGTACCGACGCTGAGCGGCCTTCAGCTCTTCGAGATCATGATGAAGAAGGGGATGGAAACGCCGGCCGTCTTCATCACCGGAGTGGCCGGGGCGGAGGTCGAGGCCCGCAGCCTCGAGCTTGGCGCGGCCGGCTTTCTGCGCAAACCGATCCGGAAAGAGAGCCTCCTTCCGCGCGTCCGGGCCATCCTGCAGCGGCGAGAGCGCGTACAGTCTCTTCGGTGAGCAACGATTTCATCATGCGCGCCGAGGATGGCGAGCGGCAGAAGCGTGCTCGCGCGCACAAGATTGCCACCGTCGAGATTCCTCTCCTTCGCTGTCTCGGCTCGGCCTTTCTTTCCCTCGGCGTCTACCTCAACAATCGATTCCTGTTGCAGATGGCGTCGAATGCAGGGTGGCTGCGCGTCACGATCATCCTGGCCGTCTATTGCGCTGTTTCGTGGCCGCTGCTGTTGATGTTGTTCGGGCGCGTGAAGGCCGATCTCAGCATGGCTTTTCTCGTCCTCGACCTTCCCATCTGGACGCTGGCTGTCTACTACTCGGGTGCCGAGCGGAGCTGGCTCTTTTTCATTCTCTTCCTGCATGTCGCCGATCAGGCGCAGGTCCGTTTCCGCCGCGCGCTCGGCTTCGTGATGTTCGGCACCTTCTGCTACGCGTTGATGCTGCTCTGGGTGGTCACCGTCGACGGACGGCCGGTGCCCGACGGGATCGCTCTGGCGAAAATCGCATTCGTCTTCGCCGGGGGGCTCTATATCGCTCTGACGTCGCGCGGCGTCGAGAAGCGGCGCGGTCATCTGGCGAACGTCATCCGCGTGTCGCGCGAACTGATCCGCAAGCTCGAGGCGCAGTCGGTCGAATTGGGTGCATCAAGGCGGCGCGCCGAAGAGGGGAGTGCGGCCAAGAGCGAGTTCCTGGCGAACATGTCCCACGAGATGCGCACGCCGCTCCACGGCATCATCGGGATGCTGCAGCTCGCCATCGATACGGAGACGTCGATCGAGCGCGCACGCCAGCTCGAGATGGCCCGCCGCTCCGCGGAGACGCTGCTGGCCACCATCGGCGACATCCTCGACTTCTCCAAGATCGAAGCGCGCCGCCTGGAGCTGGAGCCGGTCTATTTCTCGGTGCGCCAACTGATCACCGACACGCTCAAGACGCTGGGTATCACCGCGGCGGAGAAAGGACTGACGATCGCCTTTGGGGTATCACCCGAGGTGCCGGATCGATTGTGGGGCGACCCGCTGCGGATTCGGCAGATCGTCGTCAACCTGGTCGGCAACGCCCTCAAATTCACCAACCGCGGCGAAGTCGTCGTCCGCGTCTCCTGCGAAGTGATGTCGGTCGACCGCGTCACGATCGGATTTGAGGTTCGCGATACGGGAGTCGGGATCGATCCCTCGCGCCGTCACCTGATCTTCGATCCGTTCGCGCAGGCCGATTCCTCGCATTCGCGGCGCTACGGCGGCTCCGGCCTCGGCCTGGCCATCGTGTCGCGGCTGCTGGAGGCGATGGGCGGCGTGGTGACGTTCGAAAGCGAGCAGGGGAAAGGGAGCACGTTCCGTTTCGTCCTGCCGATGCCGTGCGAGCCGGTCGGGACCGGGCCGGCGCCGGAGTGGGAGACGGCGCTGTCGGGAACGCGGGTTCTTCTGATCGAGCCGAACGCGACGACGCGGGCTATCCTGGCCGGGACGCTGCGGGCGCACGGAATGGTGCCGGAGTCGTACGCGACGCTCGATCGCGCGCTGCAGCCGTCGATCCGCGCCGCGTACGCATGCGTCGTCGCCGACGCCAACATCCTGGCGACGACGCCCTGGATGCCGCCGGTGCCGGTGGTACGCATAACCTCGCCGCTGGCGCCGTCGTATCACGCCGGCGTGGTGGTGACGCGGCCGATCGGCGAGCGCGAGTTGCTCGATGCCATAGGTGTCGCCCTCGGCGTTACCGAGCGGACGATGACCTACACGCTCGAGCGCCGCCCGGAGATCGCCCGTCCGCTGCGCGTGCTCGTCGTCGACGACAACGTCGTCAATCAGGAATTCGCGGCCGAGGCCGTGCGGCGGCTCGGCCACTTCGTCACGACAGCCGAGAGCGGCGCCGAGGCGCTCGAAATCCTCGCCCGAAGAACGTTCGACGCCGTTCTGCTCGATGTGCAGATGCCGGGGATCGACGGGCTGGAAGTCGTTCGGCGCTACCGAACCACGGAGCGCGGGATACGCACGCCGATCGTCGCGCTGACGGCGCACTCGACGCGCGAAGACCGCGATCGTTGCATCGACGCCGGCTTCGATGCCGTGCTGACCAAGCCCGCCACGCAGTCGTCCCTCGGCGCCATCATCCGCGAAGTGACCGGCGTGATGGCCGCCTCTCCCGCTCCCGCCGGCCCGGCCGACGCCATCCTCGATGCCGTCGGCGGCAATGTCCGCCTCCTCGCCCGCGTGCGCGACGCCTTCGCCATGCAGACCCCCCGATTGCTGGCCGCCCTCCGCGATGCCGTCACCGCCTGCGACGGCGAATTGCTCTTCCAGACCGCGCACACCCTGAAAGGCGCCATCAGCAACTTCGACGTCCCAGAGGCGATTGCTACTACGGTGCAATTGGAACGAGCCGGGAAAGCCTCCGATTTCGAGCGCGCCGGGGAGCTGCTACCGGAGCTGGAAGCCGCCATTCACGATCTGGAGGAGAGGATCGAAGCGGCGCTGGGGTAGGGGGATTAGCCGATGATCGTTAACGTGCCTGGCGCAACGTCGGCCAGACGCGCGACCAATTGTGGCACCAGCGGTTCGAGATCGGCGATGTCATTGCTGACAGCGCGCAGCAGCACGAACGCGAT
This sequence comes from Thermoanaerobaculia bacterium, assembly GCA_017883235.1. Lineage (GTDB taxonomy): Bacteria > Acidobacteriota > Thermoanaerobaculia > Gp7-AA8 > Gp7-AA8 > JADGNZ01. The sequence continues at coordinate 21,547 of JADGNY010000024.1, read as the reverse complement.
ACTCCATGCGGATAGATTCTGCTGATGTTGCAGACTCTTGTCTGTCGTGATGAAAGCATCAAAGTTGCCTTCAGCTTCACGAAGCAGTTGACCATTCTTCAGGCCTGCGAATCCGGCCTCCGGCACGGTGAGAACCACGTCATGTGCTCGAAGGTGGCGTTTCAATGCGCGCGGCACGCATTCATCGATGAGAATGCGCAACCAACAGTTCCTTCGCTTGCTCGAGCGCAGCCACAGCCTGCGCGTGCGTCACCGTGGGGAAGTCATCCAGAAAGTCGCTCAGGGGATGGCCGCCTTCGATGTAGTCGATCAGAGCCTGCAAAGGAACGCGAGTCCCAATGAAGACAGGCGTTCCACCGAGGATCTCGGGATCGATATGGATAACATCATCGGCGTCATACATGTCGCCACTCATTCTAGTGAGGAACGCCACTCCTCGATTGCTTCTTTCGGTAATGAACCCTTCAAGTCGAGCCACGGCTTTGCTATCACCGAGGTCCCCGCGGTCAACGAAACCTGAACACGAGCGTGATCAGCAACACCCTCGAGCGGTTCATCGAGCTTCAGCGTCTGTTCTTCAGCGAGATACTCTGCGGCTACTGTCTTCGGCATGTCTTCCCGCCTTCCAGCAGGCCTCTTTGTACCTTGTAGGACCCGTCATGCGCGGCGCTGAATGATACGACATTAGTCGTCACCCGATCGCCGCCTTCACCAACGCCACCTGCTGCTCCTCGTGCCGATGATGCGACCCCGTCGCCGGCGAGGCGCTGATCGGGCGTCCGGCGTAGCGGAGCGTGCGGTTACCAGCGAGGGCGGCCAGGCGTTCGTGCAGGAAGGGCCAGGCGCCCATGTTGCGGGGCTCGTCCTGAGTCCAGACGATCTCGGTTGCGTTCGGGTACTGGGCGATCGCCGAGACAAGCATCGCCTGCGGGAACGGGTAGAACTGCTCGAGCCGGATCAGCGGGATGTTGGCGTTGGACTTCCCGCGCGCGGCGGCGAGGTCGTAGTAGACCTTGCCGCTCGTCAGAACGATGCGTTTCACGTTCGAAGGATCGGAAGCCGCATCGATCAGCACCGGCTCGAAGCGGCCACTGGTCAAATCATTGGTCAGCTCCTCGATTGACGACGTTGCCTGCGGATGGCGCAGCAGCGACTTCGGCGTCATCACGATCAGCGGCTTGCGCGGATCGTTCTTCATCTGCCGCCGCAGCGCGTGGAAATGCTGCGCCGGCGTCGTCGGATAGACGACCTGCATGTTCCCCTCGGCGCAAAGCGTCAGGAAGCGCTCCAGGCGGGCGGACGAATGCTCCGGCCCCTGCCCTTCGTAGCCGTGCGGCAGCAGCAGCACCAGGCCGCTGTGCTGGCTCCACTTCTCCTCGGCCGAGGAGAGAAACTGGTCGATGACGATCTGAGCGCCATTTACAAAATCTCCGAACTGCGCTTCCCACAGCACCAGCGTTCCGGGATCGGCCACGGAGAAGCCGTACTCGAAGCCGAGGACGCCATACTCGCTGAGGTTGGAGTCGTAGACGGCGAAGTCGATCGGTGTGGCATCCGTTGCGCCGGCCAGTGCATTCAGCGGCACGTAGCCTTTGCCGGTCAGGTAGTCGAACAGAATGGCGTGACGCGACGAGAAGGTTCCGCGGCCGGAGTCCTGGCCGGAGAGCCGCACGCGATAGCCGTCAGTCATGAGCGTGCCGAAGGCCAGCAACTCCGCGAAGGCCCAGTCGATCGGCTCGCGCCCCTCGGCCATCGCTTTCCGTTTGATGATGATCGGCTTGAGCTTCGGGTGCAGCGAGAGATCGGAAGGAATCGTCGTCAGCGCCTGGCCGACCGCGTCGAGCCCGCTGCGCGGCACCGAAGTATCCGGCGATGGCTGGTTCTGGAAACCGGTGATCTCCTCGTCGGTCCAGAGGGGGCCGCGCGCATTCGTCGTTGACGGCGGCTCGTTGTCTTCGCGCGTCCGGTCGAACGCTTCCTGCAGTTTCGTCTGGAAGTTATCCAGCCACGACTCTGCTTCCTTCGGATCGATGTCGCCTTTGCGCAGCAGCGTCTCGGTGTAGACCTTCCGCACCGAGCGGTGCTCCTTGATCGATTTGTACATCCTCGGCTGCGTGAGCGACGGCTCGTCGCCTTCGTTGTGGCCGTGCCGCCGGTAGCAGAGCATGTCGATGACGACGTCTTTGTGAAACTGCTGGCGGAAGTCGTACGCGAGCTTGACCGCCCGGATGCAGGCCTCGGGGTCGTCGCCGTTCACGTGGAAGATCGGCGCCTGCACCATCTTGGCCACGTCCGTAGCATAGACAGACGATCGTGCCGATTCCGGCCCGGTAGTGAAGCCGATCTGATTGTTGATGACCAGGTGAATCGTGCCGCCGGTGCGGTAGCCGGGAAGTTGCGAGAGATTCAGCGTCTCCGCCACCACGCCCTGACCGGCGAAGGCGGCATCGCCGTGGATGAGCACCGGCAGCACCCATGCGCGTTTGTTGTCGCCGATCAGCTTCTGTTTCGCGTACACCATCCCTTCCACGATCGGATCGACCGCTTCGAGATGGCTGGGATTCGACGCCAGCGTCAGCTTCATGTGTGAGCCGTCCGGCGTCTGGTGGATGCCGTCCGCGCCGAGGTGGTACTTCACATCGCCCGAGCCCTGCGTCGTGTTCGGATCGACGTCCCCCTCGAACTCGTGGAAGATCTTCTCGTACGACTTGCCGAGGATGTTCGCCAGCACATTGAGCCGTCCGCGATGGGCCATGCCGATGACGGCCTCGGTGACGCCATCCTGCGTGGCCTCGTTGAAGATGTAGTCGAGCATCGGGATGGTCGTCTCCGCTCCTTCGAGCGAAAAGCGTTTGTGGCCCACGTACTTCGTGTGCAGAAACTTCTCGAAGGCCTCGGCGTCGTTGAGCTTCATCAGGATGCGGCGCTTGGTGGCCAGATCGAGCGGATGGTGGTTGCGCGCCGGCTCCATCCGGTCCTGCAGCCACTTCTTCTGCACGGTCTCGCCGATGTGCATGTACTCCGGCCCGAGCTTGCCGCAGTAGGTCTCGCGCAGCGTGTCGAGGATGTCGCGCAGCTTCGCCGTCAGCTTGCCGCACAGACCGCCGCAGACGAATTCGCGATCGAGGTCCCAGATCGTAAGGCTGTAGAAGGCGGGATCGAGCTCGGGATGGCGTTTCACCTCGTACTCGAGCGGATCGAGATCGGCCAGCAGATGACCGCGCACGCGATAGGCGTTGATCATCTGCAGCACCGCCGCCTCGCGTGCCACCTTTTCGTCTTCGGTGGCGTTGAGGCGATGGCGGTCCCTGCCCCAGATGGCCGGCTCGTAGGGGATGCGGAGATCGCGGTAGATGATCTCGTAGAAATCGTCGGCGCCGAGGAGCAGCTCGTGGACGCGCGCCAGGAAAGCGCCCGACTCCGCCCCCTGAATGATGCGGTGGTCGTAAGTCGACGTCATCGTCATCACCTTGGAGATTCCGAGGTCGGCCAGGACAGAGGGATCGGTGGCTGAGTACTCGGCCGGATAGTCGATCTGGCCGGTGGCGATGATCGTTCCCTGCGACTGCATCAGCCGCGGCACGGAGGCGATCGTTCCGATCGTGCCGGGGTTGGTGAGCGAGATGGTGGTCCCTTCGAAGTCGGCGATCTCGAGCGTGCCGCCGCGCGCCTTGCGCACGACCTCGTTGTAGGCCTTGAGGAACTGCGCGAAGTCCATCGTCTGCGCGCGTTTGACGTTTGGCACGAGCAGCGAGCGGGTGCCGTCCTTCTTCTCGACGTCGATGGCGATGCCGAGGTTGACGTCTTCGCGGTCGATGCGCGTGGGCTGCGAGTCTTGCTGGAAGAACGCCGCGTTCATGCGCGGGAACTGCTTGACCGCGCCGACGATCGCCCAGGCGATGATGTGCGTGAACGACGCCTTCGGCTGGCCGGTCAGCGCCAGGTGATTGTTGACGACGCGCCGGTTCTCCTCGAGCACCTTGACCGGGATGTTGCGGATCGACGTCGCCGTCGGGATGGTCAGCGACGTCTCCATGTTCTGGGCGATCTTGCCGGCCGCGCCGCGAAGGGGGACGGAGGTCTGGTTGGTTGTGGGGACTGGCGTTGGGCGGGGCGTCGCCGGTACTGGTTGCTGGGTTGCTGGGTTGCTGGGTGCTGGAGCGGGGACGGCGGCGATGGCGGCGGGGGGAGCCACCGCCTGCAGCTGCGCTCCGGCCTCCTCTTCGAACTCTTCCTCGAAGCGCGGCTCGTAGTCGTGAAAGAACTCGCGCCAGCTCGTGCTCACCGACTCGGGATTGGCGCGGTAACGCTCGTAGAGGTCTTCGATGAATGCGGTGTTTGCGCCGTAGGTCTGTGTAACGGATGACATTGCGGGATACCTAACCGTGAGGGGACTGCGGTGATTTCGCGGGCAACGGGTTGTCGGTTGTCGGTGGCGTCAAATCCCCTGGGAATCCACCAACCGACAACCGACAACCGACAACCGATAACCGGTCAACGCAGTCTCACCCTCCATCCCTGTCACCTGCCATCAACGTATGCGCCAGCGACGTCAGCCCCAGCCAGCCGTAGCCGGCGGCGAATCCGCCGAGGACGTCGGAGGGGAAGTGGACGCCGAAGTAGACGCGCGAGAAGCCGACGGTGAGGATGGTCAGGCTGGTGAGGGTGTGGACGACGGCCTGCGTGGCCACCGAGCGGTTCTGCACGAAGTGATGGGCCACGATCGGATAGGTGGCCGCCGACAGCAGCGAGTGGCCGCTCGGGAAGCTGTGCGAATCCGGCAGGGTGATGCGGCGCGCCCGTTCGATGGGGCGCTGGCGCTGAAAAATATTCTTGAGGAGCGTGTTGATGATCATCGCTCCGCCGGTGGACATGACCACCGTCCAGGCATCCTGGCGCCGTCCCTGCCGCCACATCATCAGCGCCGTGATCCCCGCCGCGCTGCCGATGACGAAGTGCGCCCCGAGCTGCGTGATGGCGTGCATCGCCTCATGCATCGGCGGATTGTCGATCTTGTGGACGACGTCCATGACCAGTTCGTCGTAGTGGTCCGCGCGTCCCGCCACCACCGACTCCGCCTGCTTCTTGAAAAACCAGAACGCCACCCCCGCCAGGGCCACGCTGCCGGTGGTCCCGATCGCCAGCGGCAGAAAGCGATGCCGCCGTTTCAGCTTCTTTTTGGGAGTTTCCTTCACGGCGCCGAGTCTACAACACGCGCCAGAGTGACGAAGTGATCGCTCACGACCGCGCCGCAGGCCTTCCGATAGAAGTCGATGGCATCGGTCCAGGGGATGATGATGCGTTCGTACCCGAGGCGATGCAGATCGGCCAGTGAAGTGCGGAGCAGGAGCGCGCCGAGCCCCTTTCCGCGATGCGCGCGCGCCACGCCGGTCGGACCGAAGAATCCGAGCCCGCGATTGTTGGCCTCATGCGCGGCGAAGCCGGCGATTTCGCCGTCGGCTTCGACGTAGACGATCGTCGCGGGATCGTTCTCGAATGCGTGCGACGCCTCGAATCGCCAGATACGTCCGAACTCCTTTTCGATGAAGTCGAGAACGCGATCCCGCGTCGCGTTCGTGGCCCGAACCACCCGCGACCCCCACTCCCCATTGGCCACCCCCGCCACGAGGTTCTGCGTCCTGGCGATTTCCTTGTACCCGCGATGTGCAAAGAACCCGATCGTCGCCGAATCACTCGCCACGACCCCCGGCGTGAAGTAGTTCCCCGCCTCCGCCGCCACAATTCGCGCCCCCCGCGCTTCCGCCTCGCCGAGCAGCGCACTGCCGATGCCGCGCCTGCGCTGCTCCCGATCGACCGCCAGAATGCGCAGCGCCTTCCCGCAAGTCACCGACACCCCCGCGAAATCGCCGCAGATGCGCACCTCGGCGTCCCCACTCACCCCCGCCCCAAAGCATTTCTCCTCCGCGACGACGCCAAGGTCATACGGCGCATCATTCGCCCCGGCGAACAGCGCCGCGATGCGAGGAAGATCGTCTCGTGTCCCCGTCCGGATCACACCGACGATTACAACACAGCCTTCCTGGGACCGCGCGCGTCCCGCGCGCGCCCCACAGCATGCCGATGATGCACGCCGGAGCGCTGGCGTCTCGCCGGCTGGCCCGGAGGCGTCTCGCCTCCGTTCGCCGGTTACCAGCGAATGTCCCGAGCTCGCCCCGTCGGGCGGCGAGACGCCGCCCGGCCAGCCGGCGAGACGCCAGCGCTCCGTTCGCCCCCCTGCGGTTATGCTTACCGCGAACGAAGCACTCCTATGACCGACTGGAAAGAGATGATCACCGCCGATCCCGAAGTGATGGTGGGAAAGCCTGTCATCGCCGGCACACGTCTGACGGTGGAGTTCATCGTTGAACGTCTCGCCGACGGCTGGACCGAAGAAGAGCTGCTTCAAAACTACCCAGGATTGACGCGGGAGCAGATTCACGCCTGCCTAGGCCGCTGAAATGCTCTCGGAAGTGCAGATGTACTCGCTCCCGCTGCGCCGGCATGCATGAAGTTTCTCGCAGACGCCAACACGCTCGGCACTTTCGACTTTAGACCTGCCCCCCCTCAAGTCCCCCGAGCGATGGATCTCCCTGACGTCAACGTTCTGATCTACGCACACCGCGAAGAGCGCCTGAGCGGAGACGTCAACGACGCCGCGATAGCGGCACAAAGAGGGTAGCCAGAGGTGCGAGCGCTTTTTGCGAGCACCTCTGGTTCCGGAGTGCATTGAAATTGTGCCGCGTCAGCGGCACTGGATGAGTGAGACGGACGACAAACGCGACGACTTCCAGTGCCGCTGACGCGGCACGAAATCCATGATATCCGCTTCCAGGGGTGCTCGCAAAAAGCGCTCGCACCCCTGGCTATCGTCTTGTTGCCGCTACCGCGGCATGACCGGGCGCGCTCGCACGCGCTCGGTCGCACTCCATTCACGCTTACGTCTTCGGACTGCCGGACGTCCCGGAACCCTGCGGCTCCGGCGTGTCAGGTGCCGTAGACGCCGGCGCGCCGGGCGCCGGCGTCGCCTTCTTCCGCCGGCTGAAGCTCTTCAATCGCCTGATCTCCTCCACGTGAGGCACGAGGATGGCGTTGGCGGGATCGCGGGCCAGTTGCAAGGCGATGCCGTACGCCTGGGCGGCGATGAGCGAGACGCGTTGGCGGCGGATGATGTTTGCTCCGGCGACGCCGCTGAGCATTTTACGGAGCTCGTCCTCCACCGCCGTCCAGCGGTTGGCCTCGTCGTACAGTTGACGGGCCTGGTCGGCCGGCTGGCCGACGGCCTGTGAGACGTTTTCGAGCGCGCCGAGGGCGTTGATCGAGGCCTGCAGAATCGGATTGGAGGTGATGGTGCGGCGGCGCAGCTTTCTGCGCTCGGCGGCAGTCAGTGGCGTCACTTCGCCCATCTGCACGGCGCGCAACTGTTCGACCACTCTTTCGGGTATGGGTGCCGTTTGCGGGACGTCCGCGGCGGCAGACGGGTTCCTGGTTTCCTGATGGTTGCTCATGTCGTTTCTCCTGATGCTGTCAGGCCGGAGGGAACGACGAGCACTTGTGCACGAGTGCAGGCGGCCACCGGCTTGAGGAGACGGCGGTACGCGCCGGCTCTTCCGGTTGATGTTCCCCGAAGTGCGCGCACACTTCGAGAGCTCGCGGCAGGAGGAGCACCGCTCAACTCCCGCAGAGATGAGAACAGTCGCACTATCCAGCGCCGTCGTTCCACCCGTTGGCCGCCAGGAGCGTGGGGCTCTCACGAGCGCCGGCTCCACTCTCGAGGAGCCGGCAAGCCAGCCCCATGAGGCCGGTTAGAGTAGCGGAGCTGCGAGCACGAAGTCAAGATGTTCAACAGTGCGGACTATCCGGTCCAGGATGCTGGCTTTTCAGCCAGTGGTACAGAGCGCTTAGTCCGTGGCATGTATTGTTTAGTCCCGCAGATACGGCTCTCAGTCCGCAATGCGGATCATCAAGTCTTCTGGTAAGGACCGCCAGTACCGCGATGCGGACCGTTAAGTCCTTGGTGCGGACCGCCAAGACTATTATGCGGACTGATTAGTTCCTAGATATGGACTATTAGTCCTACATGCGGACCATCCGGTCCTGATGTACGGACTGGCAAACCCACCATGCGGACTGTACGGTCCGCAACGCGGACCATCCAGTCCACGATGCGGACTGCACAGTCCGCAATGCGGACCATCCAATCGCATTGTACGATGTGCTAGTCCTGCTATGCGGACCGTGCGGTCCCCAAGTGCGGACTGTCAGGCCCACCATACGGACGGCTCAGTCCGTAACGCGGACTATCCGGTCCCACCATACGGACTATCCAGTCCACAGTGCGGACCTCTCGACCGAGGATACGGACACCCTCGTCTGTGCGCGACGACCCGCGCCGTTGCAAACGATCTCGCAGCGTAGAGCAGGCGTCCCCGCCTGCTCTACGCTCGCAGAGTGTTCCTCAGTGATCCGCGAGGCCACACCGGTCGACCTTCCCGCATTGCGGACCGTTCGTCATCCAGCGAGGCCGCGGAGCGATTTCGCCCCGCGGCCTCGACGGCATCACTTCATTTGATGAACAGCAAAGTTGCCGCCGTCCAGCGTCCGAGGGGCAGTCGTCGTCCCCGACCACTCGACGAGAACAACAGCCCGCCGGATCGGTTGAGGAGCGTAAAGGCGAGTGTGTCGTTCATCGACGGCTCGTCGAACGGGTGGTCAGGTAAAGGCCCTTTCGTCGCCGGCGATCGAGCAGGATTACGCCGCGGTGGCGATTCGTTGCGTGTCCGCATGAAACCCTCGATCGTCCTGCTGATCCTTCTCGCCGCCGCCTGCCGTCAGCACGAAGCGCCCTCCACCGTCTCCGCGCCGCCCCCCACATCGGCGCCGATGCCGGAGATGGCGGGGATGCCGATGTCGAACGAGCCGGTGCCGGATCGGAATGCGCCGGTCCTCGCCGCGGCGCAACTGACGAATCCTGCCGCTGTGGAGGTCTACGCCAAAGCGGCGCAGATCACCGACCGGCTGGCGAAGATGTATTGCTACTGCCAATGCCATGAAGAGCGGGGCCACGTCAGCCTGCTGACCTGCTTCCAGACGCATCACGCCGAGGAGTGCGGGATCTGTCTGCGCGAAGCGTCGCAGGCGTATGCGGATTGGAAGAAGGGACTGCCGGTGCATGCATCGCAGCATGCGGCGGATGTGGCGTTCCATCGCGGGTCGCCTCCGCCGAGTTTGCCGGAGTGACTGCGGCTTCGCCGCGTTGTCTGCGCCTTCGGCGCGTTGTCCGTTGTCTGCGCGTTGCGCGTGGACACAAATGCTGAACGTGCGCGGAGACCACCGACAACGCGCAACGCGCAGACAACGCGCGAAGCGCAGACAACGCGGCGGAGCCGCAGTTAGCAGGCGCATCTTTCGCAGTAGGCTCTCTCCATGAGCGATATCGTTCGTTGCCCGAGCTGTGGTCAGGCCAACCGGTTGCCGGCGTCTGGTAAGGCGGTCTGTGGCAAATGCAAGACGCCATTGACTGGCGGGCATCCCATTGACGTCACCGACGCGAATTTCGCGGAGACGATTGGCAATGGATCGTTTGTCGTCGACTTCTGGGCGGCTTGGTGCGGGCCGTGCCGGATGATTGCGCCGGTGATCGAGGAGCTGGCGGCGTCGCGGACGGATGTTCGCTTTGCAAAGCTCAATGTCGATCAGAATCCGCGTACGGCGTCGGCTTACCGGGCCATGAGCATCCCGCTGCTGGTGCTGTTCAAGGACGGCGTCGAAAAGGGGCGCGTCGTCGGGGCCGTACCGCGAAACAAGATCGAAGCGGCGATCCGGCAGTATCTGTAACTGCCGCTGCGCGGCGTTGTCGGTTGTCTGCGCGCTGCGGCGCGCGTGGAGACAATTGGTTAGAGTGCGGGTATCGGCTACATTTCGGGGTTTGCCGCGTTCTCAGTTGCAGTTTTCCGTTCGCGCTGCCAATTCCTGAGAAGGCCACGCGCGGCGCGCAGACAACCGACAACGCGCCGCAGGCGCAGACAACCCGGCGAAGCCGCTACAATTCATCATGGTCAAGATCCCGACCGTCGATCAGGTGATCTCGCTCGTGCGCAAGCCGGGTGGTCCGGCCGCCGCTGGCGCGCATCGGGAGGCGAGGATTCGGGAGGCCTTCGAGCATGCGCCGGTCGGCATCGCCCTCGTCTCGATCGACGGGGCGTGGCTGCAGTACAACGAGCGGTTCCGTCAACTCGCCGGCTACACGCGGGAGCAGCTTGCGCGGATGACGTTCACCGACCTCACGCATCCCGACGATGCCAAACGCGAGTCGGCGTTGATCAAGAGGATGCTCAGCGGCGACACGCGCGGCTACCGCATCGAGAAGCGGATCATCGAGAAGAAGGGGAAGTACCGCGAGGTGGATGTCGTCTGCTCCATCGCCGGCAGTGAGGAGGGGAGTCCCTTCCTCATCTACGTCGTCGACGAGCGCGCCCGCAACGCACAGGGGCGTGCGTCCGGGCACAACGCGGAGCAGCTCATCCTGGACGTCATCGACCAGCTCACCGACTTCGCCCTCATCTGCACCGACGACAAGGGGTTCATCGCCGGATGGAACGCCGGCGCGGAACGAATCCTCGGCTACACACGCGATGAGGTCGTCGGCCGCTCGCGCCGGATGCTCTATCGCGATCACGAGCATTGGGGCGGAAGGTCGACGCAGCAGCTCCAGGAAGCGAGCGAGTCGGGGAGGCTGGAGCTGGAAGACTGGCGCGTGGCTAAGGACGGCCGGCATCTCTGGGTGCGGACGAGTCTCACGCCGGTGCGAATCGACGGCGTGGTCAAGGGCTTCGTCGAAGTCATCCGCGCCCCCGAGGGGCCGGGCGAGGCGCAGAAAGAAACGAAACGGACACTCGACGCACTGCAAGCGGAAGTGCGCAAACGGCAGCAGACGGAGGAGGCGCTCCGTTCGGCCATCGAAGAGTTGCGCGTATCGGGCGAGCAGGTGATGGACGAGCTGAAGATCATGACCGACGCGCTCCGCAAAGAGCTGGAGCGGCGGAAGCGTGCCGAGGAGGAGCTGCGCGCCATTCATGAACGGGTGGCCAAAGCGGTCGTTGCGCCGGCGGCGGCCACGGAGTCGGAGATCGTCTCGACCTCGGTGCCTCCACAGCGGAAGTGGAAGTCGCACGGCGACGCCACGCCGGCCGAGCTGCTCGTCAAACATGCCTCGCAGCAGCGGACCGGCCGGCTGGTCATCGCCAGCGGCTCACGCGAGAAAGAGCTGTTCATCGAGAAGGGGAAGATCATCTCCTGCTCCTCGAACGACCCCGCGCGATTCCTGGCCCAGCGGCTCATCAGCAGCGGGTTGATCACCGAGGAGCAGCGGCAGAAGGCGCTGGAGATCCGGCGGGAGACCCAGCTTGCCCTCGGCCGCATCCTGGTCATCCTCGGCGCCCTGACCGAGAACCAGCTCCACGACGCCATGCGCCAGAAAGCGGCGGAGGAGATCGCCGAGCTCTCCACGTGGACGGAAGCGAAGTACGTCTTCGTCGAAGAGGAGATCCCCACCCTGCAGCTCGTTCCACTGCGCATCGACGTGGCGGAGATGGTCGTCCACCAGTTCGAACATCGCGGCGAGGGTCGGGTTGTCAGCCTTCCGGCCATCGATGTCGCCAGCATCGTCGACGAGGCCGTGAGCGATCTGGTGATCGACGACATCGCCTCGTCGGCCGACGAGATCACGCACAACATCGAAGCCATCGCCTCCAATGCCGAGATCCTCATCGCCAGCGTCTCCGGCAAGACCAAGCGGTTTCATCGCGCGAGCTGCGCGACAGCGAAGCGCTTCGCGGATGAGACGAGAGTGGTCTTCATGAGCGCGGATGATGCGATCGCCGCGGGATACGATGCGTGTCGGATGTGTTTTCGGTGAGTATTGAGGTTCCAATCCTGCCGTTGAGCGAAGCGAAACATGGCAGGATCTCCGGTGGCATTGCGCGGGCGGCGCCTATTGCCAAAACCCAATCCTGCCGTTGAGCGAAGCGAAACGTGGCAGGATCTCCGGTGGCATTGCGCGGGCGGCGCCTATTGCCGGGCGGTTGCGCGGTATCACCGGAGATCCTGCCATGGTTCGCTAACGCTCACCGGCAGGATTGGAACCTTAGGACCGCGCGGTATCACCGGAGATCCTGCCATGGTTCGCTTCGCTCACCGGCAGGATTGGAACCTCAACACCCGTAACCGCGTTACAATCCATCCGGCTCCCCGCCACGTACCTGGAGACAAACATGCGACGGATCGCCGCGGCGGTACTCGGCCTCTTCACCACAATCTCTCTCTTCGCGCAGACGCAACCGACGCAACCTGTCAGCGACTGGACATTGAAGTCCCGCATCGAGCTGCGGGTGAACTACCGGAACAGTAAGGAGCAGACGTTCGCCCTCAAGTTCCCGTTCCCGCCGAGCTTCCTGCCGGTCGGACAGACGGTCGGTTTCGAAGAAACCGTGAACGCCGGCGCGCACACGGAGCTGAGCGTGGCCCAGATCAAGCTGGACCTCGGCTACGGCAACTGGTTCCTGGCGCACACGCAACTGCACGCTACCGACAAGTACCGCCGCAATCCGACCAGCGCGGACCGGAAGATCGACGCCGACGAGCTTTGGATCCAGTTCGGTCCGCGCGGGGAGTTTCTGGAGCGTCCGGAGCAGACGTCGGTCTTCCTGCAGATGGGGAAGTTTCCGAAGATGGAACGGCAGCCGATCCGCGTGCTCGAAAGCTACGGCCTGGTCGCCACGGCCTTCAACCGCTTCGAAGACGTCGGCGTGATGGGAGGCGGCTCGGTCGGGCGCAACTTCTACTGGCGGTTCACCGGCACGAGCGGCAATCCGCTCTACTTCCGCGATCCAAACGCGCTCGCGGGCGATAACGGCATCAAGGAATTGCTGCAGCCGAATCCCGATCCGCGGCTGAAGTCGGGCTTCCCGATCCTCTACGACACGCGCGTCGAGAGCCTGTCGCTCCAGACGAACAACATGTCCTTCGGGCAGGGACTCGGCTACCGCTGGCAGAACGACGCGCAGACGGCCGGCTTCGATGCCGTGGCCTTCCACTACCGCCGCAACCTGCGCGATGACGAGAACGCGCCGCTGACGGGAACGTTCTACGGCGTCGATCTCGACCTGCTGGAAGGGCCTCTCGACACAGGACTCCCGATCCGCGGCCACAAGAAAGAAGAGACCGGAGCCCGCGTCTACACGGAGTGGAAGGGCTTGACGTCGACCATTCAGTTCACCAGCCAGTCGGTGGCGGGGATGCACCGCTCCGGAGGGGAGGCCGAGTTCGGTTACAAGTTCGATCTATCGGGCGGACCCTCCGCCGGCGGCGAGTCGCTGCTGCAGAGCATCCAGCCGGCGGTGCGCTGGAGCGAGCTCCACTATGGATTCAAGGGGAACGGGGCTCTCTATCCGGCGCCGAGCATCTGGTGGAACTGGACGAAGATCGATGCCGGCATCCGCATCGGTTTCGCCAAACACGTCGATCTGACGATCGAGCGCGCCCGGAACAACATCGGCGCGCCGAAGAAGATCCATCCGGATGAGACGCTGGCAACGGTGCGGGTTCGTATTTAGTCCATCCTGCCGGTGAGCGTAGCGAGCCTAAGGTTCCAATCCTGCCGGTGAGCGTTAGCGAGCCATGGCAGGATCTCCGGTGATACCGCGCAACCGTGTTATCTCATCCTGCCGGTGAGCGTTAGCGAACCGTGGCAGGATCTCCGGTGATACCGCGCAACCGCCGGGCAATAGGCGCCGCCCGCGCAATGCCACCGGAGATCCTGCCATGTTTCGCTTCGCTCAACGGCAGGATTGGGTTGCCTTCAGGCAACCGCGTAACCCCACCGCCCCCCGCCCCGTCCAACAGGAGAAATTTGTACCCGAACCCTCCGGTTCGAAACGTGAGCAAAATCCGCGTCAAAAAGTCTCTCAGGGGCAAACGTATACCGATGAGCGATCACTCGCTGAAACGCAGTCTTCTTTTCTGCATCCTCTTCCTCCTCACCACGGGCAGCGTCTTCGCCCTCACACCGTCGGCGCGTTTCGAGTCGCGGATGGTGTGGGACACAGCCATCCACCGTGCCGTCCTCTTCGGTGGCCAGACCTCCCTCGATTCCGGCACGAAGACAGCCTACGTCCTGAACGATACGTGGGAATGGACCGGCGCCCGATGGCTCCAGCTTTTCGGACTGAACAGCCCGCCGCCCCGCGGCGCGCACTCGATGATTTTCGACCCCGTCCGCAACAGGGTGGTGATCTTCGGCGGACGCCAGAACAAGATCGATCTCAATGATACATGGAGCTTCGACGGCAACGACTGGACGCAACTCCCGACGGCGACCGCGCCGCCCGTCCGCGAGCTCGCCGGGATGGCCTATGACTCCGCGCGTGACCGCATCGTCCTCTTCGGCGGCAACCAGCAGAGCTACATCAATAACGGAAGGACTCTGGTGCAGACGCCCCTCCACGATACCTGGGAGTTCGACGGCACGAGCTGGACGCAGATCCTTGGCGACGGTCCGGCCGTAACCAAGCCGATCCTCGAGTACGACCAGGTCCGCAAACAAACCGTCATGATCGGCTACGACTCCAAGATCAACACGGTCATGTACGCGTACGATCCGGTGGCGGTGAAGTGGAATCAGCTCACGCCGGCGACGCTCCCCCCATGCGCCAATGAAGCGGCGATGACGTGGCAGGGCTCGAACAATACGATCCTCTTGACCGGCGGCGTCTGCGCGACCACGGGGACGACCGAGGAAACGCTGGAATGGGACGGGACGAACTGGACGAAGGTCAACCTCACGCTCTTCGTCGGCAGTTTCCTCGGCGAGGCCATGACCTACGATCCCGACCACCAGAACGTCGTCCTCTTCGGAGGCGCGCCGGCCGTCGGGGTCTTTCTGGCCGCCACCTATACCTACAGCAACTTGATATGGCAGGTCGTGGGCGATCTCGACTTCCCGGTGCCTCGCTCGCTCCCCGCCTTCGTCACGGATCCCGTGCATAAGGTGATCTATCTCTACGGCGGGCTGAATGACTCGACGTCGTTCACCGACTTCTGGACGTATGCGAACGGTCTGTTCCAGCCGCAAACCGCGGTCGTCCAACCCGCCGATTGCTCGGATCCGCTGGCCGCGTTCGATACCGACCGGCAGAAGGTGGTGATGTTCTGCTCGACAATCGCCACCTGGGAGTACGACGGTACGACGTGGACGCAGTACGACCCCACAAAAACCGCGCCGCCTGTCCACCAGTGGGGCAGTCTCGACTATGACCAGACGCTGAAGAAGATCGTCTTCTTCGGCGGCTACGACAGCTCCACCGCCAGCTATCTGAATCAGACCTGGACCTACGACGGCACCGTCTGGTCGCAGGCGAAGAACAACCCCCCTCCGTCGCGCTCGCATGCGGCGATGTGGTACGACCCGACCCTGAAGAAGACCGTGCTCTACGGCGGCCTCGGGCGGCTTACGTCCACCGACCGCCTGACGCGTTACAGCGACATGTGGTCGTTTGACGGCACCGGTTGGACCGAGATCAAGCCGGCCACCACGCCGGGCATGCGTTACGGCGCGCAGGTCACGATCGACCCGAAGACGAACCATGTGCTCCTCTTCGGCGGGATCAGAGTCGATACCGATCCCCTCAACAATCAGGTGCAGGTCTACGCGAATGACATGTGGGACTGGGACGGTACGGCCTGGACGAAGGTCAATACTGCCACGGTGCCGCCGGCGCGCGAGAACTTCGGCTTCGCCCTCGATCCCATTCGCAACGAGCTGATTCTGTTCGCCGGCTACAGCGGCTTCTACCTCTCCGATCTCTGGAGCTACAGCAACGGCAACTGGAAACAGGTGTTCGAGGTCCTGACAAGGCGCCGCGCCGCGCACTAGCGAGGTCGCGACGGAGCGCTGGCGTCTCGCCGGCTGGCCCGGGGGCGTCTCGCCCCCGGTCTGGCAAGACTCCATACATTTTGTTATTGCCTCCTCAGCGGCGAGACGCCAGCGCTCCTTATCCGTGTGCTATTCTCGCGCGCCGACCGTGAGCTCTATGAAAATGGGAACCTTCTCGCTGGCCTTGGGCGCCGACCATGGCGGCTTCGAGCTCAAGGAGCAGCTAAAGACTTATTTGCGTGAAAAGGGTCACACCGTTCACGATCTCGGAACGCACAGCAAAGATCCGGTCGACTATCCCAGGATCGCCAAAGCGGTTGCTGATTTCGTCGCCGCGGGGACTGCCCGCTTCGGAATCATGGTGGATGGCGCCGGGATCGGCTCGGCCATGACGGCCAACAAAGTACCGGGTATCCTTGCCGCGGCCGCCTACAACGAAACACTTGCACGAAACAGCCGCGAGCATAATGATGCGAACGTTCTCACGCTCGGGGCCGGGCAGGTCGACGTCGGGACGGCGAAACGAATCGTTGACGTTTTCCTCGAGACCGAGTGCACGGCGGATCGGCATCGCGCGCGGGTGAAAATGATCCGCGAGATGGAAAAAGGAGGGCGTGGGATGACCCCGAGGAACAGCGACCTGTCAGCAGAAGACACTGCACGGATCGCCGACCGGGTGCGCCAGCTTCTCCAGCAGGGGGGCAGTTTCCCGCCGCCCGCGATGACCGTCATCCCGCCCGATAAACTCGTCAAGCTGATCGACCACACGCTGCTCAAGCCGGAAGCGACGACTGAAGACATCGAGAAACTCTGCCGGGAGGCCGCGCAGTTCGGCTTCTATTCGGTATGCGTGAACCCGACCTGGGTGGCCAAGGTGAAAGCACTGCTCCGAGGGACCCCGGTGAAGATCTGCGCCGTGGTCGGATTCCCGCTCGGCGCGCAGTCGCCGGAGATCAAGACCCTCGAGGCACGCCGCGCCCTTCGCGAAGGGGCGCAGGAAATCGACATGGTCATCAACATCGGCGCGCTGAAGAGCAAAGATGACCGCCTGGTGGCACGCGACATCCGCGGAGTCGTCGAGGCCTGCGACGAAGCGCGCGCCGTCTCCAAAGTCATCCTCGAGACCGCCCTCCTCAACGACGAGGAAAAGGTCCGGGGATGCCAACTGGCCATGAAGGCCAATGCCGATTTCGTGAAGACCTCCACCGGCTTTTCGAAGTCGGGCGCGACCGTCGAGGACATCGCCCTGATGGCGCGCACGGTGGCGCCGCGCAAGCTCGGCGTCAAGGCCGCCGGCGGCGTACGGACCTACGCGGACGTGGTAAAGATGGTCGACGCCGGCGCAACGCGCGTCGGCAGTTCCAACAGTGTCAAGATTCTGGAAGAGGCCACGCAACTGGCCTCGGGGAAGAGGTGAGGAGTGGCCGAGCTTCGCTGCTACGTATTGATTGACAGCCTGCAGCCGCAGTTCGCGTCGTTTCTCGGAACGGTGGCGCAGGGATTTCTGCCGGTGCCCGGACAGGCGGCGCTGTTCGTCGAGATCGCGCCGGGCATGGACATCATGCGCGTGACCGACGTCGCCCTCAAATCGACCGACGTCCGGCCGGGGATGATGATCATCGAGCGCGTCTACGGCATGCTCGAGCTGCACGCCGATTCACAAGCCGACGTGCGCCAGGCCGGCCAGGCCATCCTCGATTCTCTGAATCTGAAGGAAACAGACCGCATCAAGCCCGAGATCACCTCCAGCCAGGTGATCCGCAACATCTCCGACTACCATACGCAGCTCATCAACAGGACGCGCCACGGCGACATGATCATCCCCGGGCAGTCGCTGTATGTCATGGAAGTAGCGCCCGCCGGCTACGCCGCCATCGCGGCGAACGAGGCGGAGAAGGCAGCCAACATCAATGTCCTCGAGGTCCGGGCTTTCGGAAGTTTCGGGCGCGTCTACCTCGGCGGCGAAGAACGCGACATCGACATCGGATACCGTGCCGCGGAGCAGGCCATTAACTCGATTGCGGGGCGCTGAAAAAGCAGAAGGCAGAAGGCAGAAGGCAGAAGTAAAAGCAGAAGGCTGAAGGCAGAAGGCAGAAGGTAAAAAGCAGAAAGCAGAACCAGAAGACAGAAAGCAGAGTAGGGTCCCCCCCCCCGACTTCTGCCTTCTGCCTTCTGCCTTCTGCTTTTCAAGGAGGATTGCATGACAGACGCACTTGGCATGATCGAAACGAGGTCGTTTCCGGCGGTAGTGGAAGCCGCGGACGCGGCGGTGAAGGCTGCGCGAGTGGATCTCGTCTCCTATGAGAAGACGGGTGGCGGCTATACCACCATCGTCATCCGCGGAGACGTTGCGGCCGTGAAAGCGGCCTGTGATGCCGCACAGACGGCGGCGGGACGGGTCGGCGACGTCGTGACCGTGCATGTGATCGCACGGCCGCACGACCAAGTCGACGTCATCATGCCGCTCGGCCGGAACTCGGGTACGGCACCGGCACCTGCTCGCGCGAAGAAGTAGCAGGACCTACGTCCAATGCAACTCGCGAGAGTCGTGGGAAGCGTCGTCGCTACTCGTAAGGAGGAGAGCATGCAGGGGATCAAACTCCTGGTCGTGCGCCCTCTGGACGAAGAAGGCCGCGAGAGCGGCAATGCGATCGTGTCGGCCGACGCCGTGGGCGCCGGTCCGGGCGAGGTCGTCCTGATCGCGGCCGGAAGCTCGGCCCGTCAGACCGCGATCACGGACAAGCGCCCTGTCGACTCGGTGATCCTGGCCATCGTCGATAGCTGGTATGTCGGCGATTCCGCGAAGTACAAGAAGTGAGCTGACCGTGAGTTGACAGATGAGCCTGACCGATCAGGAAATCGAAACAATCGCGCGGCGCATCGCCGCCGACATGGCTCGCGGCGGCGGACTGCCCCCTCCTCCTCCTGCCCTGGCTCAGGACGCCGGACTGGGGATCTTTGCCACGGTCACTGACGCCGTGAACGCGGCCACGATCGCCCAGAAGGAGTTCGTCGCCCTCAAGCTCGAACATCGCGCCCGCATCCTCGAGGCGATGCGGCAGTCGATGCGCGAGAACGGTACGGCCCTGGCCAAGGCCGCCTTCGAAGAGACCGGCCTGGGCCGGTTCGAAGACAAGATCGTCAAGAACCGTCTGGTCACCGAGAGGACGCCGGGACTGGAAGATCTCGTTCCGATCGCCACCACGGGGGACAACGGCCTCACGCTCGTCGAGCCCGCTCCGTTCGGCGTGATCGGCGCGATCACGCCGGTCACCAACCCGACCTCCACGATCATCTGCAATTCGATCGGGATGCTCGCCGCCGGCAACAGCGTCGTATTCAACGTCCATCCCTACGCGAAGAGCTGCTGCATGCAGACGATCGCCCTCCTCAATAAAGCCATCGCCGCGGCTGGCGGCCCTCCCAACGTGATCACCGGCATCGCCACCCCGACGGTCGAATCGGCGCAGGAGCTGATGAAGCATCCCGGCGTGCGGCTGGTGGTCGTGACCGGCGGGGGCGAAGTGGTGAAGGTGGCCATGAACAGCGGCAAGCGGGCCATCTGCGCCGGCCCTGGGAATCCGCCGGTGGTTGTGGACGAGACCGCGGACATCGACCGCGCCGCCCGCGACATCATCCTCGGCGCATCGACGGACAACAACATCATCTGCACCGACGAGAAAGAAACGATCGCCGTCTCCTCGATCGCCGACGCCCTCATCGCCTCGATGGGACAGCAGGGAGCGATCGTTCTTCCCCGCGAGCGGCTCTCCGAGCTGGAGAAGGTCGTCTTCACGGAGATGAAGGGGCCGAGGCAGAAAGCCTGGATCAATAAGGCCCTCATCGGCAAGAACGCCTCCGTGATCCTGGCGAAGATGGGGATGAACGTTCCCGATTCCGTCCGCCTGGTGGTGGTCGAGGTCGATGAGAGCCATCCTCTTCTCTGGACCGAGCAGATGATGCCGGTCATGCCGGTCGTCCGCGTTTCGGACGCGAACCGCGCCATCGATCTGGCCGTCGAGATCGAAGGGGGGAACCGTCACACCGCGGTGATGCACTCGAAGAATCTCGACAATCTGAGCCGGATGGCGAAGGCGTGCAATTGCTCGATCTTCGTCAAGAACGGCCGCTCGCAGGCCGGCCTCGGACTCGATGGCGAGGGCTATTGCTCGTTTACCATCGCCAGCCCCACCGGCGAGGGCATGACCGGACCGCGATCCTTCTCGCGCTGGCGCCGTTGCGTGCTCGTCGGTCACTTCAGGATCACGTGATGAAGAGGACCTCGGCGTTCGCCGTCATCGATTTCTCCGACATTCCGACGGGCGTCTGTGCGGTCGATTGCATCCTGAAGAAGGCCTCCATCGCCTTCGTTCGCGCCGGAACGGTCACGCGCGGCCGCTATCTGGTCATGTTCGGCGGCTCGACCGCCGCCACCGCCGAGTCGCTGGCCGAGGCGCTGGCGACGAGCGGCAACGGAATCATCGATCACGCCTTCCTGCCCGACGCGCATCCGGCGCTCTTTGACGCGGCATTCGGTGCACGCAGGAAGTCCACCGGCGCCCTTCTCATCATCGAAACCGAGACCGCGTCGTCGATGGTTCGCGCGGTGGAAGCGGCCCTCAAGGGGACGCCGGTCGAGCTGATGGAGATGCGCCTTGCGGACGGCGGGCTGTCCGGAAAGGGGCTGGCGCTGATGTCCGGCTCGCTCCACGACATCGAATACGCGGCCATCCTGGCGGCCAACGGGGCGGGGGCCGATGCTCCGCCGCCCCGAGGGTTCTCGTTCCGGCTGATCGCCGCACCGCACGAGATCATGGAGCGCGAGATCGCCGCGGTGACGCGATTCGATCTCGCTCCGCTCCTGGAGCTGGACGGGGAGGTGGACTGATGCTGCTGGGCCGCGTCATCGGTCAGGTCGTGCTGTGCGTCGTGACGCCCGGTCTCGAGGGAGTGCCGATGCTCATCGTCCAGCCGCTGGATAAGATGCTGAAGCCGAAGGGAAAGGCCATCGTCGCCGCCGATGCCACCCGCATGGCCGGTCCGGGCGAGCTGGTCTCCTACGAGGGAGGCCGCGAGGCGGCCATGGCTCTCGATCCGGCCTTCGTGCCGGTCGATCACGCCATCCTGGCCATCGTCGACGGAGTCAACGTCACATGATCCTCGGGCGCGTCATCGGAGAGATCCACGGATCGATCAAGCACCGTTTCTACGAGGGCAGAAAGCTCCTCTGGATCGAGAAAACCACCCCCGCCGGCGCCCCGACCGGCGACTACCTCATCGCCGTCGACTCCGTCGGCGCCGGCGCCGATGAGCGCGTCCTCGTGCTCGACGAAGGCAACGGCGCGAGACAGGTGCTCGACTCGAAGGACGGCCCGGTGCGCTCGGTCGTCGTCGGCATCATCGACGACATCGTGAGCGGCTGAGGTTTCGCGGTCTCGCGGTTACGCGGTCTCGCGGTTTTGGTGTCTGGCAGGTCAAATGTGGCACAGACACTCTTGTCTGTGCCATGGAGATTGGACCTTACGACGCCGCGATAGCGGCTCAAGAAGGTAGCCAGGGGTGCGAGCGCTTTTTGCGAGCACCCCTGGTCTGCGTTGTCTCTTGAAAGCGTGCCGCGTC
>JADGNY010000124.1 GCA_017883235.1 Thermoanaerobaculia bacterium | reverse complement strand
CCGCCGACAAGTGGGATGTCGCGCTGGTCGCGCGAACCGAGCCCAAACTGCGCGAGCTCGCCGCGCAGCTCGAGAAGGAGCACGGGATCACGGCTCATGTCGTCGCCGCCGATCTCGCGAGACCCGAGGCGCCCGCGGAGATCGTGAAGACGCTGACCGACCGCGGCATCGCCATCGAGGCTCTGGTGAACAACGCCGGCTTCGGATTGTCGGGTGAGTTCGCGAGGACGGACCTCACCGCCGAGCTGGAGATGATCCAGGTGAACGTCACCGCGCTCACGCACCTGACCAAGCTCGTCCTCCCGCCGATGCTGGAGCGAAAGCGCGGCGCGATCCTCAACGTCGCATCGACGGCGGCGTTCCAGCCGGGGCCCTTGATGGCCGTGTACTACGCCACCAAGGCGTACGTCCTCTCCTTCTCCGAGGCGATTGCCGACGAGCTGCGCGACACCGGCGTCACCGTCACCGCCCTCTGCCCCGGCCCGACGGCGACCGGCTTCGCATCCGCCGCGAACGTGGAAGCTTCCCGCCTGTTCAAAATGACCCGGCCAGCCCTCCCGAGCGACGTCGCAAGGGCCGGGTACGAGGCGATGAAGCGCGGAACTCGCGTCGTGGTTCCCGGCATGAAGAACAAACTCCTTGCGCAGTCGGTGCGCATCTCGCCTCGGCGGCTGGTGACTGCGATTGTGCGAAGGATGAATGGGTGAGTCGCTGTGTCGACTGAGCCGGGACTCGGGTTGATCATTTGTCCAAGGTTGTATAACCTTTGGATGTGCGAAGCAATGACTCGGCAGCGAGCGGGGAGCTATTAACGATCAAGACTGCAGCCGACGTGCTTGGCGTCAGCGAGCAGACGCTGCGGCGGTGGGATCGAGCTGGCAAGCTGCGGCCGACGCGGCATCCGATCAATGGATATCGACTCTACCGGCGCGACGTGATCAGCGATCTCAAGCACCGAATCTACGACCGTGCGGACACGAAGCGATGAAAACCGACATCCTCAAGTTGCTGCTGCAGTCGCACGCCGTCGGCGATGAGACTTCGTTTCGTAAAGCGGCGCTGCAACTTGCAGCGTCGGAGAGCAACGCCGGGCATGTCCGTGTGGCCGACGAAATCCGCTCAATCATCGCGCAGATGCCGGCGACTTCTGGTGCTGCGAGGGGCGCCCCGGTGGTGGATATTGCCGCGCCGCGGGGCGATCTCGCGGACATCCTCGAGGGAGGATATCGAGACGAGCGATTCCGGGACATCGTTCTGCGCGACGAGATCCGCGCGTTGTTGGAACGAATCATCGTCGAGAACCGGTCTCGCGGACGGCTCGAACGCTTCGGCGTTTCTCCGCGACGACGGCTCTTGTTCCACGGTGCGCCTGGGTGTGGCAAGACGCTGGCCGCCGCCGTCCTTGCCGGAGAGATGGGCCTGCCGCTCATGACCGTACGGTTCGATGCCCTGTTCTCGCGGTTCCTTGGCGCGACGGCCGTGCATCTGCGCGCCATCTTCGCTGAGATGCCGCGACGGCCCGGCGTTTACTTCTTCGATGAATTTGACGCGGTAGCGAAAGCACGCGGTGACTCTCAGGATGTCGGCGAGATGAACCGTGTCGTCACGTCCTTTCTCCAACTCGTAGACGCAGACGTCAGCGGAAGCCTCCTCGTCGCTGCCACGAACCACGTGGAACTGCTTGACCGCGCGGTGTTCCGCCGGTTCGACGTCATCGTGCCGTTTGAACATCCGGATCGCGCGCAGCTCGTCGACCTTTTTTACCTCAGACTCGGCGCCGTTGGCCTCAGCACAGATGAAGCGGAGCACCTAGCGGATCACGTGAGTGGCCTGAGTTTCGCCGATGTCGCCCGCGTTTGTGATGACGCGGTTCGTACGATGGCATTACACGATCGCGAGCAGATCACGGAAGGCGATGTCATCGAAGCACTTGAAAGCCTCAAGGGCCGGGAGCTGTCGCTCACACGATGAAACATGGCCGATGAACGACTGCGCCTCTTGCGGGGCCGCGTTTCTGATGTAGATACCTACGAGTCGCCCCAACGTGGTGGCTCACCGCCCAAGCTCCCGTCGCTCGATCCGTCAGCGCACCGTGCGAAGCTTCTGCAGCAGATCGGGAACATCCAAGAAGAAATCGCTGCTCGTCCCGACACGGCGCGCGACGAGCTCGCGACGCGCGAGATCGTCGCTGTTCGACCGATCCCGGGTGCCGAACTGGCGCCCGAGCAACTCGACGATCGTCGCAGCGACGCGCGACTCGTCGGAGTCGATCCGGATACGAGAGTCGTTCTCCTGGACGTCGCGGATGCGAAGCTCGATCACCTGCAAGCAAAGGTGACAGACTTCGCTGATGACACTCAGATAAAAACAAAAACCAAAGACGGCAAGATCACGATCCACCGCGCCAGTGAGCGCGCTGTGGCCCCCGTCGACAGTATTGCCTTGGCAGGCCTCGGCGATCTACGTGGCCCTCGCCTGCGCGAGGAGACGTTGATCGACGCCCGACCGTACTGGTTCGAGATTGCCTGCCGAGGCGGGTATCGGCGACCGTTGTCGGAGACGCAGGACAGTCGCACCCAGATCGGGAGGCAGCTCAACAGAATGGGAGCCGCCCAGCGACTGCAAGAGTTCGTTGCTCCCGAGCAGATCTATTTCTTCGTCAAGCTGACCGGAGAACAGCTCGATCAACTCCGCGCAGCCACGGACTGTATCTACGAAGTCGAGTTAGCTCCACCAAGCGTCCGTGACCTTCATCTGGCGGAGGACACGAAGACGGCGCAACTCGGCGATTTTGAGCTTCTTCCTCCACCGGCCGACGCGCCGTCCGTCGTGATTCTGGATACGGGTATTGCGACGGCCCACCCGTTGCTCGAAGCTGCCATCCTGAGCGCGAGTCACGTTGAGCCGCTTCCTTCGTCCGAAGACCAGTACGGTCACGGCACCAAAATGGCCGGCATTGCGCTGTATAAGGATCTCGGTGCCGCGATCGAACGCCGTTCAGCGCAGGCGCAACACTGGCTGCAAAGCAGCCGGATTCTCGTTGCACCAGGCGTGGGCACCGCCACGGATGACAACTACGAAAACTGGCCCGTCCTGATGCTCGATGGTGTGCACGCGGCCGAACACGCCGACCCACAGCCGCGCGACCGCGTTTTCGTTCTTGCCGTCACACGCACGATGCAGGATCCTCCGCTCGACGGTCTGGAGCAGACGCTGTGGAGTCACGCCGCAGATCAGGTCGCGTATGGCGAGCATGGTCGGCTACTGATCGTAGCCGCCGGCAATGCCCGCGATCACCAGTGGCTCGCACTCGCAGAGCAGTACCCGCAACTCCATCTCTCCGAGAAGATTCATCAACCGGCCCAGGCGGCAAACGTGCTGACCGTAGGCGCCTTTACGCGCCGCACGACGCTTCCGCCGGATCCCGTATACGCGGAAGCGACCGTCGTCGCTACGAAGGCGGGGCAAATCTCGCCCTATACGAGTACCGGCCTCGTCGGCAATGAATGGCCCATCAAACCAGACGTAGTGATGGAGGGCGGCAATCTCGCGCTGGCTCTACCGCTCACAGACGCCGCTGTGCCGACGTTGTGTGCACTAACAACGAGCCACAAACACACTCTCGGCATCCCGCTCGGTTGGACGTCGATGACGAGCGAGGCGTCGGCGCGTGCAGCGCATCTTTCCGCTCGTATCTGGGCCGTCGAGCGGAAGCTGTTGCCGGAGACCGTTCGAGCGCTCATCGTTCACTCCGCGAGTTGGACGCCCGCGATGATCGAGCAGTTCACCGGAATCACCGATCGGCTCCTCGCCTGCGGCTACGGCGTGCCTGACGAAGGCGTCGCGACGGCGTGCGCTCAGGACAGAGCCACCATCATCATCGAAGATTCGATGCCGAATGCGGTCACTCAGGAAGAACCAAAGAAGAAGCCTCCCAAACGCGCCACGACCAAGACTACTGAGAAGCACGTCAGGCGCAAGCTGAAGCTGTACCGCCTGCCGATCCCCACCGCCCTGCTCGACGATCCTGATGCCGATGTCGAACTGCGAGTCACGCTGTCGTACTTCACTGAGCCAAACAAGTTTCGTCGTCATGTGTTTCACGGGCTCGACCTCAAGTGGGATATGCAAGGACCACAGGAAACGGAGCAGGAGTTTCTCGAACGAGTCAACGCGCTCAAGAGACCAAAAGGAACCGATGGAAAGAGGCCGAAGGTTTCGCTTAAGAAATCTTTCCTCTGGGAGATCGGGATACAGACCCGAAGCCGCGGCACAGTCCAGAGTGATCGGTGGCGCGGAAAGATGGCCGATCTTGCTGGTGACAAGTTGATCGCGATCGTTCCCGTCCTTGGTTGGTGGGATCAGCGGCGCTCGATGAAGCACGAAGAGATGCGTTTCGCACTGGTTGTCTCCGTCTTCGGGCCGGGCGTATACGGTGCTATTAAGCCGTACGTAGAAGTACCAGTTGAGGCTGAGATCGAGGTGTAACACCGCATCTAACCCCGCCGTCGGCTCGATTGCCGACTGCGCCATGCCGGGCCTATAGGGCCAGCAGGCTCGACTCATCTGTCGGTCCCTTCTCCCGGCCTGACGTAAATGGCTCGAGTAGGGCTATCGCCGACATGGGAGACACCGTGAGGCCATGGCCTGACCGTGCCCGCACTACCCATCGCCCACATTACTCTTATCCGCACCGGCTGCGAAAACGGCCGCCCGGGCGTGGAAAACGGCTCCGGGGGCCTCCGAAACAGCTCCCGACATCGATTAGATCTTCCCCGGGGAATCACGACAGCCGTTGTACACACCATCGCGGTAGCATCTTCACATGGCGTCGCCGCAAGACACCGCACTTCCTCCCGACGAGCACGATGGATGGGGACTTCGCCCATCAGTCGGTTCGCTGTACAAGATCCGGGGCAGTTATAACCCGATGCAATTTGTCGTTCACCTGCACCCCGACATTCAGCAGATGCAGACGTCGGTGCGCAAAGGTGTCTACCGCAGCGGTGGGATCACGGGCGAAGTTATTCTGGCTTTCAGTGCCTTGCGAGATTGACATCAGGCCTACTACCCTCTATCCTCTCGTCCCAACATGTCACGCCACACCGTTTCGATGATGCGCCGAATGGTGATGCGCCGCCCGGGCGCGGACGCGTAGACTGACTGCCTCCCCGACCCGGGTCCCTCCTACAGCTTTTCTCCCCTGAATGTCAGCAGCATGAGAGTCCGCCGCCATCAGCGCGGCAGGAGGGGAACATGTACCGTTTCGACACACTTGCTATCCACGCCGGGCAGCCCAACGATGCCGCCACCGGCGCCGTCACCGTTCCGATCTATCAGACTTCGACCTTCGGCCAGATCGAGCCGGGCGTCCATCGCGGCTTCGGTTACGCGCGGACCGAGCATCCGACGCGGCGGGCGCTGGAAGAATGTCTGGCCTCGCTCGAGGGCGCGCGATACGGGCTCGCGTTTGCCAGCGGCATGGCCGCCATTCACAACGTCCTTTCACTCCTTCGCCACGGTGACCACGTGGTCTCCACGCAGGATCTCTACGGCGGCGCGTGGCGTATCTTCACGAAGTACTTCTCGAAGTTTGGCGTCGATTTCACCTTCGTCGACAGCAGCGACCTCACCGCGGTCGAGCGGGCCATCCGCCCGGAGACGAGGCTGCTCTGGCTGGAGACGCCGTCGAATCCTTTGCTGAAGACGACCGATATCGCCGGCTGCAGCGCCATCGCACGGCGTGCGGGCATTCGCACCGTCGTCGACAACACCTTTGCCACCCCGGTCCTGCAACAGCCGATCGCGCTCGGCGCGGATATCGTGGTGCACTCGACGACGAAATACATCAACGGTCATAGCGACACGCTCGGAGGCGCGGTGCTCACCGACGACGAGTCGCTCTTCACGGACCTCAAGTTCTTTCAGAACGCCATCGGCGCGGTGCCCGGACCGCAGGATTGTTTTCTCATCCTGCGCGGAATCAAGACGTTGCCGCTGCGTATGGCCCGGCATTGCGAGAACGCAAGGGGAGTGGTCGAATACCTCCGCGCGCACGACCGCATCGCCAAGGTTCACTATCCCGAATTCGGTGCCATCGTCTCGTTCGAGCTCGACGCGTCCGTCGACGAAACGATCGCCTTCTCGAAACGTCTTCGGCTCTGGACCCTGGCGGAAAGTCTGGGCAGCGTGAAGAGTCTCTTCTGTCATCCGCCGACGATGACGCATGCCTCGGTCGAGCCGGAGGTGCGCCGCCGCGTGGGAATTGCGGACGGTCTGATCCGGCTGTCTGTCGGTCTTGAAGATGTGCGCGATCTGATCGACGATCTCGATCAGGCGCTGGCGGAAGTGGCATCGCCGAGGAGGGTTGCATGCGCCGGATAAACATCGGTCTCCTCGGCTGTGGCACGGTCGGACGCGGCTTCGTCGACCTCCTGGCGCGTGAGCGGGAGCGCATCCGGGGGCGCGACGGCGTCGACATTGCCGTCCGGCGCATTCTGGTGCGCGACGCCGGCAAGTCACGGCCAGGCATCGATCCGGCGCTTTTCAGCACCTCGGCAATCGACATCATCGACGACGGCTGCGACATCATCGTCGAGCTGGTCGGCGGCATTCATTCGGCCGGAGCCTTCGTCCGGCGTGCGCTGGCGAACGGCCGCCACGTCGTGACGGCAAACAAGGCGCTGCTGGCCGAAGCCGGGCGGGAATTGTTCGCCACGGCCGAGCGCAACCACGTGCGGATTGGATTCGAGGCCAGCGTCTGTGGCGGGATTCCGATCATCCGCGCGCTGCGTCACGGACTGGCCGGCGACAGGATCGAATCGATCAGCGGCATTCTCAACGGCACCTGCAACTACATCCTGACGCGGATGGAGCAAGACGATCTGGAGTTCGACGACGCGCTACGGCTGGCGCAGGAGCGCGGGTTCGCGGAGGCGGACCCGTCGCTCGACGTCGGCGGCGACGATGCGGCGCAGAAGCTGCGCATCCTCGGCGAGCTGGCCTTCGGCCCTCAGGTCGTTCGGATGCGCGTCCACGGGATCGCCGACGTCACGCGCGCCGAGGTCGAGCAGGCGCGCGCAAGGAGAGGCGTGGTGCGGCATGTGGCCACCGCGAGGCGCGCTGCCGGCGGGGTCGAGATGCGCGTCGAGCGGCGGGAACTTCCGGAGTTTCATCCCTTGGCGGCCGTCCGGGACGAGAACAACGCCATTGTGGTCCGCGGGCGGGCGGTTGGCGAGATGATGTTCCAAGGGAAAGGAGCGGGATCGCTTCCGACCGCAGCGGCCGTCCTGTCCGACGTCATCGAGATTGCCAGCGAGCCGAATCGTACACGTGTATTAACATAATACCTCTTAGTAGACTCTGTGGAAACCTTTCAACCGACGTCAGATCCCGGCGGCCAGCCAGCACGTACAATCCATTCGACCGATGAAGATCCTCACGCGCTACATCTTCAAGGAGATGCTCGGGCCGACCGCTCTCGGCTTCGCCTTCTATACCTTCATCATCCTGATGAAGAACCTCTTCGACTTCGCCGGGATGATCATCAAACGATCCCTTCCGGCGTCGACCGTCGGGCGGCTGCTGTTCCTCTCACTACCGCACATCGTCGTCCTGACGGTCCCGATGTCGCTGCTGTTCGGAATCCTGATCGCCGTCGGGCGTCTTTCGTCCGACTCCGAGATCATCGCCATGCGCGCCCTCGGCATCTCCACGCGCACCATCTACCGGCCGGTCTTCCTTTTCAGCTTCCTGGTCTTCTGCGTCAACCTCTATCTGATGAACTTCGTCCTGCCGCACGGCAACGCGGAGTTCGCGGCGCTGCGGTCCGAGATCTTCACGTCCCAGATCGAGAAAGAGCTCAAGCCGCGGGTCTTCTACGACGAGTACGAAAACCTCACGATCTACGTGAACGATGTCGATCCGAAGACGCTGCAATGGAAAGGCGTCTTCGTCGCCGACAGCCGGACGGCGGACGAGACCCGCACCGGAACCAGCACCGGACCGGTGACGATCGCCCAGCAGCTCCAGACCGCGCGCCAGGAGGCCGCGCAACCTCCGTCCATCCTGCCGCAGCGCTCCAGCAACAAGATCATCGTCGCGGAGCTCGGCAACCTGTCGATCCTCAAGCCCAGCAACCAGGTCTGGCTGAACCTCAAGACCGCCGAGACGCATCTCTGGGATCCAAAGAAACCGGATCGATACGACCTGAACAGCAACGTCGGGCAACGGATGCGTCTGCCGGACAAGTACGGCGATTCCAACGGCGGTTACCAGCGTTCGCTCCGCGAGATGACCTTCCGCGAGTTGATGGAACAGGCGCGATGGGCGCAGTACTCGCACGATCCCGATGCTCGCGAGACCTACTGGGCCGCCAAGGTCGAAATGAACAAGATGTTCGCGATTCCGTTCGCGTGCATCGTCTTCGGCATTCTCGGGTTGCCTCTCGGCATCACGAACCGGCGTGGCGGCAAAAGCTCAGGTTTCTCTTTAAGTATCGCGATCATCCTCATCTACTACGTGATGATCAACAACGGCGAGCATCTGGCCGACACCGGCAAGATCGGTCCCGCGGTGGCCATGTGGGCGCCGAACGTCGTACTCCTCGCCATCGGTATCTACCTTCTGATTCGCGCCAACCGGGATACCGGTGCTCAACGTTCCGAGGGCGGCATCGTCCGCAAGCTCATCCAGGCGATCAAGGCAAGGAGGATGGGAACACCGGGAGCGGCCGTCGCCGACGAGCCGGCCATCCTCAGCCGGTTCGACATTACCTTCCCGAATACGCTCGACCGCTACATCCTGCGCGAGTTTCTCAAGATTCTGATGCTTGTGCTGGTGTCGACCGCCGCGCTTTTCATCATCGTCGACTACACGGACCTCAGCGGCGACATCCGGACGAATCACATCGCCTTCCACACGGTGGCCTCGTACTACCGATTCCTGATCTTCCAGATCCTCAACTACACGCTCCCCATCTCGGTATTGGTGTCGACGCTCGTCACGTTCGGTATTTTCTCGAAGAACAACGAGGTCACGGCCTTCAAGTCGGGCGGGATGTCCCTCTACCGCGCGGCGCTGCCGATCGTCGGAATTGCTCTGGCCATCAGCGTGCTGGCGTATCTGCAGCTCGACTATGTGCTCCCGTACTCGAATCAGCGAGTCGAAGAGCTGCGGAACAGGATCAAGGCCAAGAAAACGGTTCGCGCGATTCCCACGCCGCACCAGCAGAAGCTCTGGTTCCTCGGCAAGGGCCGCTACCTCATCAACTTCCTCGCCTACGACCGCGACGAGAAGGAGCTGACGCAGGTTCAGGTCTTCGAATTTCATCCGACGAAGTTCCGCCTGACGCGGCGCGTTTACGCCGACCACGCCAAATGGGATGGTGTGGGCTGGGCGTTCTCGAACGGTTGGATGCGATCCTTCGGCGACGACGGCAGCTCGACGTACGCGCCAATCACCCGCCCGCTGCGCCTTTATTACAGCGAGCGGCCCGAGGATTTCGCCACCGAGGCCAGGGCACCGGATCAGATGACCTTCGCGCAGTTGCGGCGGTACATCGAAACGATCCGCAAGTCGGGCTACGCCGCCGAAGAACTGACCGTGAAGCTCTACACGAAGACGTCGTGGCCGTTCATCAGCCTGGTCATGGCACTGATCGCGCTGCCGTTCGCGTTCCGCATCGGCAAGCGCGGTGCCCTCTACGGTGTCGGTATCGGCCTGATCCTCGGCATCCTCTACTGGATGGTCTTCGCGGTCTTCACGAAGTTCGGCGAGGTGGGGAATCTACCCGCGGTGCTGTCGGCATGGAGCGCCAACATCCTGTTCGCCATCGCGGCGATCTACATGTTCCTGAATGTGGAGACGTGAAGCTGTCATCCTGACGCGGAGCGCAGCAACGCTGTCAGGATCTCCGGTCAGACCGCTCGGTAGTTGCCCATCGGCAGGGCCGGCGCGGTCGAACCGGAGATCCTGACGGTGTCGCTACGCTCCACGTCAGGATGCGCAAATCAGAACCACTCGCTCCTGCGCTGGTTGCTCGCTTCCAGATGAGGCGAGGCAACGACGCTGGTCAGAACGAAGCCGGCCGTCTGCAGCAGGCCGTCCGCGACACCGACCGAGATCGTGTTCCGGCCGCGCTCCAGCACGAGTTGGACGCTGCAGATAGAGGCCAGGCAGTCAGCGTGTTTCACTTCCGACAGCTCCCCTCGCGAATTCGCCACGGCGATGGCCAGACGCATCGGCGGCAGCGCCTCGGGAAGTCTGATCGCCAGCGCCACTGTGCATGTGCCGCCGTTGCAGGAGACGTCGCCGGCGCGCACTTCAAAGTCGAAATCGCTCGGCGCCTGAAGCGCCAGTAGCGAGGCCAGAACGCGCGAGTCGAAGTCCGAGACGGTTCGCCGGCCGCGCGGAGCGTGCACGCGCAGTTGTTTTCCCATGGGCGGCCCCTGGGCGACCACGGGCGCTTCTGACGAAGGAATCGACGGGATAGCCGGGGAGGTATCGGCGCGCGACGGCGCCGCCAGACTACCGACCAGGATCATTGCCGGAACGAGCGCTCCGAATCGCATCCCATCTCCTCCGCTGTGTCGAAACAATGGATAGAGTACGGCGGGAACGCAATTTTGTCGAGTCGATGCTGTCATCCTGACGCGGAGCGCAGCAACGCTGTCAGGATCTCCGGTCAGACCGCTCGGTAGTTGCCATCGGCAGGGCCGGCGCGGTCGAACCGGAGATCCTGACGGTGTCGCTACGCTCCACGTCAGGATGACAAATCAGACCCCCGACCTCCGACTCCCGCGTCATATTGCGTTCACGATCTCGTCGCTCAGCCCCTTCCACCGGCGCAGGTAAGCACGGCGGTCGGTGTTGTACTTCTCGACGAGTTGCTGGTACTCATCGCTTCTCCCCTGCCGCTCGTACATCCTCTTTGGCTGCAAGTAGTCGGCGTCGTCGATCTCCGGGACCGCCGTCGCCACGAGATAGCCGAAGTCGGGATCCTTCTCCCACGTGATCGTCCCCTCGGCGATCGCCTTCACGACCGCGGACGAATGCTGGATTTGAACCTTCTTCGAGCGCTCATCCTTCTCTTCGCCGCCAATCCGCCCGGTGTTCATCAGATAGACGTCCATCGGACTTTCCTTCATCAGCTCCAGCATCCGATTGCCCTGAAATGCATGCAGCAGCGGGAAGAAGGGATTCGTTCCCGGTACGCGCAGTGACTTGCCCGCCTCCGCCGCCCCGCCGGCGCTCGTTCCCTTCGTCTCCCCCAGCATGAAGTATGCGGCGGCGAGTGGACCCTCGAG
The DNA here is from genome assembly GCA_017883235.1 of Thermoanaerobaculia bacterium. Taxonomy (GTDB): domain Bacteria; phylum Acidobacteriota; class Thermoanaerobaculia; order Gp7-AA8; family Gp7-AA8; genus JADGNZ01. The sequence goes on along the minus strand of JADGNY010000124.1, from coordinate 9,305 downwards.
TTTGGCCACAGCCGGAATGATGTTCTCATTGCGGTTCAGGATGAGGAGGAAGTCGACGTTGTTGACCTCGCGCGCATCGAACGCCCCCGCCACGTCGTCCATCCGGATCACGGCCCGGCCGTTTGGCGTGTACGACGTGTCGAAGTAGTCGATCCTGCCGCTCTCGTCCTGCGACACATTCTCGAGATAGGCGTGCGGTGACGCGCAGGCGTGATAGATCGCCGGCTCGTCCTTCGGATTGAGTCCGAAGGTCTTGGCAAAGCAGCCGTTCTCGGTCGCGTACACCTTGCCGCCCGGCATCAGCGCGCAAAAGTCATCCTGCACCGGCTGGGAATTGTTCTGCTTCGTGAACGTCGTGGTCGTCTTGCCGGTGCCGGACAGGCCCACGATAAGAGCGACGGTGAGGCCGGCTTTGTTGCCCCTCTCGACCGGGATCACTTTGCAGCCCGCGTGCAGCGCCAGACCGCCGCGCTCGTACACGATCTTGTTCCACATCCGCAGTCCACCCTTCTTCGACTCGCCGAAGTAGTCGGAGTGGAAGACGCGGGTGATGTAATTGTCGAGGTCGACCGCGATGAGGCGCTCCTCCGGATACCCCTCGGCCTTCAGATTGGGCGTGTAGATGACGGTGACTGCCGGCTCGAAGCTCTCCAACTCCGCCGGCGTGGCCGGATAGTAGAGGTGCTGCTGCATGCCGGCGATGTTCGCATTGGCCTTCTCGATGATCAGACGCGCGGGAATGCGGAAATGCGGGTCGTTGCCGATGAAGCCATCGACGACGAGCATGTCGCGCGTCCGGATGTAGTCGTTCTGCAGCCTGGCCATGCGATCGAATTCGGCACGGCTGATGGTCTGATCGGAATGATTCTCCGGTGTGTCGGTGGCGACGAACGTCGAGCCCTTCGAACGAGACACCACCATGGTGGCGACGTTGACATTGTCGAATTCGGTTTTCCGGCAGTTCCCCATTTCTTCGGTAAAACGCCGCAATTGCTCTGGCGGCGGGTTCCAGACCACCGACTTCGGCTCGACGGGTAGCGTCAGGATTTCGGTCATGCGTTCGTCCTCTCGACGGATCAGGTTTTGTGAGCTGGCAAGGATTGCGCCGGAACGACCGTAGAGGTGCGGGATTTTACACGAAACGATACGCTACGCTTTGAGGCAACCAAACTATGCGGATCGCGATCATCGGTGCTGGCGGAGTGGGCGGCTACTTCGGCGGCAAGCTCGCTCAAGGCGGCCTCGACGTCGTCTTCATCGTCCGCGGCGCGACTCTGGAAGCGTTGCGGACGCGCGGCCTCCGCATCGACAGCATCAAGGGCGATTTTGTCATCGAGCGGCCGCATGCCACCGACGACCCGGCCGCCGTCGGGAAGGTCGATGCGGTGTTCGTGACCGTCAAGGCCTGGCAGATCGAAGAAGCGGCCGCGCAGATCACGCCGATGATCGGCGACGACACCATGGTCATCCCGCTCGAAAACGGAATTGACGCCCCCGATCAACTCGCGGCCATTCTCGGCCGCGAGCACGTCCTCGGCGGTCTCTGCGGCATCGTCAGCTTCATCGCCGCGCCCGGTCACATCCGCCACGCCGGCGCCGATCCGTTTGTCATGTTCGGCGAGCTCGATAACCGGCGCACGGCGCGCGTGGAAAAGCTTCGCGACGAGTGTCTGCGCGCCGGTGTGCAGGCGGACATACCGTCCGACATTCACCACGCCCTCTGGTCGAAGTTCGTCTTCATCGCGCCGATGAGTGGGATCGGTGCCGCGACACGCATGCCCATCGGCGTCTGGCGCTCGATGCCGGAGACGCGCGATCTGGCCACGCGCGCCATTCGCGAGATCATCGCCCTTGCCCTGGCCCGGGGCGTCGATCTCGGCGGCGAGGCGGCCGTCGAACGGACACTGGCCCGTTTCGACGCTCTCAACGCGGACGCCACCTCGTCGCTGCAGCGCGACATCATCGACGGCAAGCCGTCCGAGCTCGACGCCCAGCTTGGAGCGGCCGTCCGTCTGGGCCGGGAGGCCGGCGTGCCAACGTCAGTGTGCGAGATGCTCCTCGCGCTTCTCTTGCCGCAGGAACAGAACGCTCGGAAACATTGAGAAGACCTCCCGCCTCGCATACCATCAGCCGCCGGATGTCCAAACCCCGAAAAACTGCCGTCATTCGTGACGCGAAGGTCCACCCTGCCATCGCCGAGGCGCGGCGCGTGCTGGAAGTCGAGTCGGCAGCGATTCTCGGAGTCATCGAACATCTCGACAGCACCTTCGTCGACGTCGTCGAACTGATCAATGGATCGGCCGGCCGCGTGGTGACGATGGGCCTCGGCAAGTCGGGCATCATCTGCAAGAAGGTCAGCGCCACGCTGGCATCGACCGGTACGCCGTCATTCTTCCTGCATCCCGCCGAGGCCATTCACGGCGACCTCGGCATGATCGTCCGCGGCGACATCGTCCTGGCCATCTCCAACTCCGGCGAGACCGAAGAGTTGCTGCGCCTTCTACCGAGCATCAAGAGGATCGGCGCGGAAATCGTGGCCATCACCGGTAACCCTCTGTCGTCGCTGGCAAAAGGGGCCGACCACCACCTCTCCGCCGCGATCTCGAAGGAAGCCTGCCCGCTCGGCCTGGCGCCGACCGCCTCGACCACCGCCACGCTCGCCCTCGGCGACGCCCTTGCAATGGCACTTCTGCTGCGCAAGGGCTTCAAAGAGGAAGACTTCGCGTTTCTCCATCCCGGCGGAAAGCTCGGAAAGCGATTCCTGCGCGTGCGCGACCTGATGCACGGCGGCGCGCAGACTCCCATCGTTCCGTTATCGACGCCGATGCACGACGTGATCTACGAGATGTCGGCCAAAGGCTTCGGCATCACGGCGGTCGTCGATGAGGAAGGAGTCCTCGCCGGCGCCATCTCCGACGGCGATTTGCGCCGTCTGCTGCAGCGCGATACGGAGATCCTCAAGAAAACCGCGGCCGACTGCATGAAGCCGCACCCCGTCACGATCGATGGCAACGAGCTCGCCTCCGCGGCCCTGCAGAGGATGGAACAGCGCAAAATCACTTCGATCTTCATCGCCGGTACATCGGGCCATGTCGAAGGTATCATTCACCTCCACGATCTCTGGGGGCTGGAACTCTTCTGATGGATTCGACTACGACAGTCGTACTGCGCTATCGCGATGGACGTACGGAGCGGGCCACGCTCGTCGAGACCGACGTCGACCAGCAGATCGTCCGCGTCAAGCGCGACGACGGTGCGAACGATGAGCTGCCGTTCTCCGAACTGAAGGCGCTCTTCTTCCCGCGCACGGGACAGGACGACGCGCTCGAGCCGGCATCCGGCAGCACGATTGCAATTGAGTTTGCCGATGGCGAAGTGATCCGCGGCGTCGCTCAGTACAACCCCGAGCGCAACGGCTTTTTCCTCTTTCCGCTCGACCGGAGCAAGAACGACCGCATCTTCGTCGTCAATTCAGCGATCGTCTCGATCGAAGTCGAAAGGTTGTAGCGCTTCACAGGGTTGCTTGGTTGCTGAGTTGCAAGATTGCGCCTAACACCCAGCAACCGAGAAACTCAGCAACGCAGCAACCCTAAACTATGAAAATCGCCACTCTCCTGCTCACGCTCACACTCGCAAACGCCGCATCCGCCGCGGAGATCGACCGCGCCGCTGCCGCGCTGGCCGGCACCGAGGCTCAGTTCACGCAGCGCTTCACACCGAAGGGATTCAAGAACAGCCAGGTCGACAGCGGCAGTGTCGTCTTCGGAACGTTACCGATGATGCGCTGGAGCTACGCACAGCCCGAGCAGAAGGTCTTCGTCTTCGACGGCAACCGGTCCTGGTTCTACCTCCCCGCCGAAAAGCAGGTGACGGTAACCACGATCGATGAACAGCGCCGCGGCGACCTTCCGTTTCTCGTCATCGGCGATCCGGCGGCGCGCGACCGGCATTTCATCGTCCGCGAGACCGCGCACGGCGGTACGGTGACCACCACGCTCCAGCCCCGCCAGTCCTCGGCGATGATTCGCAATATCACGATTACCATCGCCACGGCCACCCACGCCATCCAGCGCGTCTCCTACTCGGATCGCGACGGCAACGAGACGACGTTCGACTTTGCCGCCTTCACCAGGCGTGCGGTCGGGCCCGATTTCTTTCGCTTCACACCGCCGGCAGGCGTGGAAGTCGTTCAGCAGTAGACGGAGGCAGACATGGCCCAGGATTTTTCCTTCGACATCGTGTCGAAAACCGAGATGCAGGAAGTCTCGAACGCCGTGCAGCAGGCGCAGAAGGAGCTGGCGCAACGCTTCGACTTCAAAGGGAGCAAGAGCTCCATCGAGCTCACCGCCGAGGAGATCGTCCTCGTGAGCGATGACGAGGGAAAACTGCGCAGCGTCAAGGACATCCTCGAGACGAAGCTCGTTAAACGCGGCGTCTCGCTCAAAGCGCTCGAGTATGCCGCCCTGGAACAGGCCGCGGGCGGGACGGTGAGGCAGAAGGCGAAGATCGTTCAGGGAATTGAGATCGAGAAAGCAAAGGCAATCGTCAAGGCCATCAAAGAGGCGAAACTGAAAGTGCAGGCCTCCATCCAGAGCGAACAGGTGCGCGTCACCGGCCGCGCCAAAGACGATCTGCAGAAGGCCATGGCCGTGGTCAAGGCAAACGACTACGGAATTCCCCTGCAGTTCACGAACTATCGCGGTTGAGGGTTCCGGACCAATTCGATTATTCTGTTCGCCGTGACGTCCCCCCTACCCAGCAGCGCGCCGATCGAACAGCTCACGCGCGCCGAGCGCCTGCTCGATCTCGTGGCCCCCAAGCTCCAGCTCGTCGAAAAGGAGCTTGCTCGCAATTTCGAGTCGAAGATCAAAACCATCCAGGATGTCGGCGACCACATTCTCGCCGGCGGCGGCAAGCGGCTCCGGCCTGCCCTACTGCTCCTTGTCGCGAAAATGCTGCGTTACGAAGGACATCGCGACGTCACCTACGGAGCGGTGGTCGAATTCATCCACAACGCCACGCTGGTGCATGACGACATCATCGACGAGGCGGAGGTCCGGCGCGGACGGACGTCGATCAACTATCGCTGGGGAAACAACCTCACCGTTCTCGTCGGCGACTACATCTTCATGCACTCCATGTCCATGGCCCTGGCCGAGGGCAATCTCGACGTGCTGCGGCTCCTGTCGACCACGACCATCAGGATGATCGAAGGAGAGATCCTCGCCCTCGAACAGAACGGGCGCGCCGATCTTTCGGTAGACGATTACTTCAGCATCGTCGAGCGAAAGACCGCCCTGCTCTTCGGCACCTGCTGCCAGATTCCCGCGTACTTGGTCGATCAGCCGGCCGAGCTCGGCCAGTCGTTGTTCGATTACGGCCGGAACCTCGGCATCTGTTTCCAGCTCATCGACGACATCCTCGATTTCACGTCGAGCACCGAGGTACTCGGCAAGCCGGCGCTGTCGGATCTGAAGGAAGGGAAGCTGACGCTGCCCTTGATCCTGGCCATGCCGCGCGCCACGCCGGCCGAGCGCGAGAAGATTGCGCTCATCGCGGCCATGAAGTCGTTCGACGGGATCGATCCCGCCGAGATGCTGGCTCTGGTCCGCAAATACGAGACGCTCGACGAGACCCGGGCCATCGCCCGCGACTACGCCAACCGGGCTCGCACCGCGCTCGAGCCGTTCGCCGATTCGCCCGCCAAGGAAGTGCTGGAGCTGGCGCTCGACTTCGTTCTGGAACGGGACCGCTGAAGGATGGGTAGCATTCATCCGGCTTGACCTGCCGCGTACTTTGTACTACAAAGTACTCATGAACGCAATCAAGCGCACTATCGCCTCCACCGAATGGCTCCTTGTTCTGCCGGGCTCGCTGTTCATGGCCGCACTCTTCATCCGCAGCGCGCAGCCGCGGCAATACGAACCGTCGCACACCGCCCAGCGCCTGGTCGACTGGTTCAGCCTCCGCCCGTTCCTGGCCCTCGACGTCTTCCTCATCATGATGCCGCTGGCAGCGTTCGTCATCGGTTGCGCCACGCTGCTGCGCACTTGGAAGAGCGACGGTCACCTTCGACAAACGCTGACCGCCATCCGCGCGCATCTGGCGACGCTCTTCATCGCCGGGGCCACTCTGGCGGCCGGAGGAATCCTGGCCGTCGTCGCCGTTCACATGGCCACGGATTGAGGCGTTACGAGAGAAGTTCCATGATCTCCGCCATCCCCGCGCGTGCGCGAAGGCGGATGGCCTCGTTCCCCTGCTCGCCGGTGATCCGGAGGACCTTGTTGTACTGCTCGACGGCCCGCGAATAGTCCTGCAGACAGCGGTGGTAGATCTCCCCCTTGCACAGCTTGACCTCGGCGTTGAGAGGATCGAGCTCCAGGATCTTGTTGAGGAAGATCAGCGCGGCGTCGTACTTCAGCTCTTCGAGCGCCATCCGATAACGAAGTCGGTAGAGCGTGATCAGCTCATTGTTCTTCGGCGCGATCCAGGCGCCAGGCAGGTAATTGCGGATCGTGGAGAGAAGCCGGCTGTTGCTCATGGAATTCGAGCGCTTGATCTCCAATCGCTGTCGCATCACTCACACCCTCCCGCTTCCGTTGTCACTCGAATCCTCTTCATCTTAGGTTCGTATGGGCCGATCGTCAAGACGTTGACCATTGAAATCGGGTGTCGGGTGTCGGGTGTCGGAGAGTTGGGAGCTTTGCTGCGACTCCCGACCCCCGACCCCCGACTCCCGTTTTCAGCTACCATCCTGCTTCGATGCGCACAGCCATCTATCCCGGCTCTTTCGATCCGTTGACGAACGGGCATCTCGACATCATCCATCGCGGGGCGCGGCTCTTCGATCGATTCCTCGTGGCGGTGCTGGAGAATGAAGGGAAGGCTCCCCTCTTCAGCGTCGGCGAGCGGATGGACCTGATCGCCCGCTGCACCGCCGGCGTTCCCAACGTCGAGGTCCATTCGTTCTCGGGACTCCTCGTCGACTTCATGCGCCGTGTCGATGCAAACGTCGTCGTGCGCGGCATCCGCGCCGTATCGGACTACGAGTACGAGTTGCAGATGGCGCTGATGAACCGCGAGCTCCATCCGCAGATCGAGACCATCTTCATGCTGCCCGCCGTCGAGTACACCTACGTCTCCTCGCGTCTCGTCAAAGAGGTCTTCCGCCTCGGCGGCGACGTCGCGCGGCTCGTGCCGCCCACCGTGCTCGAATCGTTGAAGGCGCGGCTGCCGGTGACTGTCGGCTAACGCTAACCAATGGCCTGAACGGCGACCACCGGCGCGGAGAGCGGGCATCTTGCCTGCTCCCGGCGGGCGTCTCGCCCGACGGTGGGGACGAAGGAGAGCGTAAATGTCTGGCCAAAACGGCGGCCTGTCCCCATCCGCGTTTGTGCCCGACAGCCGCGGGGAACCTGAAAAACGCGAATCGGGGCGTCGGCGTCGTTGCCCAACAGTTACGTTTACGTTCGTCCCCACCGTCGGGCGAGACGCCCGCCGGGAGCAGGCAGGATGCCCGCTCTCCGCGCCGGTGGGTCACGCCAACAGCAGGGTTCAACCTGAAAAACGCTTGAATGCGGCCTATTCGCTGCGCGGGTCCAGCGCGTCGCGAAAGCGGTCGCCGATGATGTTGAAGGCGGCCACCGTCAGAAAGATGGCCACCCCCGGGAAGACCACCAGCCACCAGGCGTACTCGATGAACTCCTTCGCCGAGGCCAGGATGCTTCCCCAGGTCGCCGTCGGCAGCGGAACGCCGAGCCCGAGGAATGAGAGCGCCGACTCGGTGAGGATGGCGTAGGCCACGCCGAAACTGGCCGAGACCAGCACCGGTGCCAGCGCGTTCGGCAGAAGATGGCGGAAGATGATGCGGGCGTCGCGGGCGCCGCTGGCGCGCGCCGCGTAGGCGAACTCCATCTCGCGGATGCGCAGAAACTCGCCGCGGACGAAGCGCGCCTCGCTCGTCCATGTCGTCAGGCCGAGGGCGATCATGATCGTCCAGACCGAGGGGCCGAAAAACGCCACGATGGCCAGCGCCAGGAACAAAAGCGGGAAGCAGAGCACGACCTCGATCAGGCGCGAGACCAGCCAGTCGACCGCGCCGCCGTAGTAACCGGCCATCGCACCGAGGAATGAGCCGACGATGAGCGCCATCGCCGTCGCCAGCACGCCCACGGTCAGCGACACGCGTGCGCCGTGGATCATCCGCGCCAGGACATCTCTGCCCAATTCGTCAGTGCCGAAACGATGCTGCGCGTCGGGAGGATGAAGCCGGTTGGCGGCATCGACGTCATTCGGCCCGAAGGGAATCAGCGATTTCGATGAGCTGGCAATGATCGGCGCGGCAATGGCCAGCAGCGCAACGAAGCCGACGTACAGCAGTGCGATGACGGCCAGCCTGCTCCGCCGGAAACGGCGCCAGGTGATCGTCCACATCCCGCCGGCTGCTCTCGTCATTGCCTCTCCAGCCGGATGCGCGGATCCGCCGCGGCGTAGAGGAGATCGGCGACCAGACTGGCGATGAGGGTGGCCACCGCCGTTGCCACCGAAAGGCCGAGGACGGTCGGATAGTCGCGCGTCAGGATGGCTTCGAAGTAGAGCCGCCCGATCCCATCCCACTGGAAGATCTGCTCGACGATCACGCTCCCCGAGATGAGATACGGCAGCGTGAGGCCGAGGAGCGTGATGAGCGGAATCAGCGCATTGCGAAAGGCGTGGTGCCAAAGCACGGCACCCGAGGTGGCCCCCTTCGCTCTGGCGGTGACGATGTAGTCCTGGCGGATCACCTCCGTCAACGCCGACTTCGAAAAGCGCGCGAAGATGGCCAACTGCGCATACGCCAGCGTCACCACCGGAAGGACGAGATGTTTGGCCCGGTCGGCCAGTTTCATCGCCGCGTTGAGGTCGAGATAGTCGTCGGAGGTCATTCCGAAGAGCGGTAGGAGGTTCAGCCGTACCGAAAAGAACTGCATCAGTAGCAGCGCAACCCAGAAGCTCGGCAGCGAGTAGAGGAGAAACGTGGTCACCGCGGAGGCTCGCTCGATCGGCCGTCCGGACCGTGCCGCGCTCCATAACCCGATCGGGACGCCGAGCAGCGCGGCCACGAGGAAGGCGATGCCGTTGAGGAGGATCGTATTCGGCATCTTCTCCGCGATCCGTTCCGTGACCAGCCGGTGATCGATGAAGGAGTTTCCGAAGTCGAGCGTCACGATCCCGCGCAGCCACCAGACGTACTGCCGGAACAGCGATTCGTCGAGATGATGCTCGTGCCGGATCTCGTCGAGCACCGCCCTGGAAAGCGACTGCGC
>JADGNY010000123.1 GCA_017883235.1 Thermoanaerobaculia bacterium | reverse complement strand
CGAGACGCACTCGTGCGCTTTTCGCGTCGCGGTGCCTCGAACGTTTTCCCATCCTGCTGTTCTATCCCGATCCTGCGCGGGGGGCAAGGTGATTGTGCCTCTCCCTCAAACACATGAGGCGATCCCCTGCGGTTGCGGGATGGAGCTTCGCGGCGCGGAAGATCATCGTCGGTGCGTGCAAAAGGAGAAGTCATGAGCATGCATCGGGGGCGACTCAGCCTCGTGTGTCTTCTGTTGGCGGTCGTGGTCTCAGTCCTCGTCGTTCCTTCAGCGAGTGCGATTCCGGCGTTTGCCCGTAAGTACGAGACGTCCTGCCAGACCTGCCACACCGGATTTCCGAAGCTGAATCCGTTCGGCGAGGCCTTCCGGCTCAACGGCTATCGCATGCCGAAGGAAACCGAGGAGCAGATCAAGATCAAGCCGGTGAGCCTTGGCGCCGAGGCGTACAAGAAAATGTGGCCGAACGCGATCTATCCGAGCGATCTCCCCGGACAGGTGCCGCTCGCGATCAACGTGAAGATGGCCAGCGTTTATGCATCGTCACTCGATGACACCGGTCATACGATCGTGCACAACGACTTTCACTTTCCGCAGGAGGCGAATCTCTTCGCCGGCGGCACTCTCGGCGAGCACATGAGCTTTCTCGGCGAGGTCACCTGGTCCGAGAACCCGGACGGCAGCAGCTCCACCGAGATCGAGCGCATGCACCTGCAGGCGGGATCGTTCATCGGGCCCGAGCACCTGTTCAACATCAAAATCGGCAAGTTCGCGGCCGACCTCGACGACGGGTTCCATGAGATGTGGTTGTCGACCGATAACGGCGTCGACAATCTTTTCGCCTTCAATCCCATCGGATTGCACGGCGGGACGGGGCTCTCCGATTCGGGCGCCGTCAGCCTTCCGGTGAACGTGAAGGGAATCGAGTTGTACGGGGTAGCCAAGCACCGCTGGTTCTACACCGTGGGCGTTGTCAACGGCCTCGGCCCCTCCGCCAGCGGCAATGTCGACGGCAACGCCAGCAAGGACGTCTACGCCCGTGTCGATTACAAGTTCGGCGGAATGGGGCTCGACGGCGATTCCACGGGTGTGACGCTGCCGCCGGAAAACTGGAGGGAGCGATCGTTCCGCGTCGGCGTTCTCGGTTATCACGGCAACGGCCGTGGCGTCGATTTCCCAATCACCGACGATACCGGGGCCACCGTGAATGTTCAGGATCGCACCTTCAACCGCGCGGGGCTCTTCGCCTCCTGGTACTACGACGACCTCAATGTCTTCGGCGTGGCGATGAGCGGGCGGGATCGCCTGGACACGTTCAACGCTGCCGGAACTCTCACCAATGCGCAGAGCTTCCGCTACAACTCCTGGTTCATTCAATCGGATTACGTAATCCTGCCGCCGCTTCAGGCATCTCTTCGGTATGAGAGCGTTTCGCCGCCCGGAGCGGCGGGAGTCAAGTCTCTTCGCGCACTCAACGTCAGCATGGCCTACTTCTTCTACGCCAACGTGAAGACGATGGTCGAGTACCGGCGCGACCTGCGCGAGTCGAAGAACTATCAACTCTCGACCATCCTCCGCTTCGCCTTCTGACCACATTTCTGACAAGGAGATCTTCATGAAAGCTGCTATCGCATCGCTCATCGCATTCGTAGCCCTGCCGCTCATGGCCGGCGACATTCACGGCAAGGTCGCCGCTCACGGCGTCCGCAACTCCGCCGACGCCATCGTCTACGTCGACAAGATCGCGGGGAAGACCTTCCCCCCGCCCGCGGCGCACGCAAAGATCGATCAGAAAAACATGCAGTTCACGCCGAAGGTGCTGGCGGTCGTGACCGGCACGACGGTCGAATTCCTCAACTCCGACGCCGTGCTCCACAACGTCTTCTCGCCGGACGCCTGCGCCGATAAGTTCAACCTGGGCACGTGGCCGCAGGGTCAGTCGAAAAGCTTCACCTTCAAGAAGGAATGCTTTGCGTCGCTGCTGTGCAAGGTCCATTCGGAGATGGAGGGCTACGTGGCCGCGCTGCCGACCCCGTACTTCGCCGTGACGGCGGCCGACGGCTCGTATGACATCAAAGACGTTCCCGACGGGACGTACACGGTGAAGGTGTGGCATCCGAAGCTGAAGGCGGCCACCAAGAGCGTCACAGTGAAGGGCGCGACCGAGGCAGATTTCCAGATCGCAAAGTGAGCCATGAGCGGCGCCGAGCACAATCAGGAGTGGCTGGAGCGTAACTTCCCGTGCAAACAGGCTTGTCCTGTCCACACGGAAGCCGGGAAGTACGTGACCCTGATTGCGCAAGGGCGCTTTCGGGAAGCGTACGCGGTCGCCCGCAGACCGAACCCCCTTGCGTCGATCTGCGGGCGCATCTGCGCCGCTCCTTGCGAGGCGGTCTGCCGCCGCGGTGAGATCGATGCGCCGATCTCGATCCGGGCCCTGAAGCGTTTCGTCACCGAGAAGTTCGGCGTGGAGAGCATGCTGGACTTCTCGGTGCTCACCGAGATCTACGGCGATCGAACCAATCGCTACCCGGAGAAAGTGGCCATCATCGGCTCCGGTCCGGCCGGTCTGGCCTGCGCGCACGATCTGGCCCTTCTCGGCTATCACGCCACGATCTTCGAAGCCGCGCCGGTGGCCGGCGGGATGCTGCGACTCGGCGTTCCCGAATACCGCCTGCCGCGCGCGCTGATTCAACTCGAGATCAACGCCATCCTCTCGCTCGGCGTCGAGCTGAAGACGAACGTCCGCATCGGGAAAGACCTCACCCTTTCGCAGCTGAAGGCCGACGGTTTCTCGGCCATCTTCCTCGGCGTCGGCTCGATGAAGAGCCGCGAGCTGGCCATTGAGGGGCTCGAGCTCGACGGGGTGCTCCGTGGCATCGACTATCTCCTCAACATCAACCTCGGCTACAAGGTCGAGATGGGGAAGAAGGTCATCGTGATCGGAGGGGGCAACGTGGCCCTCGACGTGGCCCGCACGGCGGCGCGCGGGGGCGAGCAGACGAACATGCAGCGCAACCTCTCGATCGTACAGGCCATGGATGTGGCGCGCAGCGCGGTCCGTTTCGGCGCGCGCGACGTCACCGTCTGCTGCCTGGAGTCGGAGAGCGAGATGCCTGCCGCGAAGGATGAAGTGGACGAGGCCTCGATCGAAGGAATCCGCTTCGCCTACCGGCTCGGCCCCAAGCGGATCGTCGGCGCGAACGGTGTGGTCACGGGGGTCGAGTTCCTCCGCGTGTCGCGCGTCTTCGACGAGAGCGGGCGCTTCGATCCGAAGTACACCGCGGGGTCGGAGACGATCATCGAGGCCGACACCGTGATCGTGGCCATCGGCCAGACGGGCGACTTCGCATTCCTGCAAGCCGAGGACGGCGTGGAGACGCGCGGCGGGCGGATCATCATCGACCCCGACACGCTGGCCACCACCGCGCCCGGTATCTTCGCCGGCGGCGACGCCGCCTTCGGGCCGCGCATCGCCATCAGCGCGGTGGCGGACGGCAAGCGCGCCGCGAAATCGATCGACACCCTGCTGCGGGGAGAGCCCCGCGCCAGTGACGACACATCCGTCGAGGTCATCATCGAGCCGCGTTGGGATCGCGAGCTCGACTTCGAAGGGATCCCCCGTCAGAAGCCCCCCTCGCGGCCGCTGGCGCGGCGTATCGGCATCGCCGAAGTCGAGGAGTGCTTCAGTGAACACACGGCGCGGCGCGAGGGAAGCCGCTGCCTCCGCTGCTGGACCAACACGATCTTCGATCAGAACGCCGCCGCGGGGACCGAATGCATCCTCTGCGGCGGCTGCCAGGACATCTGTCCCGAGCACTGCATCTCCATCGTCCCCGCGGCGCGCGTGATCTCGCTGCCGGCCGATGCCATCGAGCTTGCGCCGATCGTTCTCGAGAACCGGTGGGTGGGCTCCGTGATGCTCAAGAACGAAGAGGTCTGCATCCGCTGCGGTCTCTGCGCGATGCGCTGTCCCGTGGGGACGATCAGCATGCGCAGCTTCCATCGAAAGGAGAGCGACGTTGCCTGAACTGGAAGGAATGTTCGGTCCCGAGGTTGAGGAGGAGACTCCGACCCGCCGCGACTTCTTCACGCAGATCGGTGTGGGAGCCTGCGCGGTGGCCGCCGTCGCCTCCGGCATCGTGACCCTCGACTATCTCGAGCCGAAAGTGCTTTTCGAGCCGCCGACGACGTACGTGGCCGGTTCTCCGCTCGACTTCGCTCCCGGCGTGGTCGTCCCCAATCAGGAGAAGAAAGCGTTCGTGATCGGTGGGGCCAACGGCATCTATGCGCTGTCCGCCGTCTGCACGCACCTCGGCTGCATCACCCGATACAAGTCCGATGAAAGCGCGATTGCCTGCCCCTGCCATGGCAGCCGCTTCGATCTCGAAGGGAACGTCACACACGGACCAGCTCCGCGCCCGCTGCCGTGGCTCGACGTCAGCCAGGACGCGAATGGCAATCTCGTCGTCGACACCGGCATCGTCATCGCGCACGGAAAGGTGTTCAGGCCATGACCGTCGGGGAATGGGTACGCAACACGTCCGTCTACCGGTCGGTGATCCGGCATGGCATCGCGCCGACGAATCGCAACCGATCGCTGATCATCTTCGAGAATCTCTTCCTGCACGTCCATCCGGTGAAGGTGCGGGAGAAGACGCTTCGTTTCACGCACACCTTCTGGCTCGGCGGCATCACGCTGGCCACCACGATCATTCTCGTGGCCACGGGCATCCTGCTGATGTTTTATTACCACCCGTCCGTGCCGCAGGCGTATCGCGACATGAAGGAGCTGCAGTACGTCGTCGACAACGGCGTCTTCCTGCGCAACCTCCACCGCTGGGCGGCCCATCTGATGGTGTTTTCGGCCTTCCTGCACATGCTCCGCGTCTTCTACCACCGCGCCTACCGGCCGCCGCGCCAGTTCAACTGGGTGGTCGGGGTGGTGCTGCTGCTCCTCACATTGTTGCTGTCGTATACGGGCTACCTGCTGCCGTGGGACCAACTCGCGTTCTGGGGGGTCTCGGTCGGAACGAATATGGCCAAGCAGGCGCCGCTGGTCGGGGAGCGCGTTCGCTTCTTCCTCCTCGGCGGCAACATCGTCTCGGAGAACGCGCTGCTCCGGTTTTATGTGCTGCACTGCGTCGTCCTGCCGGTGGCGCTGCTGCTCCTCATCTCCGTTCACATCTGGCGAGTGCGGAAGGATGGGGGAGTGCAGGGGCCGCCTGACGACGAGAGGAGAACGCCGTGACCACACCGATCGAGATCATCGACTCGGAGGATCCGCTCGCGAATCCCTGGCGCGTCGCGCTCGTGCGTCCGGATGGGCGTCCGGCCGTTCACGAGACCGACGAACGTTACGTGATGACGTTTCCACACCTGATCCTGCGCGAGATCATCATGTTTCAGATCGTGGTGATCGCGCTCTCGCTCGCGGCGATCCTCTTCAACGCGCCGCTGGAGAGCATCGCCAATCCGGTGGAGACGCCGAATCCGGCCAAGGCGCCGTGGTACTTCCTCGGTCTTCAGGAATTGCTGCACTACTTTCCGCCGGTCGTGGCCGGAGTGGTGTTGCCCGGGCTCGTCGGCATCTGCCTGGTGGTCATTCCCTACTGGCGCGTCAATCTCGAAGGAGCGCCGCTGTGGGCGACGCCGTCGCGATGGAAGGCTCCGACGATCGCGGCGTCCGTCATCCTGCTTTCGATCCTCTTCGTGGCGTTCCGTTGCTGGCCGATCGTCATTCCGACGGTCATCATCGGCGTGGCCATGTTCGCGGCGAGCTGGGCGCGCGCGGGCAGCCGCTGGCAGTGGTTGTGGGGCGTGACGCTGCCGGAATGGATCATGACCTGGTTCGTCGTGATCGCCGTCGTGCTGACCGTGATCGGAACGTTCTTCCGTGGTCCAGGCTGGATGTGGGTCTGGCCGTGGATGGACGCGCCGCGAGGATGAGGAGGCCGATGTGACGCTACGACGACTCTTCGCGTTCTCAAGCCTTGTCTTCCTCATCGTTCTGGCGTTCTCGCCGGTGAAGAACGCGCTGCGGCCTTACCGGGCGCTGCAGCGCCAGTTTCGCCTTCTGGGGATTTCGCGCGCGACGAGCGCGAAGGCGAGAGAGATGTACTCCTCCCGTCCGATTGCCATCGAGCAGATCTGGCTTCCGGAGCTGAACGACCACGTCGACCGATGTACGACCTGTCACCTCGGCGTTGCCGACGCCGCCATGACCGGCGCGCCGCAGCCGTTTCGCACGCATCCACCGACCTTCCATACGCCGCAGGACATCCAACGCTTCGGATGCACTGCCTGCCACGGCGGGGAGGGACTGGCAACGGATCAAGCCGACGCGCACGGGACCTCGCCCGATGCAACTACACCGATCTTTCCCACCGACTTTGTCGAGGCGGGATGTGGACGCTGCCATGACGCCGACGCCGTTCGCGACGCGCCGACGCTTTCGAGCGGACGCGCGCTGATGGCGAAATCGAACTGCTTCGCCTGTCACAAAGCCCGCGGGCACGAAGACTTCCGTGCCGACGCGCCACCGCTCGACACGCTGCCGATGAAGACCGGCGCCGAGTGGCTGCGGCGCTGGCTCACCGATCCGAAGGCGGTCGACGCCAACGCCACCATGCCGAACTTCCAGCTCACCGGCGACGACATCAAGGCTCTGTCGCACTATCTCTTCGGCCGTACCGTCCCTCCGCAGTTGCAGCACGCCATCGATCTGGCCGGAGCCGAGCCTCCCGGCGACTCCGCACGCGGCAAGACTCTCTTCGCCGAATCGCGATGCATCTCCTGTCACACGGTCGACGGCAAGGGGAACGGTTCCGCTCCGGAGCTGGGGAAGATCGCCTCGCGCGCCTCGCGCGGATGGCTGGTCGCCTTCGTCCGCGATCCGCACGCGTTCTATCCGCAGACGCGCATGCCGCGGTACTCGTTCACGGACGCGGATGTGCGCGACATCGTGGCCTGGTTCGAAGACGAGCTGCGGGACTTTGACGCACCGGCGAACATCCTGGTGCCGCTACGCGTCAATCAGACGTTCGCCGAAAAAGGAGAAAAGCTTTTCAAGAGCGCCGGCTGCTTCGCCTGTCACGGCGGTATGAAGGAAGGGGAGCGGTTCGGGCCCGATCTCTACGGCATCGGCGAGAAGAAAGCTACGTCGCTGGACTTCGGCAAGCGCACCGATCTGAAGCGGACGCTCCCGGCGTGGCTGGAGGCGAAAATCAGCACGCCTCGGTCGTTCGCCACCGGCCTGAAGATGCCGACCTTCGCCTTTGACGCCGCGCAGAAACGGGCCATCGTCACGGCGCTGCTGGCCATTCCTTCCACTCCCGTTCCGGATGCCTACCACTCGGCGCCGCCGCAGCAGGCCGCCATCGTTCCGGCCGGGGCGGTCGGCGAGATCATGTCGCGCTATCGCTGCCTCTCCTGCCATCAGATCGGCAGCCGCGGAGGCGACATCTCGACGGCGCCGCTGACCTTCGAGGGAAGCAAAGTCAATCGCGACTGGCTGGTCCGCTATCTCGCCGTGCCGTACTCGATCCGGCCGATCATCGCCGAGCGGATGCCGGTCCTGAAAGTCTCCAAGGAAGAGGCCGCGCTTCTGGCCGATGCCATCGCGATGATCTACGTCGATCCGTCGACGCCCGACGACCCATTCGCGGGCCGTCCCGCGTCGGATCGCGATACGGCCGAGGGAGAACGGCTGTACACGACATTCGGCTGCCGCTCCTGCCACATCATCGGCAAGAACGGAGGGTATTACGGGCCTCCGTTGACAGAGACCCACGCACGGCTGAAGCCGGGCTGGGTCTTCCGCTTCCTGCAAAACCCGCAGCGCTGGCGTGCCGACGTCCGCTGCCCCAACTACGGGATGACCGACACCGACGCGCTGCGTCTGACGGCGTATCTGGAGACGCTCGCTGAGGCGCCGGCGCCGCCCGTGCCGGGGGCAGGGAAGGAGGCCGTGAAATGAGACGACGCATTCTGCTGATCGCGGTCATTCTTCTTCTCTTTGCGTCGTCGTGCCGCCGCGCGAATCGCCCTGCGTCCGCTGCCGCTGTTCCGCCGCCGACCCAGTACGAGTTGCAGCTCGGCAAACAGGTCTATCAGAGCTACTGCATCGGATGCCATGGCGACAGTGGCGCAGGCGACGGCTTCAACGCCTTCAGCCTCGATCCCCACCCGCGCGACCTCGGCGATCCGGTGTTCCAGAAAGGAAAGTCGAACGCCGATCTCGCCGACGCTATCCGGCGAGGGGGTGCCGGTGTGGGACTGACCAGCCTCATGCCGCCGTGGGGTCACACGCTCGACGACCGGCACATCGACGCCGTGGTGCTTTACATCCGCTCGCTACGCCGATAGGCGGCACGGCCGCAGCGTTGGTTGCCCAAGGCCTCATCAACGGGGCGCAGCGAGGGTTCTACCGCGCAGACGAATCTGTGCGGTAGAAGAGTGTGCAAAAGAGGACATCGAGGATGGCGACCGAGTCTATACTGCCCCTGACCGGGCAGAATCTATCGTGGCGATAGTCGTCACGACCCTTGGACGGACGGTACCCCTTTTGAACCTGGCAGCTCGTAATGATGAGCTCGCGCTACTGTTTCAGTCGCTCGAGCAATCCCCTGACCCCGTCTTCGTGACGGATCGTACCAACCACATCGTTTTCTGGAACGACGCCGCTCGCCTGATGCTCGGCTTTACCGCTGACGAGGCTGTGGGTGGCCATTGCGATCGTCTCCTCGGCGGCAGCGACCCGTTCGGCAACCGTTATTGCACCGACGAGTGTCCGGTCATGCGTATCGCCAACCGCGGCGAGATCGTGCGCAACTTCTCCCTCAACCTGCGCACGAAAGAGAGTCAGCACGTCGTCACCCAGGTGAGCGTCCTCCAGCTTCGTGCCGGCGCCCCCGACGACTACCTCCTCGTGCACCTGCTTCGCGCCAGCGCGGAGACGACCGAGACGCACACGACCCACGAACCGCCGGGCGCGAGTGCTTCCCGTCCGAGGCTCGTGGCCGCCCGTGAATCGAACGACGTCCGCGCGCGCAAACTGACCAGCCGTGAAGTCGAGGTGCTCGGAATGCTCGCCGCCGGCCGCAGCACCCCCGAGATCGCCGAGCGCCTGCACATCGCCCAGCTCACCGCACGCAGTCACATCCAGAACATTCTGGAGAAGCTGGAAGTGCACTCCAAAGTGGAAGCGGTGGCGTTCGCGTTCCAGAAGAACCTGATCTGATTTTCTTGTTCTTCTGTCTGTTCATTCACTTGCCTGACCGCGGTGTGCCGGCTCATAACTGCCCGGCACGGAGCGCATGGCGATCGCAATGCGGTTCCAGCTGTTGATGGTGACGATAGCCCATGTCAGATTCACGACCTCCATCTCGGTGAAGTGCGCGGACACCTCTTCGAAGGCCACGTCCGGCACGTGGTCGCGACCTACGAGCGTGACCGATTCGGTCCAGGCAAGCGCCGCGCGCTCGCGCGCGCTGTAGAACGGTGTTTCGCGCCAGGCATCGAGAGCGTAGATGCGCTGTTCGCTCTCGCCCAGGACACGCGCATCCTTTGTGTGCATATCGAGGCAGTATGCGCATCCGTTGATCTGGGATGCCCGGATCTTGACCAGCTCGAGCAGCGCCGGCTCCAGCCCGCATTGCCGGACGTAGGTTTCCAGGCCGAGCATCGCTCGATATCCGCCCGGCGCCAGTTTCGGGTAGTCCAATCGGGATTCCATGTGACCTCCACATTCACGCGGATTGCATTGGGCGCTTTTCGGTCAATCAGCGCCCTCGGATTCCGTCGCGGCCCTTCAGCTTCGGCGTAGTCTGACGACGAACCGATTCTCCTCTTCGATCAGATCGGGGTCAGTGCCGTTGAACTCCAGCATCATCGCGATCAACTTGCGCGGTACACCAAGTCCGCGTGCGTCGATGAACCGGTAGTCGCGAAGCGTTTCTTTGATCAGCTCATTTCGGGATGCCCTGCAGCCAATCCTCATCGACGAAACCGAGATGCCGTTCGGAAGGCGACCTGGGGAAATCACTTCCACGCGGTCAGGGAAAATGCTGAACTCGATGTCCATCGTCCAAAGTGAGTAGTCACGATGGGCAACCGCGTTCACGAGGGCTTCGCGAATCACTTCAAGCGGAATGGACCAGGTGTCCTGACGCCGGCCGTTGTCGTCGATACCGGCTGTCACGACCAAGTGCCGACGCGCAAAATCGATGGCTGCGTCGATCACTCCGGACGCCTGAATCTCCTCTCCTCGCAACAATGGCAGGAGTGGTCCGATTAGAAGAGAGTCTTCAGCGGCGGCATAGTCACGTTCCACCGTCTGATACGCGATGGCCCTGATTCCGCTTTGCGGAAGAAGACGGCGCGGCGTCTTGCCAAACAGCAGCATGCCCGCGATCGTCGGCACGGCGAGTCCTGTGTCCCGTCTCATCAACTCCACGTTGACGAGCAGGTTCTCCCACTCCACCTCGTCGTCGAGCGCCGGTGCGTCCTGTTGTCGAACCGTCGTGAAGTACTGTTGCAAACGTTCCAGATCAAGGTCTCCAAGACTGGCGCCGGGCACCGCTCGCAGCTCATATCGAAGCGGACCTGAAGACTGATAGAGACGAATCTCTTCGTCGCGCGTCGCCTCGTACGACGTCGCGCCGACACGAATCATCGTGATCCAGTGGCCACCCCGCCTCGCTCTGTACGGTTTGTCGGGGGCGTTCGCGGCAATCGTGATCACGCCGACTCGCTGATCGGTGCTCTGGTCCCAAACGATCGTTTCCCAGAAAGGGATGATCGCTGGGTTGATCGAGTCCCGGCAGACGTTTGTCACCCATTCTTCGGTCTTTCGCGTGTCGCGTACGAGACCGGAAACGGTGCCGTCGTCTTCGACTCCGAGGAAAACGTGCCCGTCTTTGAGGTTCGCAAGGGCCACGATCTCCCTGGCCAGCTTCTGTCCATCGACGTCGGCGCGTTTGAACTCGACACCGCAGCTCTCGCCGTTACGGATGATTTCCTGCATTTTAGTAAGAAGCATCTGGCGTCCCGAATCATACTAGAGCAGGGTATCAAATGCCTCGCGGACGCCTTTCGCGCGTTTCTCTGCCAGTTTGAAGGACTTCGATCCGGTTCGCGAAGGCGCGTTCCACGGTGGAGACAGTAAGACCGGGAGACCGAAGAAACGGTATCGAACAGTTCACAAGTCAGTCTGAGATTCTAATGCGACTTGTCCCGGCTGTCAGCGTCCCCTTTACACTTACCGCCCTGCGTCGATGCGGAGTATCTGGCCAGTGATGCGGAGGTCGCCGGGGCCCGGCAGGTAGGTGAAGGCGGCGGAGATGTCGTCGGCCTCGACGAGTTCGCCGAGAAGGGTTTATCGAGAGCGGGCTCGCGGAGCTCGCCGGGGAATGCCTCTGTCATCGGCATGCGTACCCATCCCGGCTCGACGACATTCACTCGAAGAGTTCTCCGGCTCGCCTTACATCAACTGATCCACCGATTGGGGAACTAATGGTTTTTCTTACTCGTTTGCCCTAACGAGCGTCGGATTTCTTATGCCTCATGTTTCGCACTTGGGAAACTAGCTCGGCACAGCTTAGTGATCGAATTGGGCTGGGGAGTGACGAAATCGTCCTGTCCCTGAGTCCTGAGCAGTATTCGCGGTACGCCGTATTCTCTAGTGAGTCAGTCGAATAGCCCTCAGGATAGAGATCTGTGTAGATGAACGAGAGAATCTGCTCGACCTCCATGCGATCGATTTCGGCGGAGACCTTCGCTTGCCAAGTTCGTGCTGACATCAGCAGAAGCGGCCGCTCAACACTGACGCTATCCCCCATCGAAAGCTTCGGTTGTACGTAGTCAATATCTAGTGCGCGCATTGAGAGTCCCTGCATCTCGGCAAGGGTGCAGAATCGTCTCACTCGAGCAAGACACTCATCCTGTTTTTTGGCGCTCTTTTCTTTCCGAGGATCTTCGACCTCGAGGATCAGTCTGGCGCAACCCCTTAATTCCTTTCTGGTCCTCAGCAGCCGCGAGACTGTGCCGCAGAGGTTCGCTGATACGGCGTTTGGGGGCGCGCCGGGCGTGTTTGCTACGACCATGTAGGCGACGAATGCCAGGCGATGCTTTGGGAAGTAGTGAAACAGCATGAAACCGCCTAATTGCCGACGATACTTTGCCACTAGAAACCAATCCGTTGACGGAGCCGATTTTAGTTTACGGCCCTCCAGATCATCTCTCAGCCATCTAATGATATCTGAAGGTTCGAAGGCTTGATAATCCGGGATACGTTTTTCATAAAGCTGGAGCGCTTTGTCCAGATCGGGATCGGCTGGATCCTGAACCAATCTCACTACAACTGGATTCAACAGAACCCGTTGAAGCCGATCGATCGCTTCATCGAACTTGGGAATCCTTCGAAGAGCCCGCAAAAGAGCGGCGAGGATTCGCGCAACACCATGAAACTCTTTCACGGCTAAAGGCAATGATATATCGGCCTCGATCGACCCAGACTACGGAATCGGTGTCAAGCTGCAACGGTAGTGGCGTACCAAGCCGTTGTTTCAGACAAACCTGCAGCCAAGTATGGCATGATAATCTCGCCACACGTACTGCCCCGTGTCCACGCGCAGGATCTGGCCGGTGATGCGGCGGCCGCCGGGGCCGGCGAGGTAGGTGACGGCGATGGCGTAAGGCTCGACGTCCGCCATTTCCCATTCGCGCTTCGAACGGGAGAGCTGGCGTCCGCGCCTGCTCCCGACGGGCGTCTCGCCCCGCGGTGGGGACGAAGGCGAACGTAAATGTTGGAGAGAGACGGCGAGGTCTCCGCCCGCTTTTTCAGGTTCAACCCTGCTTGTCGGTGGGACCCACCGCCGGGCGAGACGCCACGGCGGGAGCAGGCGAGACGCCCGCTCTCCGTCGGGGCTCCGCCTTCGGCACCTCTGCTCAGAAAAGCCGATTGACCTCTCCTCTACACGTACTGTCCCGCATCCACGCGCAGGATCTGGCCCGTGATGCGTCTTCCGCCGGGGCCGGCGAGGTAGGTGACGGCGGCGGCGATGTCCTCGGGCTCGACCAGCTCGCCGAGGAGGGTTTCGTCGAGAGCGCGCTGGCGGAGCTCGCCGGGGAGCGCCTCCGTCATCGGCGTGCGTACCCAACCCGGCTCGACCACATTCACGCGGATGCCGAAGCGGCCGGTCTCGCGGCTCACGCTCTTGGCCAGTCCGATCAGGCCGGCTTTGCTGGCGGCGTAGGCGGATGCTCCGAACTTGCCGCGCGATCCGTTGATCGACCCGATCAGGATCACCCTCCCCGAACCGCCGCTGCGCATGACAGGGATGACATGGCGTAGGAGGAAGAATGCGCCGCGCAGATTCACCTCGTGGACGAGGTCCCAATCGCCGGCAGCGAGTTTCCAGACCACGGCATCGCGCGCGATGCCGGCGGCGTGAGCGGCGACGTCGATGCGTCCATGCATCGATACGACGTTCGCGACCGCGCCCGCCACCGATGCGTCGTCGCGTACATCGCATTCGAGCCACAGACCGCTGGAAGGCGGCGCGAGGTCGAGGCTGATTACGGTGGCGCCGGCTTCGCCTAGCGCCGCCATGATGGCCAGGCCGATCCCTCCCGAGCCGCCGGTGACGACGGCGACGTCGTTCACGCAGCGCTCCGCCGCGCCAGGACGTTGTGCCGGTATGCGCCCCAGAGCGCGGCGCCGATCGCGCCGGCGTAGATGGCGCGATCATCGGTCACGACTTCCATGGCCAGTTTCTCTTCGGCGATCTTTTCCCGAAGCGCTTTTGCCAGTCCGACGTCGGCTGATAGTCCGCCTGTGATCGCCACCTGACCCTCGGCACCGATCGCGCGGAGCAGTTTCAGATAGCGGCCGGCCATCGAGACGTGGATGCCTTTGAGGATGTCCTGCGTCTGGATGCCGCGGCTGACCATATTGATCACATCGGTCTCCGCGAGCACGGCGCAGATGCTGCTGACCAGCTCGGGATTGTTCGCACTGCACGAAAGCGGGCCGATGTCCTCGAGGGTGATGCCGAGGTAGCGCGACACGTTCTCGAGGAACTGGCCGGAGCCGGAGGCGCACTGGTTCGTCATCCGGTAGGCCAGCACGCGGCTTCTGGCGTCGAACTTCATCGCCCGCGCGTGGAGTGCCCCGATGTCGAGGGCGGACTCCGTTCCCGGCATCAGGAAGACGGCGCCGCGCGCGTGCGTGGTCATGCCGTAAAAGTGGCCGCGCCGGAACTCGACCAGCTCTCCTTCGCCGGTCGTGGCCAGGTAGGCCACGTCGCTCCGCTGTACGCCGGCATCGGCAAGCACCGCCTCGTAGGACTCTTCGATGACTTTGCGCAGGTCGCGGCGGCGGATACGGTCGGTACGCAGGGCGATCGGTTTGTCGTCCACCACCACGGCGGTCTTCACACTGCTCGATCCGACGTCCATGCCGGCGGTGACGATCATGCTGCTTTCCTTTCCGCCGCGCGCAGCGCGAAGAGTGCCGCGCCGAGCGAGCCGGTGTAGATCGAGTCCGGCGAGGTGTTGATCGTGCGCGCGCCGTAGTTTTCACCGACCAGATCCCGCAGCGCGGCCACGGCGGCCGGATTTCTGGCCACGCCGCCGGTGAAGGTGAGTTGATCGTTGATCCCTCCCGACCGCGCCAGGAGCGACATGGCCCGGAGGATGATGGCGCGGTGGAGTCCGGAGAGGATGTCTTCGCGCTTCTGCCCCAACGACAGGCGCTCGCGCAGCTCCGCGCCGGCGAAGACCGTGCAGGTGCTGTTGATCTTCACGCGCGTACGGCTCTCCTGCGCCAGTGGCCCGAGCTCGTGCAGCGCCAGGTTCATCTCATCGGCGATATAGCCGAGGTAGCGGCCGCATCCCGCGGCGCAACGGTCGTTCATCTGGAAGCTGGTGACGATCCCGCTGGCATCGACCTGGATCGCTTTCGTGTCCTGGCCGCCGATGTCGAGCACCGTGCGCGTCTCGGGGAACATCGCGTGTGCCCCGAGTCCGTGGCAGAGGATCTCGCTGCGGATCTGTTCCTTCGGGAAGGGCAGACGCGCGCGGCCGTAGCCGGTGCCGACCGTCTCCAATTCGACGAGCTCCTCGCCGCGCGCCTCTTCGACCGCCCTGCGCAATCCATCGGCATCGCAGTCCGGATGTTCGGCCAGCGTCGCTTCGAGCGCGGCGCCGATGTGGCGCTCGAAGGCATGTTCGACCGGAAGGTTCTCGACGGCCAGGATGGCCGCGTCGAACACGCCGCAGAGCACATCGAAGGCGATGTGTTTTGGATCGGCGAGCTGCTCGGCGAGATGCATGTAGTCGGCGGCGGCGAGGTCGCGGAAGAAGTCGCTCCTGCGCGTCGCGCCGGCAGCGAAGTGCTGCCGCGCCAGCGGCTCCATGCCGGCGGCGATCTCATCGAGACGCGTCTTGAGGTCGCCGGCGTGCCCGCGATGTTTCGGGCCGGCGGCGAGCATCGACATCGCCTCCTGCAGGCGGGCCAGCAGCTCCAGGTGCTGCTGCAGTTTGAGGTTCCGCTCCAGCGCGCTGATGACGCCGGCATCGACGCCGATGCTGCGCTCGACGAGGGTGAAGCGCGTCCTGACGAACGCCTCTTCGCGCACGATCAGCGCGGCCACGTCATAGTTGCTGCGGCTGTTGGTGATGCCGCGGCCGATGACGTTGCCGTCGTTATCGAGCACGACCGCCTTGGTCGTCGTCGATCCGAGGTCGATGCCGACGAAGACGTCGATCATGCGGCTTTTCCCCGTTTCTGATCGAGCATCTGCAGGTAGCTCTCGATCCGGTTCTTGATGTTCGCGGCGGAGAAGTAGCGCGGATCGACGAGATCGTTCTCGATGAAGACGCCCGGCACTCCGGTGCGCTCCTCGAGCTGCCGCAGCATCATCAGTTGTCCGACACTGAAGGAGTTGCAGCTCTTGACGCTGTTGACGAGAAATCCGTCGGCGTTGTAATCGTTGATGTACTGCTCGAGCAGATCGACGCGCGTCGGCAGCCCGAGGTTCGTGTAGCAGCCGAGGCAGTAATCGGCCAGCGTCTCCAGCGGATGGTCGGGATCGTGGCGGAAGCCGCGGTCGTAGAGGCCGCCGACTTTCGTGTACGTACTGGCCACGAATACGGCCCCTTCGTCGTAGAACATCTTCCAGAACTCACGGAAGCTGGTCCAGTTCGGCGGCCCTTCGACGACGAGCCTGTATTTCTCGGTTCCCATCGGCCCCTCGGGGGTTACCGGTCCCTGTCCGGCGTCGAGGCGCTCCTGCACTTCCGCGCGCAACGCCGTGTAGTAGTCGACCGCTCCCTGCGTGCCGCGGAACGCGCTGAAGATCGGACCGATGTAGTGGACGCCGCCGAAGTAGGCGTCGATCGGCGACGGTGTGCGCTTCGCGCTTTCCAGCGTCCAGACCAGGTCATCCTCGGCACGCGCGGAGAGGCGGAGCATTTCGCGCAGGCGATCCTCGTCGTACGCCCGGCCGCTGACCTGCTCCAGCTTCGGGATGACCTCGGTCCGCATCTGCTGCACGACGTAGTCGCGCTGGTGCGGCTCGATGCGGCCATTCGCCTGATACGGAACGTGCAGCATCGCCACCGGCACATCGCCGTACTCTTCCCGCAGCAGCTCGAACCACTTCAGGAAGGTGAAGCAGCCGGTGTACGAGAGGAGGAGAAGATCGGGTTTCGGCAGTTGTGTACCTGTCGGTCCGATGTTCCCCTTCTTCAACATGCCGATGTCGCACTTGACGTAGGTGCAGACGTCTTCGCTGTGCCCGTTCTTCTCCGCCTCGGCGATGTACTCGCCGGACTTTTTGCGCAGTCCCGACTGCAGCGCGTTGATTTCCGGAAGCACGGGGAGAAGGCCGAAGGAGCGAACGAGCTCGTTGAGGTTTCCCGGCACGAACGTGTAGACCACTTTTCGTCCCTCGTCGTGCGCCGAGGCCAGACGATCGTAGTGATCGGACATCATCTGCTTCTGCAGCAGCATCGAGTCTTCTTTGCGAACGGCGCTCATGCTTCGCTCCACAAACGAATCGAATCGGAGAAGGTGCCTGCCTGCTCGCGGATCACGGCGAACTGGCCGGTATCCTCGGCATACTTGAACTCCGTGTGCGGGATGCCTTTGCGGTCGAGCGCGGTGACGAGCATCGGCTGATCGAGCAGCGCCGGATCACAGAAGCTCGGCGCGGCGAAGATGACCCCCTCGGCGCGGTTGCGCGCGACGGAGTCGATCAGCCAGCGTCCACGGTCGCCGTCGGGCGCGTAGCGCGACGCGCTCATGGCGCTGTGATTCAGATAGGCATCGACGAGGGCGTCGAGCGGATCGCCGGTGGTGGTGACGTCATCCTGCAGCCAGCGAAGGCCGAGGAGGAAGTCATCGTCGACGACGTAGCAACCGGCACGCTCGAGCGTCAGCACCAGGCCGTGCGGCGGCTGCTCGCAAAACATTCCGGCGAGAACGACCCTGCTGCGGTCCTGATCGCGCCGATCGGATTCGCCGGGCGCAAGGACGAGGTACTCGCGGAGCATGGCCGTGTGCTCCTCGGGCGGCAGCACGTTCCCCGCTCGCAGGATGTAGTAGACCTCCGACATCGGGAAGATCCACGGCCGCTCGCTGCGTGCGCGGTAGAGATCGCGAATGACGTGGCGATTCTCGTTGTAGACGGCGATGCTCGCGCGCAGCGCGTCGTCGTCGATGGCCACGCCGGAGAGGCGCGCGAAATCGGTTCGCAACGTCTCCAGCTCGCGCCGCCAGAATTTTCCGCCGACCGCTACGTCGAAGTTCTGCGGAACGTCGACGTAGTGCACGTAGCGGTCGGGGAAAATCATCGACCACATGCCCGAGAGATTGCGGATGACGTCGCAGATGGAGGGGAAGAGCATGCCGTCGAGCACGTCCAGCCGGTGCGAGAGCGCCAGCTCGATCGTGCTGCGCGGGATGCGGCAGATGTAGCTCTGGAAGTAGGCGTCGCCGCGGATGATCTCCAGCCGGTCGCCCCCTCCGGTGATGCCAACGGAGAGCATGCCCGAGGCGTGGATCAGCTCGCGCGGCACGTACGTCGGCATGTGCCCGATCGCTTTGCGTCCCTCGGCGCGCGCCTTCCATTGCGTCACGGCCGTGAAATCGATGTCCTCCGACAGCGACCGCGCCTGCGTCATCAGATCGTCGAGCGTCACGACGTCACCAGCTCCGCGTTGCACGTCCACGGCGCGACCTCGTTGATCAGCTCCTCGCTCCATGCAGCGCCCTCGGCAAGCCGCTGCCGCAGGAGGATGAAATCGACTTCGCGCCGCTCTTTCGTGCCGTAGTGGAAGGCGCGGAAGCCTGCGTTCGCCTCGGTCATCATGTTCAGCGACAGCCAGGCGCGATTCGTCTCGCGGTTGCGGTCCCAGTGCTCGAGCTTGTGCTTGCGCAGACTCTCGACGGTCTTGGTCAGGCAATCAGGCATCGTGTAGAGCAGCTTCGTCGTCAGATCGGCGACCGCTTCGTCGAGCAGCGTGAGATCGACCGTGCCCTTTGCCATCAGCTCCTTCGCCGCCTGGCGCTCCGGTCCGCTCTTCGCGTGTCCAATGACCACGCGTCCGAACTCGTCGAGAACGCGGTCGGTTACCACGAGCGGATTGGCGACCCATGCGCCGTCGACCCGCAGCACCGGAACGATTGTGGTCAGACCTCCCAGCCAGTAGAACTGGTGCGCGCTCCAGCTCTCGCAGAGCGTGGCGCTGACCATGGCCCGCTCCATGCCGACGAACAGCGGGAGAAAGTCCGTGCTCCCTCCGTCGGGCGCGGATCCATGTTTCGGCCCGGCCTGGCTGAAAACCGCCAGATCGCTGGCGACGGAAAAGTCGCAGGCCATGCCGATCTCCTGGCCGCCTCCGACGCGCATGCCGTTCACGCGGCAGATCACCGGCTTGTCGCACTGCAGGATCGAGGTGACCGCGTCGTTGAACAGCCGCATGTACTGCCGATACTCGCCGGGATGCCCGGCGTACTCCTCGGCGTACTGCCGCGTGTTGCCGCCGGTGCAGAACGCCTTCGTGCCCGAGCCGGTGAGGATGACGGCGACCGCTGCGCGATCGTTGCTCGCCTCGCGTAACGCCAGAATCAGCTCTTTCAGCATCGGCGTCGTGTAGCTGTTGAGCTCTTTCGGGTTGTCGAGAGTGATCCAGACGTTGTGCAGTCCATCGGCGGGGAAGCCCTCGCGATTGAGCACCGCGCGGCGCGAGACCGAGATTGCCTGCGGCGCAAAGTCGGCGACGAGATTGTGGTCGTTCATGCGGTGGTCCTCTCCATTTTCCTGACAGCAGCGTTTCGCGAGACGGCATTGGGTGTGACGATGACGCGGCGGCGAAGCTCGTGCCGCGATGCGGCGGCGAACAGCTCCGGCAATTGAGCGAAGGGGCGAATGTCGACGAACGGCTCGAGTTTCACGTTCCCCTCGAGCACCAGCGCGAGCGCCTTCGGATAGTTCACCGGTGCGCAGCCCCAGTTCCCTCGGGCGACGGCATCGAGTGCCATCAGGTTCGAGAGCCGCACCTCAACTTTGTCCGAGGTGTAGCCGACCACCGCGAGCTGGCTGCCGAAATCGAGAAGGCCGAATGCGGTCTGTTGCCCCGCGGTGGTCCCGCTCATCTCGAAGATCTTCGTGCCGATGCGCCCGCATCCGCGCTCGCGCGAGAGACCGCGGATCGACTCTTTCATCGCCCGCGGCGCGACCTGCTTGGGATTCATCGTCAACAGAGCGCCGTGGCCGGAAGCCAGCGCCAGGCGATCGTCGTCGACGTCGATTGCCACGACGGTCGCGCCGAAGGCAGCGGCGATCTGCACCGCGAATCCGCCGATGCCGCCGGCACCGACGATGACGACCAGATCGTCCGCTCCGACCGAGGCGCGGATCATCGCTTCGTAAGGAGTCGTCACCGCATCCGCCACGACGGAGAGCATTTCCAGCGTGAGCCCCTCGGGGAGCTGTTCCGGCACGGCGCAGAGTCCTCGCGCGGGAACGACGACATGGGTGGCAAAGCCGCCGTGACCATCGTTCCCCGGCATGAACTGATTGCGGCAGATCGTCGGCCGTCCGGCGAGGCAGGCCTCGCAGGTGTCGCACGGAATCACCGCCGGCACGATCACGCTACGGCCAAGCCACGCGGACGCGCGATCGCCGGCATCGACGACCCGCCCGGAGATCTCATGCCCGAGGATCAGCGGGAGGGGATGGCGGGTCGGAACGCCGCCGTACGCGAAGCCGATGTCGGTGTGACAAAGCCCGCAGCCCGCCACTTCGACGACGACCTCATCCTTGCCAGCCTCCAGCGGCGGCAACGCCACCTCGGAAAAGACTCCCGGAGCCTCCAGTTGCACTCCTGCCGCGCCATCGATCCGTGCCATCGCCCACTCCTTCGGATTGCCCATGGATCGTAAATTCGCTGCGCACGCGAGGAGGTGATGGCTGCTACATGTAGGTGTGATGGAGACACACGTATTAACTGCCTCCAGGAGCGTGTTAACTGCCTCCAAGGGCGTATTAACTGCCTCCAGGAGCGTATTAACTGCCTCCGAGAGGCGGTTCAACTGCCTCCGGGAGCGTGTTAA
>JADGNY010000023.1 GCA_017883235.1 Thermoanaerobaculia bacterium | reverse complement strand
CAAGGAGGGGTCTGCAATTCATGCATCTCATTGGATCTGAACGGCTTGCGAGCCGGACCGTCGATAGAGTTTGGAGCTTCTGATGCGAATCGTGCACGGCCTGCTGAATCAGCCCCGCAAGGAGCATCGAATCAATGGGTTAGAATTGGCAGGGTCCGAATGAGTGCGCCGCTCGAAGGCGATTGCGACGTTTCATACGGAATACGACAAACGATAAGACCGCCGTCCGAATGAGTGCGCCGCTCGAAGGCGATTGCGACTACCCGAAGGCGGAGCCGAGGTACTTCCGTAACAACCCCTTGTCCGAATGAGTGCGCCGCTCGAAGGCGATTGGCTTGATCTGCGCCGGGAAGTTGGGGGTCGTATCTGGAAAATCAACTTAACGTTCATCCGTTAAGTTGACTTTCCAGACACGGCCCCAATTTCACCTGAACAAAGGCCCATCCGCAGATGACGAGATGGACGCAGATATAGAACGGGTCTCATCTGCGATCATCTGCGCCATCTGCGGATGGGCTTTTCTACGCGGTCGTCGCCCCGATCAACTGCCGAGGGGCGGGGGCTCGGGGGTCAGGTCTAAAGTCTAAAGCGCCGCTTCAGGCCGTCGACACCACCTTGGTTTCACCACTTTAGAGACCTGACCCCAGATTTAACCCCCTCAGCCGGGATTTGAGACCGTCGTCAAGATCGTCTACGCGACTCATGAAAGCGTCGGGTGGTTGCTAGGCGAACAACGCGCGCCGCTGTCTTCCGAGGAGATGGCGAGGATGCGCGAGATAGCGGACTTCATGGGTACGACGTTCCCGCCGCTAGGCCGGAACGCGCCGTGGTGGAGTCCCCGCCCGATCGCGTTGCCATCCCGCCCGACGACTCCTACCGCCGTCATGCTCGCCAGCCTTGAAGCTGTCATTGCTGAGACGGTGACGATGCTCGATGTGCTCGATGACGCGGAGACGACGCGCGATCGCCGCGAAGCAAAGCGCCGCGTCCTGGAGATCAGAGCGAAAGCGCATGAACTGTTCAGCTGGATCGAGTCGGGCGGGCTGCCGGAGTAACGATCGTTACTTTTCCGCCGGACCCGCAGTTACCCGCCATGACCCGCAAACCTTGTTACAATTTCAAGCGCAAACTGACCCACTACCGAAATTTTGTTGTGTCATGAGGAGAAACCCATGCTTGCTCGAAAGTCCCCGTCGACAGTTGTGTTCGCGATACTCGTAACTGCCATGCTTTGTGTTGCTTCATGCACCACCACTCGCTCGGACAAGAACGTTCGTCTTGAAACGGCTCGAGCCATTGGCGGCGTCACCTCAGAGCAGGTCACAATCAGCAACCTTCATATCGGGATGAGCTCAACTACGTCTCTGTCCGTGCCGTCGGAGCCCGCGAACTGGGAAGCTGAAACGCCCAAAGGACACTACAAATGCGAGTCATACGACATGCTTAAGCGCGGCGCCAACTGCGTCAAGCAATAGTGTCTGCCTGACCGCACATCTCGCGCAACTCTGTGCCTTAGCGGCTGGCTTGAGCGAAAGTACCCGAGCCATCCTCAGCGACTTTATGTGCAGCCACCCGACTTTATGTGCAGGCCGGAGTTTGTGTGCAAAGCCGCTTGGAGCCTCGTGAGTTAGCTCACGCCTCCTTGGACCTTCGGCCATTCCACGAATTGGCTGTCGAGATCCGCATCAATCAACAGAAAATGGTGAGTTCGTACGCTCCCCGAGGCAGTTAACGGCCTCCGGGAGGCCGTTAACAGGCTCTGGGAGGCCGTTAACAGACTCTGGGAGGCTGTTAATTAATCAACTGCCTTTCGGAATTTGTGGCCTCAAAAGAGGACATGAGTGCCAGCGTCATCCGGAGAGGCCGCGGCAATCGGGCCGACGAAGCGCTGGCGGGTAAGTACCCCCCCTGGGACCGCGGGCGTCTCGACCGCGCTTGGTGCTCGGGATCCTGCTGCTTCTTGCAAGCGCGGGCGAGACGCCCGCGGTCCCAGGGAGGCCTGGTCCACACCACCATGCAGGTCAACCACTTTGTCGCACGCGCCTCGGACCACGTCCACGCTCGTCGAGGACCGCCAGATGCTCGGCGAGCGCGGCGAGGCTGTCGAGGTTGTGGACCGGGAGGAAGTCGTCGATGAACGGGAGCGCTGCCTGGATGCCGCGCGTGAGCGGCTCGTAGTCGGGTGCACCGAGGAGCGGATTCAGCCAGACCAGGCGATGACTGGAGCGGTGGAGGCGGGCGATCTCGCTGGCCAGCAGACCGATGTCGCCGCGGTCCCAGCCGTCGCTGATGACCAGGGCCAGCGCTCCCTGGCCGAGGACGCGGCGTCCCCATTGGAAATTGAAGGTGTGCAGCGCCTCGCCGATGCGCGTGCCGCCGGACCAGTCGGGAACGGCCTGCGAAACCTCGCGAAGGGCGCGTTCGACGTTTCGCTGCCGCAGTTGCCGGGTGATGCGGGTGAGACGGGTGCTGAAGACGAACGCCTCCACCTTCTGATTCAGCGCTTTCGCCAGGCCGCAGGCGAAGAGCAGCAGAAGCCGCGAGTAACGCTCCATCGAGCCGCTGACGTCGGCGATGATCACGATCGGCCGGGGCTTCCATTTCTGTTCCCGCCTGGCCCAGTCGAGCACCTCGCCGCCATAGCGGAGGTTGCGCCGCACGGTGCACCGGAGATCGAGAAGAGGCCCGCGTCCCGGCCGCAGCCGTCGCGTCTTCCGCTGCCGGATACGCCAGACGATCTCGGACATGAGCGCCTTCACCGCCTGCAACTCGTCGGGCGTCATCTCCGCGAAGTCCTTCCGCCGAAGGATCTCCCGCCCGCTGTAGGTCAGGACCTCGGCCGTCGCCGATTCGTCGGACGATCCCGCGCCGGCGGCATCGGGAGCATTCGCGTTGGCGAACATCGGCAGCGGCGCTCCCTGCTTGCGCTGCAACTGGCCGCTCACGCGCACGTGCGGGCGCGCCAGCGGGTCGCGGCGCGTGAAGAACGCCTCGAACGCATCGTCGAATCGCGCCAGGTCTTCGTGCCGGTGCACGAGCAGACTGCGCGCGGCAGTTTGAAAGTCGAACCGGTTGCGGATCGAAACGACCTCCAGGGCCGCAACCAGATCGGCCAGGCGCCCGGGATGAACGTCCATACCCAGACGCCGCAGGACCCGGCCGAAAAGCACGAGATTGTGAAGCAGCGCGCCGCTCATGCTCCTGCCCGGACACGGCCGAGGATCGTGGCCACCTCATCGCCCTGCACCTTCTCGATGTCGTCGCGGTATTTGAGGAGGACGCCGAGAGTGTCGCCGACCACCGACTCGTCGAGCGCGTCGCGGTCGAGAGCGACGAGCGCGGCGGTCCATTCCAGCGTCTCGGCGATGCCCGGCACCTTGTAGAGATCCGCCTGACGCAACTCCTGCACGAATGCCGTGATCTCCCGGGCCAGCGCCGCGGGAGCGTCCGGGACCTTCGACAGGACGATCTCCAGCTCACGTTCGAACGACGGATAGTCGATCCAGGCATAGAGGCAGCGCCGTTTCAACGCATCGTGGACTTCGCGCGTGCGATTGGAGGTCACCACCACAACCGGCGGCTGCACGGCTTTGATCGTGCCGATCTCGGGGATGGTGATCTGAAAGTCGGAAAGGATCTCGAGCAGAAAGGCCTCGAACTCCTCATCGCTGCGGTCCACTTCATCGATGAGCAGGACTGCCGGTTTTACGTGTTCGATGGCTCGCAGCAGAGGACGGCGCAACAGGAAGTCGGGGCCGAAGAGCTCCGCCTCCGCCGGCCGCTGCCCCTGCGTCTCCATCAGGCGGATGTGCATCATCTGCCGCGTGTAGTTCCACTCGTAGACAGCATGGTGGACGTCGAGTCCTTCGTAGCACTGCAGGCGGATGAGCTCCGTGTCGAGGATGGCCGCCAGGACCTTGGCCACTTCGGTCTTGCCAACACCAGCCTCTCCTTCCAGGAAGAGCGGCTTGCCAAGGTGGAGCGCCAGAAAGATAGTCGTGGCCAGCCCGCGGTCCGCGAAGTAGTGGCGGTCGCGCAGCGCGGCCTGCAGCTCGTCGATTGACTTCATTGGCGTTTTCATTTCGCCTCGATCTTCTTGCGCACGCACTCGAAGAACGTGTTGGTCAGCGTCTTGGTCACGACGCCCATCAGGCGCGCCGCGAGACTGGCGATCGCGCCGATGATGGTGATGTCGGCCGACCACGTCAGCAGCGTAGCGCCTCCGGCCGCATCGCTGAGCGACATCTCACTCGTACCGGTCACGCCGCTGCCGGGTGCCTTCCCCTGGATCTTCATGCCGGCGCGATTGGGCGGATCGAGCTCGACCCACTCGGCATCGACGGTGAACTTCACCTTTACCGCGCCGAAGCCGACCGATGCCACAGCTCGAAATTTCTCATTCGGGGTAATCACCTCGACCGACTCCAGCCCCGGCGCGCACTCCGTCACTTTCTCGGGATCGGTCAGATACTGCCAGACCTTCTGGCGAGGTGCATCGATGGTCACGGTTCCATGGAAGTTCATCGTCCGGACTCCTTGATTCCTGATTGCAGCGTTTCGAAGGCCAGCAGGGCGCATTTCCGCCGCGCCGGTTGGATCTCAGCGCGAAGCGCCTCGAGCAGCCGCTCTTCCGGAAGATCGCGTGCCCCCTCGATCGGGAGGCCGATGACCAGTTCCGTCAATACCGAAGCGGCCGCCTTGGCGATCACACAGAGGTCTCCCTGAAACCGCGCATCCCGCACGGTGCCGTCGGGCGCCAGCGCCAGCTCAATGCGCACCCGGTCACCGCAAAAGGGGTTGTACCCCTCGCGACGGATGTCGGGCGCATCGAGCGAACCGACGTTGCGCGGATGGCGGGAGTGATCGTGAATGACCTCACCGTATGGGATCATCGAGCGGTTCCTCGCCGAGCACAGCCCGCATTTCTCACACTCTCCCTGGAATCGTCGGGCACCCTGTTACTCGTCGAGAGCCTTCTCCCCCAGCGCTTTTCAGCTGGGGGAGAAGGTGCCGAAGGCGGATGAGGGGGCGTATACGTGACATGAACGATCTTGCGCCGCTGGCCCAGGCCGGCTTGAAAGCTCGACTCGCGTGCGAATGACGTCCGCGTGAAACGCCCCCTCATCCGCCTGTCGGCACCTTCTCCCCCCCAAGAAACCGCGGGGGAGAAGGCTCTCGACGGGTAACAGGGTGCTGACGATTTAAGTGAGAGTGTGGGAAATGCGGGATAGAGCGGTGAAGCCGCAACAAGACGTGGATGCCGGCGAGGGCGCGGCAAGCACGGCCCCCTCATCCGCCTATCGGCACCTTCTCCCCCAGCTGAAAAGCGCTGGGGGAGAAGGGCTCTCGACGTTAAAGAAGCGCCAGCTCTTGATGTCTCTTGGCGGCGGCACTTTTTTGGAAGAGACCTTCGCGTCATGCGCGGCGCTTTCATGATGGTTGCAGCACTGCCGCCGTCACAGCTCTTGCGCTCAGCGGCGATCCATTTCGTCCATGCATCACCGCCACGATTTCGGAAGCGATACTGAGCGCGATCTCCGCCGCCGTCTCACCACCGATGTCGAGGCCGACCGGGACGCGCACGCGGGCCAACTGTTCCTCTGCAACCCCCTCCTCGCGCAGCATCTGCAGGATGGCCGCTCCGCGCTTCCGGCTCCCGAGCAGACCGACGTACGGAACCTCGCTGGCGAGCACCCGTTTCAGAACGGGAACGTCGATCTTGTAGTCGTGAGCCGTGAGCACGACAGGAGTGGCGGGCCCCATGGCCAGCTCCGCGGCGATCTCGGAGACGATACCGACGCGAAGCTCGCCGGCATTGGCGAAGCGTTCGCGGTTGGCGAACTGCGGACGGCCGTCGACGACGACGGTCTTCAATCCCAGAGCGTTCGCGAAGTCGACCAACGGGATCGAGACCGCGCCCGCGCCGAAGATCACCAGCGTCACCGGCGGGCGAAGAAGCTCGATGTAGACCTCGGATCCTTCCAATGCGATCGTCGATGAGCCGGTGGACGAGCGAAGCAGGCGCGGAACGTCACGGGCCAGCAACTCGACGACCGCCTTGGGAGCGATTCCGCTCACCACGCCGTTCGCATCGATCAGGAGGCGCGAGCCAAGCCCGTCGCCGGCGATGATCGCCGCCAGCGCCACGCTTCGTCCCGACTGCCAGGCATTGCGCGCCGTCTCGTAAAGCTCCAGCAGGCTGTCTGTGACCGGCTCGAGAAAGACATCGACCGTGCCACCGCACGTGAGTCCGATCTCCCACGCTTCCTCGTCGCCGAGCTGGAGATCCAGCAGGCGCGGTGTCGCTTCGGCGACGACCTCGCCCGCGTGCTCCATCACCCGCGCATCGACGCAGCCGCCGATGGTGACGGAGCCGAAGACGCCGCCGTCCTCCCCGACGAACATGGTCGTCCCTTCCTTGCGCGGCGTGGTCCCGTGGGTGCGCACGAGAGTGGCCATCGCCGCGCGCGTCCGCGCGCGCCGGAGCTGCTCGAGCAGTTCGAAGGTCTCATGCGACATGGGCGTAACGATGCGGGTCGTGCTCGAATGTGTGCTGGCAATGCTCGCAGCAGAAGTAGAAACGGCGCCCGTCGTGCTCCGCTACGTGGCTGGCCTCCGCGACCGCGACGGTCATCCCGCAGATCGGATCGGTCGCGCTTTCCGGCGGCGCGGGCGCCTCGGTCACCGCCGCCGCTCCACTCCGCCGCAACTGAACGATCTCCGCAAGGATGCTCAGCGCGATCTCGTCCGAGCCACGAGCTCCGATGTCCAATCCCGCCGGGGCCTTGATCCGGGCCAGCGCCGCCTCGGGGACCCCGCGCTCGCGCAGGTGCTGGACGATCACGGCGCCGCGCTTCCGGCTGGCCACGAGGGCGATGTACGGCGCTTCCGTCTGTACCGCCTGCTCGAGTGCCTCCTCATCGAAACGGCCGTGGGTGGCGACGACGATGTAGAACTCGTTCCGTAGCGGCAAGGCCGAGAGGTTCAGCTCGTTCAGGATGGCGTCGGCAGCCGGCACGGTCTCGCGGGTGGCCAGCGGATCGACCACCGTCACGTGAAACGAGAGCGTTTTCCCGATCTTGACCAGCGATCGCGCGATGGGCTGCGTGCCGACCACGATCAGTTGTGGTACCGGAAAATGCGGTTCGATGAAGATGTCGAGTGCGCCGCCGCTGTAGCACTGCATCTGCGCGCCGATGACGCCGGAGCGCGAGGGCGTCAAGTCTCCGGCGCTGAGGGCCAGCAGGCGTGGCTCGCCGTCGCGAAGTGACTCGAGCGCGTTCTTCACCACGAGGTCATGCGCGCAGCTTCCGCCGATCCAGCCGGTGAGTGTTCCGTCGGCGTTGATGACCGCCTTGTCGCCGGGCTTCGACGACGTCGGCCGCTCCGCGCGAACGACGGTGGCCGTGACGTATGGTTGTAAAGGCTCCCCCATCGGACTCTCTCCCACTAACGTGTCGAAGTCTTCCCTGGTGTCGATGTCGACCAGCACGCCGCGGTCGTCCACCGGCACCTTGGCGATCGATTGCACGTGGTCGCCGAAAATGGCGCGACAGCCGACGTCGCCGCGGATGCCCAGCATCTCGCCGAAGAGCGACCGGTCGACGATCACGGGGTTTCCGCGAAATCCGTTGTAGGTCGGGACGACCACGCTGGCGCCGGTGCGGCGGTACTCATCGATGAGCAGATCGATGGTACGCGGCGTGACGAACGGCTGATCGCCGAGGACGATCATTGCCGCCTCAGCCGCCTCGGAAAGGGCACGCAGGCCGGCCTGAATGGATGAGCTCATGCCGCTCGCAAAATCGGGATTCGTCACGATGCGCTCGGCATCGCTTTCGAGCAGGCGGACCTTTTCCCGGATCTCGTCCGCGTGCGCTCCGAGCACGATGACGACGTCGTCGATCTTCGATGCGCGGAGGTTGTCGAGCGCGTGATCGAGGATCGTCTTGCCGCCGAGGCGGAGCACCTGCTTGCACTGCCCGAAACGCGTGGCCTGGCCCGCGGCCAGGACGATGGCGGAAATCATAGGGTACCGGTTGCTGAGTTGCTGAGTTGCTGAGTTACTGAGTAGGAAGACCCAGGATTCGGCATACGCTCACCCTGCAACCCAGCAACCTCGCAACCCAGCAACCCAAAGAGTCTCACTCCGCGACTCCCTTTTCCTTCAACAACGCCCACACCTTGGGCGGCGTGATCGGGATGTCGATGTGTCGGACGCCGAGATGCCAGAGCGCATCGACGACGGCATTGGCGATCGCAGGCGGCGCGCCGACGGTGGCCGACTCGCCGACTCCCTTCGCGCCGATGGGATGGTGTGGAGAAGGAGTACAGGTCTTGTCGGTCTCCCAGCTCGGCGTTTCCATCGACGTCGGCACAAGGTAGTCCATCAGGCTTCCGCCCTGGATGTTGCCGTCGGCGTCGTAATTGATCTCCTCGTACAGCGCCGGCGCGAGGCCCATCGCCAGGCCGCCGTGGATCTGTCCGTCGACGATCATCGGATTGATGATGTTCCCGCAGTCGTCGACGGCCACGAAGCGGCGGACCTTGACCTGCCCCGTGCCCTTGTCGATGTCGACGACGCAGATGTAGCTGCCGAACGGGTAGGTGAGATTCGGCGGATCGTAGTAGTTCACCGCCTCCAGGCCCGGCTCCATCCCCGGCGGATTGTTCGTGTACGCGGCGAAGGCGCACTCCTGGATGGTCTTCGACTTCGACGGCGAGCCCTTGACGAAGAACTTTCCAGGCTCCCAGTCGAGATCCTCTTCGGCGACCTCGAGAAGGTAGGCGGCGATCTTCCGCGCCTTGTCGCGCACTTTGCGTGCGGCCATCGCCCCCGCCGCCCCTGCCACCGGGGTGCTGCGGCTGGCGTAGGTACCGAGCCCGTATGGTGCCGTGTCGGTGTCGCCTTCCTCGACGGCGATGTGTTCCGCGGGGATCCCCAACTCCTCGGCGATGATCTGCGCGTACGTGGTCTCGTGTCCCTGCCCCTGCGACTTCGTCCCGAAGCGCGCGATGGCCTTTCCGGTGGGATGGATGCGCAGCTCGCAACTGTCGAACATCTTGATGCCGAGAATGTCGTAATGCTTCGAGGGACCGGCGCCGACGATCTCGGTGAAACTGGAGATGCCGATGCCCATCAGCTCTCCCTTCGCACGTTTTTCGGCCTGCTCTTTCCGCAGGTCGTCGTACCCAATGCGCTTCATGGCCAGATCGAGCGCGCCGATGTAATTGCCGCTGTCGTACTCGAACCCGAACTGCGACTTGTAGGGGAACTGGTCCGGCTTGATGAAGTTCTTCTTGCGGAGATCGGCCGGATCCATCCCGATGTCTTTGGCGAAGATGTCGACCATCCTCTCGATGGCGTGTACGGCTTCGGTGACGCGGAACGAGCAGCGATAGGCGATGCCTCCCGGCGGCTTGTTCGTGTACGCGGCATCGACCTCCATGAAGGCATGCTGGAAGTCGTACGAACCGGTGGCGATGTGGAAGAGACCGGCCGGAAACTTCGACGGATTCGCCGCAGCGTCGGTGTAGCCGTGGTCGGCGATGGTCTTGAAGCGCAGCGCCTGCATCGTGCCGTCTTTCTTCCCCGCGAGCTCGGCGGTGATGTGGTAATCGCGCGCGAATGACGAGGCCTGGAGGTTCTCGATCCGATCCTCGATCCACTTCACCGGCGCCCCGGTCAGCACCGAGGCGGCCACGGCGATTACATAGCCGGGGTAGACCGGAACTTTGCCGCCGAAGCCGCCGCCGATGTCCGGCGAGATGATGCGGATCTTCTCCTCGGAGAGTCCGACGTGGCCGGCGACGAGCGCAAAGACCGTGCGAATGGCGTGCGGCGCCTGGGTGGTCATCCAGACGGTGAGCTTGCCGTCGGTCTTATTGAAATGGGCGACACAACCGCACGTCTCGATGGAGGCGACGTTGATCCGCGGTATGTAGATGTCCTGCTTGACCGTGACCTCGGCCTGGGCAAAGGCCTGTTCGGTGCCGGCCTTGTCGCCCGCTTCCCAGTGCCAGATGTGATTGTCGGTCTTCCCTTCCTTGTCGGTGCGCAGAACCGTCGCGCCGGGCTCGAGCGCCTTGAATGGATCGACGACTACCGGAAGCGGTTCGTAGTCGACTTCGACCGCCTGCACGCCGTCGGCGGCGATGTAGCGGCTCGTGGCCAGAACAGCCGCAACCTCCTGCCCCTGATGCATGACCTTCTCGACCGGCAGCACCATCTGCGTATCCGACATCAGCGTCGGCATCCAGTGCAGGTTGTACTGCTTGAGAAGCTCGCCGGTGACGACCGCCAGCACGCCCGGGATGGCCATCGCCTTCGAGGTATCGATCTTGGTGATCTTCGCGTGCGCGTACGGACTGCGCACGATGTCGAGGTAGAGCATGCCCGGGAGCTTGACGTCGTCGACGAACTTTCCCTGGCCGCGCAGGAAACGCGCGTCTTCCTTGCGCTTGATGGAGTGGCCCATGCCGCCGACTTCGGGAGAGGTGCGAGGTGTGGTGCTGCTCATGATCCCTCCGGATTCATTCCGCCGGCTTCTGCGCGGCGTACTGAATGGCTTTGACGATGTTGACGTAACCGGTGCAGCGGCATAGGTTCCCTGAAATCCCCCAGCGGATGTCATGCTCGCTGGGCGAGGGGTTGTTCTTCAGAAGAGCGTAGGTGGTCATCATCATGCCCGGTGTGCAGAAGCCGCACTGCAGGCCGTGCTCCTGATGAAACCCTTCCTGGATGCGATCGAGCTTGCCATCCTTCTCCAGACCTTCGACGGTCATCACCTCGCGGCCATCGGCCTGGACGGCGAACGCCGTACACGACTTGATGGCCTTGCCGTCGAGCAGCACCGTACAGGCGCCGCAGCTCGTGGTATCGCAGCCGATGTGCGTGCCGGTCATGGAAAGATCTTCGCGGAGGAAGTGGACCAGCAGCAGGCGCGGTTCGACCTCCCCTTCCCGAGGAGTACCGTTGACGTTGACAGTGATCTTGCGGGTGGTCATGTCAGTGCTCCCCTTTCGCTCGGGTGATGGCCAGCCGTAGCGCACGCGCGGTCAGAACGCGGACCAGTGAACGTTTGTAATCAACCGATCCGCGGAGATCCTCCGCCGGATCGGCCTCCTCCGCGGCGATGCGCGCGGCCTCTACGATTGTGCTCTCCACCGCGGGCTTCCCGACGAGCGCTTTCTCGGCGCGCGTGGCCTTGATCGGCATGGGACCGACGTTGGTCAGACCGATGCCCGCGCTCGTGAAACTGCCGCCGTCGAGCGTGATCTGTACGGCCACGGCTGCCGCGGCGAAGTCGCCCACCTTTCTCTCCACTTTCAGATACGCGCCGCCGCTTCCCGCCTGCGGCATCGGAACCCGGATCTCGGTGAGGATCTCGTCGGGCGCGAGGGTGGTGGTGAAGATCCCGGTGAAGAAATCGGAGATGGCGATGGTGCGCGCGCCCTTCGGCCCGGTTGCCACGACCGAGGCGCCGAGGGCCAGCATGGTCGCCGGATGGTCGTTGGCCGGATCGGCATGCGCGAGATTCCCCGCCACCGTGGCCAGGTTGCGGACCAGAGGATCGCCGATCACGCCGGCGGTGTCGGCGAGCAGCGGATATCGATCGTGGACCAACTGCGACGCGTCGACGTCGGCCTCGCGCGTCAGCGCACCGATCGTGAGGAAACCGCCGGACTCCTTGATGTAGGCGAGACCGTCGATGCCATTGATGTCGACGACGTGCTTCGGAGCCGCCATCCGCAACTTCATCAGCGGAATCAGACTCTGGCCGCCGGAGAGGATCTTCGCGTCAGCACCGTGTTGCTGCAGCAGCGAGATCGCTTCGGAAAGGGTCTTCGGAGAGGAGTAGTCGAACGAAGCCGGAATCATTACCTGTCCCTCCAAACGTTGGCGACATGCAGCGTTGAAAACGGTGGCGACCGGGGCTGGCGGGGTTATGCGCGCGGAGCGTGGGAATGTCAAGTATTGCCGTCAGAATGTTGCGGACGGAAGGCGCGGACACCCTCCGCTTCATGGCACAGGAGCGGGTGGAGACGATCCCCGCGGGCGCCATCGCTGCGACGCCAGTCCAGAGCAACGGTTGAACCTGCCCGGCGATGCCGACAAGCTCATCACGGTGGCCAGAGCCACCGCCAGACGTAGCAACGTTCGCCCGCGCCGGAGCGTTGGGGCTGCGCCTTGCGGCAGATCTCGTCGTGGCGGCGTGGCTGGCTGTCCTCTTTGTCATGACGCGGCGGCGGAAGGACGTATGGGCACCATGCTCGACTCTGTAACCGTGAAACCGACTGACCCACTGCAACCCGCACGTCCAAGCTATCTCGCGCGGAAAACGGGCTCCTGCGGTCGTCTGAAGAGTGTGCGCAACGACGTGGCAACTCGATTCGTGCGGCATCTCCGCCTGGAATTCGATGCGATCATCGATCGCACGCTCTCGATCGCGAACGCGGCGACTTTCCGGCACCAACGCAAGGGCGGACAGCTCGTGACAGTGCTCGAGCTGACAGACGAGCAACGCGCGGCCGCGGAAGAGACCCACGAACGGCTGATCCGCTGGGCATCAGCCGTCGTGTCGTTCTTACGCCGCCGCGGCGCAGAGGGAGATGCCGAGATCGAGCAGTTGGCGGTCGACCTCACGCCGTGCGTGACGTTGCAGTGGAGAGATCGTGATGACGTTCCAGAGCGGCAGTGGCGCACGAAACTGCACCGCGAGTTGATGCGCGTTTCCGCGGAAGCCGCGCGGCATCTCGGCACCTGCACAGCCGAAGAGGCGCGCGGCATGGCGCTCGAACCGAAGCCGTTCTCCCCGTTCCCACTGCGCATTGAAGCCATCGGGCAGCGGCACTGGCGAGTCTGCGCAGGCGAGCTGGCAACCGAGCGGATGACTTTCCCGAAGCACTTTGAATTCCCGCCGTTGTCGCCCGAGCGTATCGAGCCCTTCGGCCGTGCTCTTTTCGACCTTGTTTTTGCCGGAAAAGTAGGGGAAGCATTTCAGCGTGCTCGCGCGCAGGGCAATCTGCGGATTCAGCTCGACACGCGCGAGGCTGGCGCACTGCACTCGCTTCGGTGGGAGTTACTGCATGATGGCGATCAGTTTCTCGGCCTCAGCACGCGAGTGTCGCTGTCTCGGCACGTCGCCGCGACCGAACCGGGGCGGTCGACGGCGTTCCGACTGCCGCTTCGTCTCCTCTTGATGGTGAGCGCACCGCCTGACGTCGCGCTTCTGGACGGTGCGCGTGAACAGGCTACGCTCGAAGCAGCGCTGGCACCGCTGACGATGTCAGGCCTCGTCGAAATCGACGTAGTTGCCGGCTCGAGCTTCGGCGCGTTGCGCCGTCGCCTTCGTGCCGCTGCGAACGCTGGTCGCCCGCATCATGTGTGGCACTTCATCGGCCACGGCGGAGACGACGCACTGGTCATGACCGACGACACAGGCGGCCGTCGCGACGTTAGCAGTGCTGAGCTCGAAACGCTCTTCAAAGAACACCCAACGCTTGCCCTCGTCGTTCTGAATTCCTGCGACGGCGTCCAGTTTCACGACGATGGCACGACGTCCGGCATTGCGGCTGCCCTCCTCTCTTGCGGCGCACCGGCCATCGTAGCGATGCAGGAGCCGATCTCGGATCCCGCGGCAATCCTCCTAGCCGAAGAGCTGTATGGGGCATTGAGCGACGGCGCAGTATTGGATACTGCGCTGATCGAGGCGCGGCGAGCGATCTTCTTTCAGCCGAACCAGCGGGAATGGCACATCCCGGTCTTGCTTATGGCCGTGGAGTGAATTGCTCTCCTTCCTCACCTCCGGAGGAAGGTCGAAAACGCCAAGAGTGTTGTATTCTTGCGTTCAAAGCAATTCCCGAGCGTCGGCGGCAGGAGCCGCACCGCAGGTCTGGTCCGGCTGATGGCCGAGTTGAGCGAACGCCTCCTCATCGAAAGTCTTCCCCTGCTCGAGCAGATCATCGAGTCGATTTGTGCTCGCAAGGGGATGGACGCCGATGAAATCGAGGAATTCGCCGCCGAGGTGAAGCTGCGACTGGTCAGTCGCGACTACGCCATCATCAAGGCTTTCGCGAACCGAAGCAGCTTCAAGACGTATCTCGCCGCTGTGGTGAGCAAACTGTTGCTGGACTATCGAAATCAGCGATGGGGCAAATGGCGCGCTTCGGCGAATGCGCAACATCTCGGTCCGGTCGCCATTGCGCTCGAGCGTGTTTTATACCGCGATAAGAGAACGCTCGATGAGGCATTCGCGGCACTGTCGCAGCAGTATCCGTCGCTGACGCGCGAGGATTTTGGAACGCTCGCCGACCGCCTTCGGCCGCGCACGGGCCGAAGAACGGTGAGCATCGATGAAGCCCCGCCCTTGGTCGCGCAGCAGTCCGGCGCGGACATCGAGAGCGCCGACACGGCGTCGCGTATTTCCTCTGTTGTGAGCAGATATCTGGACGAGCTGCCCGGGGAAGATCAGCTCATCCTTCAGTTGCGTTTCGAGTCCGACCTGACGGTCCGCGAGGTTGCTGCGTCGTTACACCTGGATCAGCAAAAGGTCTTCCGGCGCCTTTATCGGCATTATCAGATATTGGGGGCGCGGCTCGCGAGCTCGGGGATCGAAGCTGCAGACGTGGAACGGCTGATCGGCAACGATACGACTCTTCTCGATTTTCAACTAAAAAAACGAGGCATGCGTCCGTCCGATGAAGGGAAGAGCGCGGTAGACGTCGGGGAGGAGGACATCTCGTCATGACCGGCGAATCGAACCGCTGCCCCGACCCG
Source organism: Thermoanaerobaculia bacterium (assembly GCA_017883235.1). Lineage (GTDB taxonomy): Bacteria > Acidobacteriota > Thermoanaerobaculia > Gp7-AA8 > Gp7-AA8 > JADGNZ01. The sequence goes on along the minus strand of JADGNY010000023.1, from coordinate 44,519 downwards.
GAAGTCCTTGCGGCGTTTGTCGCCGGCAATCTTTCGGGAGCGGAGTTGAAGATGACGGCCGACCACCTGCGCACATGTGAAGACTGCCGGACGATCCTCGGTGATACGGCTTACGTCGCTCGCCAGGAGAAGGCGCCCGTAGTGGCGAAACGTCCGTCGTGGTCGCCCCGGTGGCTCGCCGCGGCCGCCGCAGTCCTCATCGGCGTCATTTGTCTTTCCTACTGGTATACGACTGCCCGACACGGCAACGCCGGAATTCGCACGCTCGTTGCGGCCGCACCGCGAGACGGCCGCTATGTCGAGCCGCGTCTGAGCGGCGGTTTCCCGTGGGCACCGCTACGGCCGGCCCATCGGACGAGTAGCGAGCCGCTAGACGCCGGTCAGATGAAACTCGTGGGCGCAGCGGGCGACGTGCTCGAAAGGACCGCCGGTGACCGTTCCATCGAGGCGCAGCACGCCGCGGCGCTCGCACACCTCGTCGCCGGCCGCCCGCGCGAAGCGGCGGCTTTGCTCTTTCCAATCGCCGCAAGCGCTTCCGACGCGCGAATTTGGACCGATCTCGCGGCGGCGCGCTTCGCGGTCGCGACGCAGAATGATGACTCACCGCAACTGGCCCGGGCCTTGGCGGCGTGCGACGCCGCGTTGAATCTCGACCCGAAGTTGCCGGAGGCGTTGTTCGATCGTGCGCTGATCCTCGAGCGCCTCGGCCTTCGCGAACAGGCCATCGTGGCGTGGCAGCAGTACCTCTCCGTTGACACCACGACCTCATGGGCGACCGAGGCGCGGCAGCACCTGCGGGTGCTCGGGACACAGAGTTCGTTCGGTCAGGAGCTTGAGCGCGATTACGCGCGCCTCGCCGCCGACCCGGTAATGGCGCGGGCTCTGGCTACCCGCTATCCACAGGAAGCGCGGCTCTGGGGCGAGACGGAGATCCTCGGCAAGTGGGCTGACGCATGGCAGTCGCGCGACGTGGCTGCCGCCAATCAACATCTGCAGCTCGCGCACTCGTTCGGCGACGAGCTCGCCGCGCGCAGCGGCGAGCGGATGCTGCAGTCCGCCGTAGCCACCATCGAGGTCGCCGGCGAACCGCGGAAGAGTGCGCTGGCAACCGCCCATGTCGACTTCCGCAGGGCGCAGAAAACGTATCAAGCCGGACGTCCGGCGGATGCCGAGAGGATGTTCGCCACGGCGGCCACGCATTTCGAAGAAGGTGGAAGCCCACTCGCGCTCGCGGCTCGCTACTTCGGTGCGAACACTGCTTTCGATCAGGGGCGGATCGCCGAGGCCCGGGCGCGGCTCGAAGTGCTCGTGGCCGGCGCCCCGCCGGAGTTGCCGGCGCACCGGGCGCAGACCGAATGGGAGCTCGGTTTGACAGACGCGTCGCTCGGCCGCTGGGGGGAGGCGATGCGCGTGCTGCGCGACAGCGTGGCCACGTTCGAGCGCATCGGCGAAATGAGAAATGCGACAGCGGTTCGCGAGATTCTCGCCGAGGTCTACGATCAGATCGGCGAGCCTGCGGCGGCATGGCATCACCGGATCATCGCCCTGCGCGAGATCGGCCGGACGCAGAATCCGCGGCTCCGGGTGGTGGTGGAATCGATCGCGCGAGCAGCCATTCTCGATCGCGATTGGCCAGTCGCTTTGTCGTTCCTCAGCGTGGAGCTCGAGGTCGTCGATCGGGGCGATACCATGGCCCTCGTCGAAACGCTGCTGCTGCGCGCGCGGGTGCACGGGCGGATGGGGCACTCGCGCGAGGCGGGGCACGACCTGGCTCGCGCCACAGCCGCGATGTCGCGCCTTGGCGATCCGGCCATGCGCGAACACGCCGAGGCCGACCGCGTCGCCGTGGCAGCATGTCTTGCGTCCCCCTCCGACGCCGTCGCGTTCCTGACGCGGGCGATCGAGTTTCACCGTGTGAAGGGGCGACGCATCTTTCTGCCGGAGATGTTGTTCGAGCGAGGCCGTGCGCTCGAAGCCGTCGGCAGCCGAAGCGCTGCAGCGGAAGACTACGACCGCGCGATTGCAGAGCTCGAGGCGCAGCGAACGTCGATCGATCCAGGAAATGAGCGCTGGGGCGTCTTCACCGCCGCCGGCGAGTTGTTCGATAACGCCGTGGCGCTCGCGGTCTCGCGCGGCGATACGCGTGCGGCGCTCGCGTATGCGGAACACTCTCGCGCCCGCGACGTCCTCGACCGCGTCGGCAGCGTGGCACCTTCGCTGCCGTCGCAGGCCATTTCCGGGGACACGGTCGTCGTCGAGTACGCGTCGCTGCCGGAGAGCCTCGTCATTTTCGTCGCCGATCGCGGACGCGTGCGCGTCGTGCAGCAGGACGTCACCCGCAGCACACTCACCGCGTGGGCTCAGCGGCTGGCCAACAGTGCGGCGGCTGACGACCGCGACGAATTCCGGCGGATCGCGGCTGCTCTCTATTCGCGATTGGTCGCACCCGTAAGCGATTCCGTTGATGCCGCGCACATGGTCGTGTTCGTGCCCGACATGACGTTGAGCACGATTCCGTTTTCCGCGCTCGTCGACCCTCATGGCCGCTATCTGGTGGAGCAACATCCCGTCGTTGTCGCGCCAAGCGCTGCCGTCTACGCACGGCTCGCGTCACAGACGCGGCACGCCTCGTCGAGCCCGCGCGCCCTCATCATCGTCGGGCCGCCGGCTCGAGAAGGAGACCTTCGCGATCTCTCCGCGGCACGCCGGGAAGCCGAGTCCGTAGCTGCTGCCTACCGCAACTCGGTCACGCTCGGCCCGAATGACGACGAACGCGATGCTCTCGCTGGGCGCACTGCCGGCGTCGATGTCATCCACTTCGTCGGACACGCTGTCGAGCCGGACGGCAGCGCCGATGCGGCACTCGTCACCTCTGCGACTGCTAGCGACGTGCTCAATGTCCGCGATATCGCGTCGATGCACCTCGCCGATGTCCGCGTCGTCGTGCTGGCCGCATGCAGCACGGCGCGCGGCCCCGGCTCGCGCGGCATCAGCATCGCTCACGCCTTCGTGGCCGCTGGCGTGCCGAGCGTCGTGGCGACGCTGTGGCCGATCGCGGACGGTCCCGCGGCCGAATTCTTCCCACGTCTTCATCGCCGACTGGCCAAGCGCCTGCCGGCAGCCGAAGCACTCCGGGCGACCCAACTCGAGTGTATCCACCGTCGCGATGCACCGCCCGGCTTGTGGGCGGCTGTCGAAATCATCGGAAGTTGATAAAGAAGGAGGAAGTCATGACCTATAAGGTCCAATTCGTGGGATTGGTGTGTTTCATGCGGGAGAACGGCGGGCGTTTCGCGCTCCTGCCGGACGGACGCCAGCCGCCGGCGGACATCGATCCGCACTTTGCATCGATCATCGTCGATGCCGATGCGGTCGAGGAAGCGGTCGGGTGGGAGAACGACGCCGAAGCTCTGAACGGGCGCTTCGCACTGCCGGCGTGCTCATTGACTATCGAAGGCGCTGACGTCGCCGGAACTCTCGATACGAGCGCTCACGACGGGCCGCTGCCGCAGCTCAAGCGCATCGATCCGAACTTCGAGATCGATCCGGCGAGTGCAAAGACGATTGCCAGGCTCCACATACGCCAGGGGACGCTCACGGCCTATGCGATTCCCGGCGGCGCGGCGGTGATGACCCAGCTCGAGGTGACGTTCGACGGCAGCATCCACGTTACGGTGACGCCCGATGACGCGAGCTCACCGCAACGGAGCCTGCGTTTCGCTCCGGGGACGGAGATCGCGCTCGCGAACATGGCCGCTGGCGGCTATGCGGCTCTCGATCAGCAGAACAACCACTTCAAAATCTACGAGGTACTGAGCTCCCAACCGGTGTCGCTCACAGAACCGGACACGCTCGCCGCGCTGGATGAGTCGCCGTCGGAGCACGTGCTCTTCACACGCGCGACGCCGATCGGACTGTCGACCGGTTGCTCGAATACCGGCTGCTGCGCGGGATAGGTCACAGTAGTCGAGTCGACCCGACGATGTCGACGATCACAGGGACTCCGTCGACGTCGTCGGGCACAAGGCCGCGCGGCGGTCGCCTTGCGAAGTTAACCTTCACGCCATAGCCACCGTCGACCACCGCGATGCCGACGCCGCGCAGGTCGACGCGATGGCGCAGTTGTTCGAGGAGCTTGTTCTTGGCTGCGCGCGCCTGATCGAGAGTTGCCGGTGTCACGCGACAAATGTAACGCCGAGCGCGTCCAGGACCGCATCGATCGGCGACGCATACGCCAAGCCGCACTTGTAGCTGCCGCCGCGGAGGGATCCGACGAAAAGGAGTCCGAGCGGTTGCCGCTCCGCGTTGAACACCAGCGATCCGCTGTCGCCGGGCCGGGCAAACGGCGCCGCACTGACCGACTCCATCTCGATCAGACCATCGAAATAAATTTTCCCGAACGAATAGTCGACGGGGAAGTTGTCGACGTCGAACGCGGTGATCCTCCCGAGCGTGCGGCCGGTAGTGCGTCCAACCTTGAAGACAGCGTGAAGAGTCTGAGGCTTCGCCGTGATGGCGGACAGTTCTTCTCCCAGCCCGGTTGACAGCGGCGCGTACTCGATGCCGTCGACCAGCGGTGCGAACGCGCAATCGACCGTCTGGGGGCTGCGCTTCAGGCGCGGGTAGTCGCCCGACAGCCGCGCGATGACGTCCTTCGGCCGGCAGCCGCGATCGGCCGGACCCGGGTGAAGGATGTCGTCATCCTCTTTGCCACGGTCCTCGGCGGCGAGGACGTGGTTGTTCGACACGATGCCGACCGCGCCATCTGCTGTCCGTTGCGCGAAGAAACCGAGCGTACCTGCTGTACTGCGGTAATGGCCGACGGAGGAACCGATTGCGAGACATCGGCCGGGCGAGCCGGCCGCCGGCCGTTCGACCGAAACAGGTCCCGTGATGCGGACGTCGATCTCGCCGCGCGCTTTGCGTCGGATCGACTCCAGCACGTCGGCGGGCAGGTGCTCTTCCGACCGCGCGCGGATGGCGATGGCGTAGTCGTCACGGCGTTCCGTCGTCGCAAAGCCGATTGCGATCGCCTTCGCCGCTTCCTCTCCGCGTGTCCGAACGACGCCGGTGCCGATGAAGAACCGGATGTCCTGTTTGACTCCTCGTGCCGCGTCGAGTTGCATCGATGGTCCCCTTTCAATCGTCCAGTCGCTTCCGGACCGACATGGCAAACGAGCTCATGTCGTCATCATCGATGAAGACGCTGCTTCCGAGGAGCGTGTAGAGCTCTTCCCGCATCATCTTGTGACGCACTGCGGCAAGCGCCACAAACAGATCTTCGACCGCCGTGCGGCAAACGCGATTGTCGATGCCGGCCCGCGCCCAGAAGGCGAGGCAATCGGCGAATTCGCTCTTCAGCTCGTGCTGGGTATCCGCGGGCAACGCGAACGTGCGGTGGATGCTGGCGTAGACGTCTGCCAGAAATGCCGACAGGTCGGAGACGCCGCGACACCCTCCGGTCGAGAGCGAGAGCAGCATGGGACTGTAGACGGCGTCGCCGGGGACGAGTTCGTCGGCAATGGCGCGCAGAAACAGCATGGACACGACAATGCCGGTTCTCTGTCCCCCTTTTGAGGTCCAGTCGCGCATAGCCGTCAACGTACCGATCGGATCGTCGTACGCGATGTACGCGACGGCTCTTCCTGTGGCGGCGAGCGCCGCGCTGTAGGTTCCCTTGATTTCTCCGGCGAGCCGGATGAGTTGTTCGTGCTTCCTGCGCAGAGTCTCGGCACGCTTCTTCGTGCGGGCGTCCGCGACCGTGCGGTCGGCGATGGCGGCGGCGCGTGCCGCCCTGTGATGCTCGTCCATGGCCGGTGCGAGCTGCTCGATGACGATCTCGCCGAGGCACTTCATTGCCCGGCCGGCATCGTAGGCGGCGGCCTGAGCATACGCGGCGATCGCGCTCACTAGGCAGTGCTCCGCGTTGTCGCCTCTTTCAGCCGCCAACCCCGCGAGGTGCTGCCACGCCGTTTCTCGATATTCCGGGCTTGCACTCCCGAGCACGCCCTGCACGAGGCGGCCGACGAGATGGCCGAACGCCTTGGAGCCACCCCAATACCGGATGAGAGGTCGAATCATCCGATCCGGATCGATCTCCCCGATGCAGCCGATGGCTCTGGCGGCGATCACGCGGAGGCTGAGCCGCTCGACGGCCCGATCCTGCTCAGCGAGCGTGCGCAGGGCCGGGATTAGCGTGTTGAGGACGCGCCGGTTGTGGGTCAGGATCGTCTTCCACAGATCGGCGGCCCTGACCGGCTCGATGAAACGCACGGTGTGGCCCATTCCATCGGAGACAGTCTCCACCTGCGCCACGGTTCGCAGCCCGTCGTCGTCGAGCCGCTCGCCGCTGGCTCGTATCGAGCGTGCGCGCTCCTTTTCGCGCCAGGCCGGGAACAGCTCGCCATCGGCCTTGAGCCGTTCGGAGACCGTCCGCCGCAGCCGTTCGAAGTCGAGCCATGCGACCTCCTCGCCGAGCGGCGCCGCCTGCGCCAGGATGAGCGCCAGCGCACAACACCATGCGTCGAAGTCGCCTGCCAGCGACGTTCGAAACCAGCGCGCAGCGTCGGTGAAATCATCGAGCGCCGAATCGAGGTCGGGGTCGTTGCGTTTGATGTAGAAGTCGATGAACGAGGCGATGCGGGCGAGTGTCTTCAGCGTGTCGACAATGTGCTCGCGTGCCGCGGTGAGCCGATCAACGTGCTCAGACTTGTCCCTTATGTGCGCGGCGACCCAATCCAGCTTCCGGGCATAGCCGTCCTCGACGATGGGGCGCGGAAGCTGGGCGCCGAGCTCGCGAACGTGCAGATGGCTGCCTAGCTGCTGCTGAAACGGCGCGAGATCGGCACTGGCCACGGTGACGATAAGATAGGAATCGTTGCGTACGAGATCATCGACGAGCCTGTCGCATTCCACGCGTTCCAGCCTGCCGAATATGTCGATCAGGCTGGCGTTCTTCTTCGCCAGCGCGTCGTCGAAAACGATCACCCGGCGCCGGAACGCCGACTCGACCGTCACATTCCGCAGCTCGAGGTGAACCTGGGCGTCGAGCGGCGCGATCAGCGCCGTACTACGCTCGAGGTCGTGCGCGTCGGCGATGCGCGCGGCAACATACAGTGCCGTGGTCTGCTTCCCAATCCCGCGCTCGCCGGTCAGGAACAACACCCGCTCCCGGTCGAGAACGGTGACCAGCGAGTCCGTGAGGTCAGCTTCGCCGGCATAGAGGGCCTTCAGCTCCTCTTCCCGCGCATCCGACACATCGCAGGCATCTTTCGTTTCCGTGAAGCGGCGCCCAGACACGCGGAGGCCGTCATCATCGAAGAAGGCATTGACCGTTTCGATGTCGATGACCGTGCTGTTGTAACGGGGTCCGATATTGACCGTGTCCGCCTTGACATCGCCGGCAGCGATTGGCTGCGACTCAGGCATCACGGCATCTGCGACATTCGGCTGCGGGAGATCGCTCATTGGCGCTCCTCAGCGTAGCGTCTCACGCAGCGTTTCGTACTTGACGAATTGCTTCAGATAGTCGGCATGCTGCATCGTCAGTTTCGGCTCGTGCCGAAAGTCGTCGATGCGTGCCGCGTGCGTCGCGATGACGATGCCGTCGCCATCGCCGTCGAGCAGCATTTCGGCGACGATGTGGAGAATTGCCGACTGAAGCCTCTGCTTCTGCGCACGATCAAATCCCATACGCTCGGTTTCGACTAGCGCTTCGGCGATAACGATCGCTACGCCGCTCTGACCGTCGCCACCCTCACCGAGGAGCCCGCGCGGCGGCGAGCTGCCCTCTCCGATCGCCGTCCGGCCGGCTGCGCCTCCGAACGTGTTGAGTGCTCGCAGCAGATCATCCGGGTTCTGGATCCCATGACCGACGTTCCCGACCGCGATGACGGTCGCGTCCGTAATCGCTTTTCGCACTGCGTCGTCATGCTGATAGGTACCCACAAGCCGATCGCGCGAGCGCCGGTCGATCACGTGATCGCGGTCCATGATCGCGAGTTCCTGCTCGTTTTCCCTGTCCTGGCGGGCTCGTTCGTGCTCGAAGTTCGTTTTCAGCGTCTCCGTTTGCGCGGTTTGCGCGAGTTGGACACGCGCGACCCCGCCAACCAACTCGGCTCGTTCTTTGGCCCTCTGCACAGCCTCCAGTTCAAGGATGTCCCCGAAGTCTTTATCCCGAAGCCGGTGGCTGAGCGCAAGCTCATGCACGCGCAGGCCGAAAAAGGATGCGAACTGGCGCACCAACTCAACGGTCGCCACGATCGCCTCGCGTTCGACGATCCGGAAATCGTGGCGAATCTCGCTCCAGGTGCGCTGTGCGAAGTGGCGCGTCAGGAGTCCGGCGATGTGGTCGCGCACCTGCCGGATCGGATCGTCATTGCGCCGCGTTACCAGCAGCCGGGGCTCCGACACGCTGTATGCCAGCGTCACGAGAAGCGTGAACTGGTGCGCCTGGATGTCGAGGACGACGTCTGTGGTGAACGTCCAGCGCAGCTCCGGCATCCCCGTGACCGCGTAGGCAAAGTAGTTCGGCGGTTTTCGGCCTCGCAACATCTCGAACAGCGTGCGCTTTGTCTTTGGCAACGTTTGCCCCGGCTCGATCTCGAAGCGGAACTCCTCGCCGGCATCGCCGACTTGTTCGAAGATGACTACCGTGTGCCCCTCGAGGGGATCGATCGTGTGCGGTTTCGCGACTTTCATCGACAGCGTCAGGTTTTCCATCGGGCTCTCCTCATTCATGGCTCGCCTCCTGCGGCGCAATTGCGTTCTGGATCTCCGCGGCGGCTGCTGCAACGCGCCGACTCTGCTCCTCGAGCGCGCCGGCATGTCTCGCGATCGACAGGTGCCAGTAGTGGTCGACGGCGCCGTCCCATGAGCGGTCGCGCACGAGCGCGCGAACCTCATCGGGGCCGCCGAGCGCCGCCGAGCTGCCGAACTGCTTCCGTTGTACGTACCGGAGGAAGCGCCGCCGGCCGGCGAGCTTGACCTCGAGCTCCGACAGAAGGCGTGTTCCGAGAGCGGCGTACTGACTTGCAAAGAGCGACTGCAGCGTCGTGATCGTGCCATCGTGCGTCGGCTCGTCGTCGACAGCTTCGACGAACGAACACGTCGCGACGCACAGCTCTCGGACCGCGGCGATTCGCTCCTGTAGGCCGATGCGCTCGTCGGTGGCGATAGGTCGCCGCTCATCCAGGGCTCCGGCGAGCCGGACGCAGATGCGCGCGATGTGCGAGCCCTGCGCGGAGTGCCGCTCGAGGATGCTCTGCTTCGCCAGATCCACGATCTGCGCAAGCGAGGCCACAGCCGGGAGGCGACGCAGGCACGCTGTTCCCGCGAGATCGTGGATCAGCTCCATCGCCGCCGTCGCACGCTCGGCATCGCCGCTGGCCTGCACCAGCGTGCGCATCGAAGCGACGACACGCTCGCATCGGTGGATCTGCTGCATAGCCGAGCGCCACAACCTCAGATCGAGGGTGCGCGCGGCGCCGTGAAAAGCGGCGTCGTATTCGGAGATGAGCGCGTCGTCCCACAGACGCACCGTCGCGGAGTCGCGTACGTCAATACTCTCGTCGCGCAGCCGCTGTAACCGTTCGCGCAGCTCGAGCGCGAGCACCTCGGGAGCGACGCTGCCAAACTCGCAGCGCCATAGCAGCCGATCGAGGCGACGATCGGTCATGGCCGCGTCTCGCGTCCGGAGAAGTAGATGCGGATCTCGATACGCCGGTTCCTCGCGTGATCATCTCCGAGTGGCCGCGTGTCTGCGTATCCGTTCGCCGACATTGCGTGCTCGTTGAGCGGCGGCGACGCCCGGCGCGAGAGAAAGCGCAGTACTTCGAGCGATCGCGCCGAGGACAGCTCCCAGTTGTCGTGCGGGTACGTGGAGTGCTGCAAGTTCGTACTGTCGGTATGCCCCTCGATCTGGATCTGATCGTACAGCGGCGACCGCGACGAGTTGTCGACCTCGTGCACGACGCCCGCGAGCCGGCGCAGCATCGTCTCGCCGCGCGCCTGCAAGGTGTAGCGGCCGAGCGGGAAGAGAATCTCTTCGCCGAACGTCACCTGCAAAAGGTTCACGTCGGCAGTAAGCCGGATCTCTTTGTGCTCGATCTCTCCAGCGAATTCGCGGTTGAAGACGTCCGTGAAACGCTGCTGCTTACCGCGCGCGATCTCGGCGGCGAGGCTGGCGGGATTGACGTTGTGCTGGACGAAATAGATCAACAGGAAGAACATCAGTAGTGACGTCAGCATGTCGATCATGGCCGGCCAGAAGTTGACTTCCGTATCGATGGTCGGTGCGCCGAACGTGGCTTTCATCGTTTCCGCCTAGATGAAGCGCATAACGGCGATGACGATCAGCAGCACCGCGGCGGCGCCCGCAGCCACGTAGCTCAGCGTTCCGAACGTGCTGCTCGCTGCGTTCGGCCGGCTCATCTGCACTGCCCGTGACATCCGGTCGAGCCCCGCTTGCTGCGCCTGCATCGCGCCGCGGATTTCGCCTAACGTAGCCTCGTTCGCCACGCGAAACGCGTTGACGATCTGCGGAAGGCGCTCGGTGAGGCCCACGATGGCGCCGTTGACCTGCGTGAGCTGGCCGATAACATTCGTAATCTCGCCTTCCATCCCTTGCAGCGGTGCGGTGGCGGCGCGCTGTGTGATCGCTTCGATGTTCGAAATGACGGTGGCGAAGGTTTTCTCGACCGCGGCCATCTGATCCGCCGACCGCGTCTGCTCCGTCGTCAATGCCTCGAGATGCTCGAACGAATCGCCGAGCTGCATCGACAGTCTTTCCCATGGTGTCTCGTCGTCGACGGCGGGAACGGCGGCCGGCAACAGCTCCTCCGTGGTAAAGCGCTCGAGCCGGTCGTAGAGCTGCGACTGCGCGCGCGCCAGCGCGAAGTTGAACCAGGAGACCACGATGGAGAAGAAGAGACCCGACAACGTTGCTGAGAACGCCGTTTTCTTCCCGGCGAGAATGCGTCCGAGGCTACTCACTGACGAGGCCCACGCAGTGGCGTTTGCCTGCCCGCCTGCCGCGGGGAGCGCCTGCTGGATATCCGCGACCATGAGCGAGAGACCGATGAACGTGCCGAGCAGGCCCAGCATCATCACAAGGCTCACGACGTACGCAGGGAACGCCAGCGTCCACTTCGAGCTCTCCTTGAGGATGCTGCATTGCTGAAGCGCGTCGACGTTCACCTTCACGCGCGCCTGCTTCATTTTGATGATGGTGTGCAGCCGGTCTCCGACGATGCTACTTGAAGGAATGCCCTCGGCGAGCTCGTTGAGGTCGATGATCGGCGAGGTGGCCGCCGGCGCCTGATCTTCCGGCGATGCGGCCTGCCGCGCATCGCGGGCCAGTTGCAGCTTCTGCCGTACGCGCTCGAGCCACCTGGACTCGACATGGAGATAGCGCCGCCGATGTGCGATCGCGCAGAGACTGCCGAAGACGCCGAGAACGACAACGAGAACGATGATCGTGCGGCCTTGAGCGGTGTTGTTGGACCAGACGAGGTCGTAGAGATTCATGATGGCTCCGTCACTTCGGCGCGCTAAACTCGGTCGTGCCGCTCACGGCGATGCCTTCCTCGATGGTTAGCGTCATGTCCGTAGCCTGTCCCCGGAGCTGTCCCGTGTCGATGCGCTTCCCTTTGACGATGAATCGGCTCGACGCCGGCGCGGAGGCATTCCCGCGAGGCACCGCGGGGAGCGCGGTGATGAGCCGCTCGACGCCTGCTGTCCAGTCGTTGTAAAGGTCAACCGCCTCGAGATCGGCGACAGTGTCGGAGTCGTCGAGCGCCACCGAGGGAACGTCGCAGCGTGTAAGCCGGAGCGGGATAATCGACCGACCTGCGGCGATGGCCGCCGCAAGCTCGTCCTGCTCATACGCCGGTGGCAAGCCGTCGCGCGAGGAGAGACAGAGCACGAACTTCGACGCGCTCTTGATCGCCTGCCTCACGGCCGCGCCTCGCCGAATACCGGGTTTCACCAGCAACGCCCGATCGACGACCGAAACACCCGCCCTGGCCAGGTCGTCCTTCAACCGAGCGACGAGCGCGGCGTCCTCGGCGACATAGGAGAGATAGACCGTCTCAGCAGACACAAAATCCTCCGTCTTCGGAATCACGACTACTAGAATGTGACCTTAGACGGACGGGAAGACGATTTTTTGCTGGCGGTGCGGACGCTAGTTGCGGAAAACAAAAAGGGCCGCGCGAGCGGCCCTGGTGGGATTCATTTTGGAGCGGGCAACCGGACTCGAACCGGCGACATCGACCTTGGCAAGGTCGCACTCTACCAACTGAGTTATGCCCGCGAACGACGGCGAAGGGTAGTCAGCGGTTGGGACGCTGTCAAGCTCGTTGCCGCTGTCTCGCCCGCTAACGGGATGACCATCATCCCTATTCCTCACGGGCGCTCGACACGGATGCCGTAGGCGTTCAGCTTCCGGTAGAGATTCGAGCGTTCCACGCCGAGGGCGTCGGCGGTGCGGCTGACGTTGCCGGCGAACTCGCGCAGACGGGAGAGGATGTACTGCTTCTCGAACTCGTCGCGCGCCTCGCGCAGCGTCATCTTGGCGTCGATTTGCGCCGGAAGCGCCGCCGGAGCGCCGAGTTGTACCTCCTCCGGCTCGATGACCTCCCCTTTCATCAGGATTGCCATCCGCTCGATGACGTTGCGCAGCTCGCGCACGTTGCCCGGCCAGTGATAGGCCCGAAGCTTCGACGCCGCTCCCGACGACAGGCGTTTCTTCGGCGTGCCGGTCTCCGCTGCGAAACGGCGAAGGAAATGCTCGGACAGGAGGTTGACATCGTTGCCGCGCGCGCGCAGCGGAGGCACCTCGATCGGCACGACGTTCAAGCGGTAATAGAGATCGCTCCGAAAACTGCCGGCAGCGATCTCCGTCTCCAGACTCTTGTTCGTCGCCGCGATGACGCGCACGTCGACGCTGATCGTCTGCTGCCCGCCGACTTTCTGGAACGTCTGTTCCTGCAGCACACGCAGCACCTTGGCCTGCGTCTTCAGGCTCATATCGCCGATTTCATCCAAGAAAAGAGTGCCGCCGTCGGCCAGCTCGAACTTCCCCTTGCGGTCGTCGATGGCGCCGGTGAACGCTCCCTTGCGATGTCCGAAGAGCTCCGACTCGATCAGCTCCTCGGGGATGGCCGCGCAGTTGACGTCGATGAAGGGCTGTTCGGCGCGCTGCGAAAGACGGTGCAGCGTCCGGGCGACGATCTCTTTCCCGCTGCCGTTCTCGCCGGTGATGAGGACGCGACTGTTCGACGGCGCGGCGGAGCGGATCTGCTCGTCGAGCTTCTTCATGGCATCGCTCTCGCCGATCAAGAGCTCTTCCAGCGTGAAGTGCTGACGAAGGTCGCGCACCTGATCGCGCAGCTTGCGGTCGGCCAGCGCATGGTTCACCGTCAACAGAACGCGATCGAGGGAGAGCGGCTTCTCGAGAAAGTCATACGCGCCGAGGCGCGTGGCACGGACGGCGGAATCGATGTTGCCGTGGCCGGAGATCACGATCACCGGCGGCGCGCCGACGGTCTTGAGCCGTTCCAGCACCGCCATGCCGTCGATGCCCGGCAGCCAGAGGTCGAGAAACACGAGGTCGTACTCCTCGCGCGCGAACTGTGCGATGGCCGCCTCGCCGGAATCGCAGAGGGTCGGCAGATGCCCTTCATCCTCCAGGATGTTCGCGAGTGTCTCGCGAATGGAAGCTTCGTCGTCGATGATCAGTATTTTGGCCATTACCTACCTGGGATTACGCCGGGAGTTCGATCTCAAAACGGGTTCCTCGGGGATGGTTGTCGTGGACGGAGATGCGGCCGTCGTGGTCGTTCACGATGCGGTGCACGATGGCAAGCCCGAGGCCGGTGCCGCGGCCTTTCGTGGAAAAGTATGGAAGGAAGAGTTTCTCCTTGTCGGCGTCGGGCACGCCGCGGCCCGGATCGGCGACTTCGATGACGACACGATGCGGCGCGCGCCGGGCCGAGACGCGAACCTCGCCGCACTCGGTCGCCTCCACCGCATTCTTCAGCAGATTGCCGACCGCGCGGCGGATCTGCTCCGGATCGACGAGCAGCTCGATGTCGTTCTCGACGGCGACGCTGACGGTCACCCCCGGCTTTACATCGCGATACAACCCCGCCGCCTGCTGCAGAATCTCGGCGAGCTGTGCATGACGCAGGTGGACCGCGGGCATCCGCGCGAATCGGGCGAACTCGTCGACCATCCTCTTGAGATGCGCGACCTCGGAGACGATCGTCTTCGTCCCCTCGTCGATCGTACGAGCCATGTCGGGATCGCTGTTGCGGAACTTGCGGGCGATCCGCTCGGCAGAGAGCTGAATCGGCGTCAGCGGATTCTTGATCTCGTGGGCGATGCGTCTGGCGGCCTCGTTCCAGGCCGCGAGCTTCTGCGCCTGCACGAGTGAGGTCGAGTCTTCGATGGCCACGACCCACCCCTCGTCTCCCCCACCGGAGAGGCGCGCCACCGACACCTCGAGATATCGCAGCTCGCCGCCACGGATGAGCGTCACCTCGCGTGCGCGGCCGCCGCGGGCGGTGAGCTCGCGTAGCGTGTCGAAGAGCGGCGTGAGATCACCCGTCAGAACGTCGGCCAGATTCGCGCTCGCGGACGGTTCCTCGATCTGCATCATCTGCAGCGCGGCGTGATTGATGCTGAGCAGCTCGAACGAGTCGGTGAAGGCCAGGATGCCGGCCGAGACGCTGTCGAGCACCGTCGACAGGTACCGGTTCGCCTGCGTCAGCGCCTGCCGCTGTTCGTCGAGCTGTGTGGACATGTCGTTGAACGATTCGATGAGACGCCCTACCTCGTCCGTGGCCGCGACCGCGACGCGATGCCCATAGCCCCCCTCGGCCAGTCTCCCGGTCGCCTCGGCGAGCGCTTTGATCGGAATGGTGATCCGCCGCGAGGCGTAGATCGACGTCCAAAGCGTCCCGAAAAGGATCGCCAGCGTCACGGCGAGGAAGAGCGAGGTCTGCGAAGCCTTCAGCGTCGGCCGTTGCGCGTTGAGCTGCTCGAAATTCTTGTGCTGCACGATCGACTCGTCGATGAGACGGCTCATCGTCGACGGGATGAAGACGCCGGCGACGGCTACGTACGGCGTAGCACCGACTCTGGTCGCGGCGCGGATCCACTTTCCACTCGCGCCGACGTCGATCTTCGTGGCCCGGCCGGACGCGGCCACTTCGTCGAAGAACTTCTTCGGCGGCTCCGACACTTCATGGATCGGCGCACGCGGATCGGCCACCACGCGCACGAGCGTGCCGTTGCGGTAGAGGCCAACCATATCGACGCTGTGAAACTGCTGGACGTGGTTGAGCACCGAATCGAGCTGCGCCGGATCGCCCGACACGCCGCTGGCGGCAATCTCGCGCGCCGCGGCGGCAGCCATCGTGGCCGATTGATCCTCCGCCATCCTGGCAATCGCTTCTCCGTTCGTGAGGATGCGGCTCACCGGCGCGTTGAACCAGCGGTCGATCGACGTTCTTAGGAGGTCCGTGGCGAAAAAGAAAAGGATCAGGACCGGGATGAGCGAGGTGGCCACCCACGCCACCGCCAGCTTCGTGCGGAAGCGCGATCCGATGATCCCGCGCTGCCGCTCCAGCACCAGCTTCACCACACCGCGGAGCAGGACGAAGAGGATGCCGAAGATCAGGAGGATGTTGATGTTCCAGAGAACGAAGAGCAGCACCTGGCTGCTGAGCGCCTCGGGCGAGAGCTCTTTCGCCTTCTGAACGGCGTAGTAAATCAGGCTCGTCGCGGTCAGGATCAGCAGAGGGACCGTGACGATTACGCGGGGATCCTTGCGATAACGAAGAAGGAGAGCCCGCAACGTCATCGCGCCTGCTCCGGCGGCGAGGCCACGCGCACCGCGTTCCAGCGCGTCGAGAACTCCCAGGGGATGAAGTAGAGCAGCCATCCTCGCATCAGGTCCGCTTTGACGCGCACCTTGAGCTTGTAGGGCGGGCGCTTGCCGATGTCGAAGAGGTTCGGCTCTTCGATGGTGGTCATGGCCCGTTGCAGCGATGCCAGATCGTTGAAGGTCTCCGAGCGGACCAGCTTGTGATCGCGGCGGTAGTTCAGAAGGTACTCGCGCGTCAGGGAGTTGAAGGTGGCAATCACCTCGATCCGCGACCGGGCAATCCCCTCGTCGAACCAGTGCGGGCGGTCGCGGAAGATCTCGACGATGTACGTGAGCGTCGTCGGAACGCCGCTCTGAAGGCCCTGAATGGTCTGCTCGCGATCAAACGCATGCGCCATCGTGAACCGGACGCTGACCTGCCGATTGACCGACTTCGCGGAGAGAGACTCAATCGTCGGATCGGCCGCATACGCGGCTCCCGCAAGCAGTAAGAAGACAGATGCAAAGACAAGCGGACGCACAGTGTGGTTGTTTTACCACACTACGTTCGATCTGCCTCGATGATTCCGGGCCGGGCCGGGCCGGGCCGGCACGGCCGGCGGCGTTGGTTGCCCAAGGCTCGGCCAGCAGTGGCGCAAGAACCTTTCTTACCGCGCAGGCTCCTAAGCGAAGCTTTCGAGCGATCTCGCAGCGACCGCGGGCACCCCATCCTCGGCTTCCACGGCGCGAAGAATCTTCTCGACGAAGCGCGAGTGGAGCGCATGACCGGCCTTGTACGCGGTGATCTCCCCGACCACCGGCCGCCCGATGAGTGCCAGATCGCCGACCAGATCGAGGATTTTGTGGCGCACGAATTCGTCGCGGAAGCGGAGCGGGCCGTTCATCACACCGCCGTCGTCGAGGACGATGCAGTTCTCGACCGAGCCGCCGCGCGCCAGACCGGCAGCGCGGAGCTTGTCGACTTCGTGCTTGAACCCGAATGTCCGCGCCGGGGCGATCTTCTTCAGGAAGTTGTCGTTGTGGAAATCGAACTGCAAAGCCTGCCTGCCGATCGTCGGATGCGCGAAATCGATCTTGTATTTGACGACCAGCCGGCTCGACGGCGTCATGCGGATGCTCTTGTTTCCGTCGACGACTTCGATCGGCTCCGTGATGCGCAGCACGCGGATGTCGGCAGCCAGCTCGCGGACGCCGGCGGCATCGATGAGGTGCATGAATGGGAGTGCGCTTCCGTCGATGATCGGAACCTCGGGGCCGCTGATGTGGATATCGAGGTCGGTGATGCCGTACGCCATCAACGCCGAGAGGAGATGCTCCACTGTGCCCACCGACACGTCGTCACGGCCTACGGTGGTGGCGTGATCGAGGGCCGTCGTCGAAGCCTGCAACGCGGGAATGCGCAGGCCGAGGTCCGCGCGGACGAAGGTGATCCCGCTGCCCGCGTGCGCTGGATGCAACTCTACCTGTGTGTAGATGCCGGAATGGAGGCCGATGCCGGAGATGCTGACTTTCGTGTTGATCGTCTTGCGCTTTAGGTACATGTCCAGGCCCGTTAAGAGCAGGCGAGGTGCCACGCTCACCCGCTCGCCTGGAAAGTGCACTAACGTCTGTGTTGAAAGCCACTTACGCCTTTCGCGCAGCCGACGATACATTTCGATTCTGTGGTTCTGCGGAGTCACGATTGTGGCTCTCCGACCACACCCTCGTCGTCAGCGTTGTTTCATCGCCACGGCTGCTTCGCGGTCGAGCTCGCGCCGTTTTTCGGTCTCACGCTTGTCGTACAGCTTCTTTCCGCGCACGACGGCGATCTCGACTTTCACTTTGCCGCCTTTGAAGTAGAGGCGGAGGGGAACGACGGTCAGGCCCTTCTCGACGACCTGCTCGCGCAATTTCTCGATCTCGCGGCGGTGCAGCAACAGCTTGCGGTTCCGCTCCGGCTCGTGGTTCTGGAGATTGCCGTGCGAATACGGCGAGATGTGGGCGTTGAAGAGAAAGGCCTCGCCCCCTTTGAAGATGACGTACGAGTCTTTGATGTTGGCCTTGCCGTCACGGAGCGACTTGACCTCTGTGCCGGTCAGCGACACGCCCGCCTCGGCCTTCTGCAGGACGAAGTAGTCGTGAAAGGCTTTCTTGTTCGAAGCGATCAACTTCTCGCCGGCATCGGGCTTGGTGGCCATGGGCCGCGGATTCTATTCGATGAATTCGATGCGGGCGGAGTGGCCGGAGGAGCGAGCCAGGCGGCCGTCAAGGGTAACGAGAGGTAAAGCCAGTAGCTCCGCAAGCGCTACATAGGCACCGTCGTAAGCGGTCACGTTTTCCCGCAGCGCCATGATTCGCGGAAGCAAAGGTCTATGCGAATAACGGATGATCGGCAGATCGAGCGCCGCTGCCACTGCGGCATCAAGTCTTGCGCCGTCGATGAAGCCAGCTATCCAGTTGCGTCTGATTCCATGGGCAACCTCGAGATCAATGACATGCGGCGCGTGCAGCGTACAACCCCGAATTCGATCCGAAATGGCAGTTGCCTGACCGCGCGCCAGAACCAAGTCGACGACGACCGATGCGTCAACGACGATTCCGGACGTCATCAAAAAGCTCGTCGAGATACTGCATCCGCTCTTCTCGCGCGGCGCGAACGAGTTCGGCACCAGATTCGCCCAATGGCACCGGTGGTAGCTGTTTCAATCGCTCCCACAGATCCTGCTCTGACGGTATCGACGTCGCTTTCTCCATTTCGCGCACCACGTACTCGATCACAGGGATACCTTCCTGCTCGGCGCGCGAGCGAACACGTTCATCGAGTTCCGGCGGTAGAAGGATAGCGGTGCTCATATCGTCAAAACCGAGGATGCCTTCCCTCCGGCCTCATGTCAACTGCCTCTGGTTTAGCCATTCTTCGATTTCCCGATCATGCTCCTCACGGGCGGCGTGCACAAGGTCCGCACCCGACATGCCGATGTCGATCCGCGGCAGCTTCTTCAGTCTCTCAAACAACTCCTCCGGAGAGATCCGCGGTGACGCGCGTTCCCACTCCCTCAACAAAAGCTCGGGCACACTCAGGCCCTCCGCTGCCGCGCGTCTTTTCAACTGCTCGTGACGGTCTTCGGGGATCTCGAGAATCACGGTTGCCATGACAGAACGATGCATCCTGGCCAGCTCCATGTCAATTCTTCCTCAACCTGACCTGTTGCAATCCGGGCTTGGTGATCTCGCAGACTCTATCCGATGAGCTCGATGCGGGCGGAGTGACCGGAGGAGCGGGCCAGGCGGCCGTCACTGGTGATGAGCGGTACAGCGAGAGCTTCGGCGAGCGCCACGTACGTTGCGTCATAGGCGGTCAGGTTGTTGCGGAGAAACCAGATGCGCTGACGAAACGCGTCATGAGGATGACGCTCGATAACGATGTATGAGAAGAGATCGAGGGCGGCGTCCGCTTGCCGGGCATCGATCTTCCCGAAGCGGAGAAGGCGGCGAAGCGTCTGCAGGACCTCGGGGTCAATCAGGTGCGGCGCAGCGATTACCTCACCCGCGCCGAAGACGAGATCGGCCAACGCCTCGGCAGCAGGCCGCGCCAGCAAGAGATCAACAAGCGCAGAGGCGTCGACGACCACCATCACTGGCCGCTAACTGCCCTGTCAAGTTGGTCGTCACGCTCCTCGCGGCCCTCACGAACGGCGTCCGCACTTGCGGCGATATCTGCGCGCGTGAGGGTGGCCAGACGCTCGATCATTTCTTCGCGCGTCGGCAATACAGCCATTTTCTTCGCGAGGTCGGCCAAATATTCAGACACCGTCATTCCAGCAGCATTCGCCCTTTTCTCCAACCGCTCGTTTAGCTCGTCCGGAACCTCGATTGCTAGGCTTGCCATGCCGTCGAGGATGCGTCTACTCCCTCTCGCTGTCAACTCGCCACAACCACCCCTGTTACAATCCGCGCGCTTTTTTCCGAGGAGCTCAGCAATGTCGAAAAAGAACATCGTTCACGTCGTCGGGACCGGCACGATCGGGGAGCCGCTGATCGGGCTGTTCACCGACTTCAAGGAAAAATGGGGCATTGACGAGGTCACCTTCCACAAGCGCACGCCGAAGTCCGACGACCGCGCCATGGTCGAGCATCTCGTCAACCATGGCGGCAAGCTGGTCGTCGACGAGGATGCCCGTGACGAGTTCACCCGCCTCGGACACCGCGTCTCGTTCACCACCGAAGAGGCGCTCGATCGCGCCACCGTCGTCGTCGACTGCACGCCGGCAGGCAACGACAACAAAGCGAAGTACTACAACCGCTGCAGCGCCCCGAGGGGGTTTCTCGCTCAGGGGTCGGAGTTTGGATTCGGCAGACCCTACGCGCGGGGCATCAACGAGGAAGTGCAGTCGCCCGATGAGCGCTTCGTCCAGATCGTCTCCTGCAACACGCACAACATCTCCGTCCTCCTGAAGACCATTGCCACTCGCGAAGGCAAAGTGAACCTCGCCGCCGGCCGTTTCGTCTGCATGCGCCGGGCGAATGACGTCTCCGACGCCAAGGGTTTCGTCGCCGCGCCCGAGGCCGGCAAGCATGATGATCCCGAGTTCGGGACGCACCACGCCCGCGATGCCTACCATCTCTTCCAGACCGTCGGCGAGAAGCTCAACCTCTTCTCCTCGGCTATCAAGATCAACACGCAGTACATGCACACGCTCTGGTTCGACCTCGACCTCCGTCACGACACGACGCTCGAAGAGGTCAAGTCGCTGCTGCGCTCCAATCCCCGCGTGGCCTGCACCAACAAGCGGTCGGTGAACCAGATCTTCTCCTTCGGCCGCGACCACGGCTACTTCGGCCGCATCCTTTCGCAGACCGTCATGCCGATGTCGACGCTGACCGTTCCGAGCTCGAGGAAAGTGGTCGGCTTCTGCTACACGCCCCAGGACGGAAACTCGCTTCTCTCGTCGATCGCCGCCACGCTTCGATTCCTCGACGTGACAAAGCTCGAAGAGAATCTCGACGTGCTGCGCCCATACATCTTCCGGGAGATCTGAGCCGGCACGGCCGGCTGCGTTGGGTGCCAAGGCTCCGCCAACAGCGGCGCGACGAACGTCCTGCCGCGCAGAGCTGTGGCGTCCTTCCGCTTCGCCGTCGATTTGCGCTAGAGTCCGGGCCATGGCGTGGTTCCGCAAAGAAAAAAAGCCGAAGGAAGCGGTTGAGAAGGTAGCGATCCCGGAGGGTCTCTGGGTCAAGTGCGACGATTGCAAAGAGATCGTCTACCGCAAGGAAGTCGAACAGAACTTCAACGTCTGTCCGAAGTGCGGCTACCACTTCCGCCTCAGCGCCCGCGAGCGTTTCGAGATCCTTTTCGATGACGGCAAGTACAAAGAGTTCGCCGGCGACATCCGCTCGGCCGACCCGCTCGAGTTCCGCGACACGAAACGTTACCGCGACCGGCTGAAAGTCTACGAGGCCCGCGTCGGAAAAGGCGACGCCGTGCTGTGCGCCGAGGGGAAGCTGGACGGCATCAGCGTCGTCATCTGCGCCATGGAGTACGCGTTCATGGGCGGATCGATGGGATCGGTCGTCGGCGAGAAAATCACCCTCGCCGCGGAGCGCGCGCTGGAGAAGAAAGAGCCGTTGCTTATCGTCTCGACCTCCGGCGGCGCGCGCATGCAGGAAGGGATTCTCTCGCTGATGCAGATGGCGAAGATCTCCGCCGCGCTGGCACGCCTCGCCGACGCGCGGTTGCCCTACGTCTCGATACTCACTGATCCAACCACCGGCGGCGTCACGGCGTCGTATGCGATGCTGGGCGATCTGAACATCGCCGAACCGAAGGCGCTGATCGCCTTCGCCGGCCCGCGCGTGATCGAACAGACCATCCGGCAAACGCTCCCCGAAGGCTTCCAGCGCGCCGAGTTCCTCGTCGAGCACGGTATGGTCGACCTCATCACGCCGCGCGCGGAGATGAAGCCGGCGCTCTCGCGGTTCCTGCACATGTTCACGGGCAAGCGTCGCGAAGCAGCTTCCTGATCCCGTGACCACCGCTGCCCTGCTCTGGCTCGATTCGCTCCAGGGCTCCGGAATTCGCCCCGGCCTCGGCCGCATGCGCGCCCTCCTGCGCCAGCTCGGCCGTCCTGAGCGCGCCTGTCCGTCGATCATCGTCTCCGGTACGAACGGCAAAGGGTCGACGTCGTCGACGCTCGCCTCGATCCTGAACGCCTCGGGGTACCGCACCGGACTCTACACATCGCCGCACCTCGTCGAGTTGCGCGAGCGATGGACGATCGGCGGGGCGATGATCGACGACGAGGCTCTGTCAGAGGCCATCGACCGGCTTCGTCTTGCTGCTGACCGCGCGGGGATCGTCCCGACATACTTCGAAGCGCTGACTCTCATCGCATTCATCGCCTTCGCAGAGGCGCGGTGCGACGTGGCCGTGCTCGAGGTGGGGATGGGAGGACGCCTCGACGCGACGAATGTCGTCCGCCCGCTGGCCGCTCTCATCACTCCGGTCGGATTCGATCACATGGAGTTCCTCGGCACCAGGATCCGCAGAATCGCCGCCGAGAAGGCTGGCGTAATCCACCGCGAAGCGATCGTCCTGACCTCGAACGACAACCCAGCGGTTCTCGACGTTCTCCGCCGGCGTGCCGCGAAGTTCGACAACCCGTTTCACATCGTGACCGAGCGCCACGCCACGCCGCTGGCCGGCGAGTTTCAGCAGCGCAACGCCGCACTGGCTGCGCGTGCTGCCGAGGAGCTGCGGGCAATCCTCACCAGAATCACGCCGGAATCGATCGAGCGCGGCGTCGCCGCAACGCAATGGCGCGGACGGCTGGAGAGAATCGAGCACGGCGGCAAAGAGATCTGGATCGATGGAGGGCATAACGCGCACGCCATCTCCGCCATCGCGCCGTTCATCGCCGCGCGCATCGCCTCACCCAGACTGCTCGTGTTCGGGATCATGAGCGACAAAGACATTGATGACGTGACTGCCGCGCTCTTTCCGATGTTCGACACGATCATCGCCACCGAGCCATACCCGCCCCGTTCCGCGCCGGCGGCACAGCTCGTCGAGATCGCGCGCCGCATGTCGATCGACGCCGACGCGGAACCGGAGCCGAAGCGCGCAATCGCGCGCGGGCTGGCATCACGCCATCAGTCCATCGTCATCGCCGGATCGCTCTACCTCGCCGGCGCGGCGATCGAGTTTTTCGATGCGCAGAGCAAAGAGCAGAGCAATCACCAGAAGTGACGAGAAGACCCACGCCACAATCACGGCGGTGCGATGCCGGCCGAAGCGAAGCGTGACCGTTCCGCTGCCGGGGACGAGGACGCCGAGGCGGTCGAGATTGACAGGAGCGGTCTCGAACTCGCGGTCGCCCATGCGCGCGGACCATGCCCCGAAACACGACTGATCGACGGCGATGAGCGCGGGACCGGACGAGGCAACGTCGATTGTGATCGTCTGTCCGTCGCGCGCCACACGCGTTACCCGCGCGCCCGGCGCGGAGCGGAACGCGTGCGGTGCCACGGCCGGCGCGCCTGCCTCGATCAGATTCACCGCATCCGTGATCGTCGGCGCCGCCATGGCCTCGGGGATCACCGCCGTCGGCGCCGTGGCCAGGCGCAGCCAGGCAAGATTTCTGGTCGTGGCGAAACGTTCGGCGGCGATGCGGCTGAGGAGCGAGTGCATCCCGTCCCCCGACCGGTTCAGGACGTACTCGAGTCCCGTGGTTGCGCCGAACAGCGGCTCCAGGCGGCGCGCGCGCTCGCGATAGTTTTCGCGATCGATGGCCTGACCGCCGGGTATCGACATTGCGAATACGCGCCGCGGAGATTGCGGCGCCACGCGGTAGGGGCCGAACCAGTCGATCGGAACGGTCCAGACCATCCAGATCAGTAACGGCGCGAACGTGACGATCGTCCAGATTCGCGGCGTCTTCGATTCGCGGAAGTATTCCCCCGCCAGCACCACCAGCGCCGCGCACATCACCAGCGCGAATTTCTCCGGGAACCTGCCGGCGCGAAGCACACGGATCGATTCGATCGTGGCACGCACCAGAGGGTTGAACGATCCCAGCGCGAAGAAGAGCATCAGCGCGGCGATGACGGTGTAACGCGACCGCCGGAAGAGCGCCGGGATGATGATCAATCCGATCATCAACGTCGGAAAGAGGTGCGGCGCGTCGATACGGATGAACGGACCGGCCACGAGCTCCAGCAGCCGCCGCGGATCAAACGACGCGTTGAGCACCGTCTGCGCGGAGTAGCCGCGCGCGCGCTCGACCTCAGATGCAATCTCGCTGTACGCGATCAATTGCGGGGCGGCAATGATGAGAGCAATGATGAGAGCAATGCTGATGGCCATGAGAAGGGAGACGATGATCACGCGGAGACGCGGAGACGCGGAGGGAGTAAACCCAAGCTCCGCGTCGCCACGTCTCCGCGTGAAAAGGATCAGAACGGCGATCGCGGTGGCCACGATGATCACCGGCTCGCCCGCCAGCGCGAGCAGTCCGAATGCCAGGCCGAGTTGCACCGCATTCCGCCGCTCCGCGCCGAGAAACGCGAGCGGAACGAGCGCAATCGCCGTGATGAGGTTGTAGAACGAGAGCGCCGAGATGGCCACGCCCGACAGCACCCACAACCACGCCGCGAACCGCGAGTGGGTCAACGCCCGCATCGCCAGCCAGCCGAGGATGAGATGAAGCAGGAAGTGGAGGTTGAACGCCACGTGCGGCGGCAGCACGACGTAGAGAAAATTGTCGGGATAGAACGTCAGAGTGTTCGGGTTGCCGGCCAGCGGCTGGCCGCCGCCGTCGGCGAAGTTCCACCACGGAATCTCTCCGCCGCGAAGTGTGGCCGCGGAAAGGACTTTGATCGGATAGTGGGTCGAGAAGTTGTCGCGGAAAAAGAAGAAGCCGAGCGTCGCCGCGAGCACGCAGAAAACAGCGAGCAGGAGCAGGAAAAAGAGCCGCGGACGCACAGTCATCGCACCGCGATTATCAGGTAAGATCGCCGCATGACTACGACCATTCACGAGCGGCAGAGCGCCGCCACCGGCCACGAGTTCCTTCAGCGGGCGCTCGACGACGTCGATCCTCAGATCGCCGGCGCCATCCGTCTCGAGACGGATCGGCAGAACGACACCCTCGAGCTGATCGCCTCCGAGAATCACGTTTCGCGCGCCGTCCTCACGGCCATGGGCTCGGTCTTCACGAACAAATACGCCGAGGGATATCCGGGAAAGAGGTACTACGGCGGCTGCGGGCCCACCGACATTGTCGAGAGCATCGCCATCGAGCGCGCCAGGCAACTCTTCGGCGCCGAGCATGCCAACGTCCAGCCGCACTCCGGCTCGCAGGCCAACATGGCCGTCTACTTCAGCGTCCTCAAGCCCGGCGACACGATCATGGGGATGGACCTCTCGCACGGCGGCCATCTCACGCACGGTCATCCGCTCTCGTACTCAGGGCGCGACTTCAACGTCGTCGCCTATCACGTGAGAAAAGACGATGAGCTGATCGACTACGACGAGATGGAGCGCCTGGCCGAGGAGCACAAACCGCGGCTCATCATCTGCGGCGCGTCGGCGTACTCGCGCGTCATCGACTTCAAACGGATCCGCGAGATCTGCGACAAGAGCGGCTCGCTGATGATGGCCGACATTGCCCACATCGCCGGTCTCGTCGCCGCCGGACTGCATCCCTCCCCCGTCCCCCACGCCGACTTCGTCACCACCACCACGCACAAGACGCTGCGCGGCCCGCGCGCCGGACTGGTGCTCTGCAAGGCGGAGCACGCCAAAGACCTCGACCGCGCACTCTTTCCCGGAATCCAGGGCGGACCGCTCGTGCACATCATCGCCGCCAAGGCCGTCGCCTTTCACGAAGCGCTGCAGCCGCAGTTCAAGGAGTACCAGGCCCAGATCATCCGCAACGCCCGCGCGATGGCGAAGGCGGTGGGCGATGCCGGCTTCCGCATCGTCAGCGGCGGCACGGATAACCATCTCTTCATGACCGATGTCTTCTCGAAAGGGATCACCGGCAAGGATGGCCAGAACTTCCTGGAGGCGGCGAACATCACCGTCAACAAGAACACGATCCCCTTTGACACCCAGAAGCCGATGGTGGCCTCGGGGATACGCATCGGCACACCCGCAGTGACAACTCGAGGACTGCGCGAACCGGAGATGGTTACGATCGCCGGCCTGATCGCCCGCGTTCTCGACGCCCGAGGTGATGCCGGCGTCATCGCACAGGTGAAGAAGGACGTGAAGGAACTGTGCGACCGGTTCCCGATTTATTGAGGGTTGCTGGGTTGCTAGGTTGCTGAGTTGCTCGGTCGGCCGCAACCCAGAAACCTAGGAACCCTGAAACTCAGCAACCCTGCAAGCACCATGAAAAAACGCTTCCCCTACTACCCCATCTACATCGACATCGAGGATCGCGCCGTATTGATCGTCGGCGGCGGAGCCGTGTGCGCACGCAAGGCGGAGACGATGATGCGCTACGGCGCGCGGGTGACGATCGTCAGTCCCGAGATCACCGAGGAGATCGCGGCGTGGGAGCAGGCTGGCGTGCTGGCGGTGCATCGCAAGATGTACATGGAGTCGGATCTCGAGGGCGCCTCGATCGTCATCGCCTCGACCGATGATCCGTGCGTGAATGCCCGTGTGGCGCGCGACTGCCGGCGGCGCCGCATTCCGGTGAACGTCGTCGACGTCACGCACCTTTGCGAGTTCATCGTCCCGGCCATCATCGAGAAGGGCTCGATCCAGATCGCCATCTCCACCGGAGGCAAATCGCCCGCCCTCGCGCGGACCTTGAAAGAGGACCTGCAGCGCACGATCGGGCCGGAGTACGCCGAGGTCAATGATCTCCTCGGCACGCTGCGCAAGTCGGCCAAGAAAGTGCTCCCGACCGACATCGACCGCAAGCGCTTCTTCGACGGCATCATCGCCGCCGGACTTCTCCACCTGCTGCGCGAAGGACGCCGCCGCGAAGCATTCGAAGCCGTCGCCCGCGCCTGCGAGGCGGAGGGGGTGGACGTGAGCGAGGAGCTGCGGGAGCGGTTGGGCAACGCAGCCGCAGTCTAGTGTCTTGGGGTCAACGTCGATTTCGGTGGTAAGGCGCTTGCCGTGCGACCAGACCCGAACAGCGGCAACAGCTCGCCGAGGTCAACGACGCCGATCACCAGGAAGCGGTCCTGCGGCTCCGCCGCTGATCTCGACGCGTTTTCCGCAGAATGACGGCTGCGCCGCGTGGCGCGGCTCACGAACCGGAGAGCAGGAAGTCGATCATCTGGCGGAGAGTTGAGAGATCGCGGCCGGTAAGCGTTCCGAGCTTCTTCAGGATGAGGCTTGGCTCGATCGTCGTCACCACCGGCTTGAAGACGGAGGGTTTCAGAAGGCCGGCCTCCTGCCAGTCTCGAACCTCGAGGTCGACAGGACGACCGCGCCGCGAACTGATTGCCAGGATGACGAGGTCGCCGGTCTCGCGAATGTGTGCACTCGAAGAGACAACAACGGAGGGGCGGCGCTTGGAAGAGGTCTGATCGGTGAAAGGGAAGGGGACGAGAACGACGTCACCGAACCTACAACTGATCATACGCCGCGTCCTCGGGGTTGTCCCAGACGCGTCCGAATGCGTCGTCCGCGAGACTGCTGGCCGCTCGAGTCAGAGCGGAGTCCGTTTCGCGCCCAAGGAGAAAGTCGACGAAGTCGGCCACCTCTTCCACTCGTTCCGGGGGAAGGCGCCGGATCCTGTCGGCGAGATCGTCATGTTCCGGCTGCATTCCGGTCCTCCTGATCGTCACTCCTGGTCGCGAGCTCAGACGGCCTGACCACGGTTCTCGATCCGAGTCTACTCCCGAAACAAACCGAGCTTGACTTTACGGAAGTTGAGATTGGGGCCTGACCCTACTTTCCTCGGAAGTTCGTCTTCTGGCTCGGCTGGTCGACTAAGCTCGCGCTCCCCTGATAATCTATGCGCATTTCATCGTCACTCGCGCTGTTGATTGTCAGAGCTCAAACGCCAGAGCTGACCAACAAAAACCAACGAGACCTCAGTCCGGCCTCAACTGAATCCAGGTCCATCCCGGCCGATGCCACGGCGCCAGGAATGAAACATGGATGACGACTTCACATACGACGTCTTCCTCAGCCATAGCTCAAAGGACAAAGCCATCGTGCGCACCGTCGCGGAGCGGCTCAAGGACGATGGTCTCAAAGTCTGGTTTGATGAATGGCTCAAGCTTGGCGACAACATTCCGCATCAGATCGACGAAGGGCTGGAGCACTCTCGCGCCGCCGGACTCCTCGACCTGCTGCGCGAAGGACGCCGCCGCGAAGCATTCGAAGCCGTCGCCCGCGCCTGTGAGGCGGAGGGGGTGGACGTGAGTGAGGAGCTGCGGGAGCGGTTGGACGGAGCGGAATAGCGCTGACGGCCCGCAGCATACGGCTTGCTGTGTCCCCGGGGACCGAGTCAAGAATCGATGATGCGCAGCGAACAATCGTTGATGTGCAGCGAACGATCTTCGGCTGCACATCGAAGGATGCTTGGCTGCGCATCGAACGATCGTCGATGTGCAGCGAAGGATCTTCGATGCGTAGCGAACGATCTTCGATGCGTAGCGAACGATCTTCGATGCGCAGCGAACGATCTTCGATGCGTAGCGAAGGATGCTTCGATGCGTAGCGAAGGATCTTCGGTGCGTAGCGAAGGATCGTCGATGTGCAGCGAAGGATCTTCGATGCGTAGCCGTCCTTCCGCTCACATCGACGACTCAACTCATTACGAGGCAATAACTTAACCCGAGTTATCGCCTTTGTGATGGCTAGGCTGCGGCTCGCTTGGGACTTCGAGGTCGACTCGGTATCCGCTGCTTGTGATCGCCGAGGAGTGGGAGCGCCACGACCGGCGCAGCGAAGGGAAGGTCATCGAGATCGCCGCGCGACGTGCGTGATCCGCCGCAGCCTTCAAAGCGTTCACGACCGCGCTGGCGATGGCGAGACGAAGACTCACGTTCTTGGTCATCCTTGACCAACTTACGATAACTACTTGATGACTATTACGTAGGACGTTCCGGCGGGTATTCTTACGGCAACCATGTGGACGTTTGCTGGATAGACAGTCGCCTGGCGTCCGCTTACGGTCGCAGACATATACGGCGAAAAGCTGGTCGCCACCTCAACCCACCCCGCGTGTTCAGCCGCTACCGTAGCCTTTATTACCGTATCGCGGCCGATCAAAGAAGGCAGGGGCCGGGCCGCCGCCCCGGGCTCGATCACAACGCTAGCAAGAGGGTCAAAGCTAACGCTACTCATCAACTCCAGGGCCTGCTCTTCAGAGCTTGCGAATAGTGCGCTCATCACCGGACGCACTTCGGGCATCGGCGCCACAAAAGCGTAGAGCGACGTGGGAACGCCGATCTTGTCCTCTCTGGCCAGTTCGCGCAGATCCTGCGGAGGGAATTGAAGCGGTGGAATGATTAAGCCGGCAACGCCTTCGGCTCGCAGCAGACGGACCCGCTGCGCCCACGGCAGACGTTCGACGAGACTCCTCACGCGCTCGTTCCGCTCCGTATAGCTTCCGTCTGGTGTTTGATCGAACGCGTATCGCACTCCCGCCGACGAGGCCCCGAGCGACCAACCCTGCGTGGCTTGTGCCACGGCAAGCTCGCGCACGTCATCGGCTGGGTACGATCCAAGAAGTCCCAGTCGTACGCAATCAAGATCTTTGGCGGCACGCTCGTAGACTCGACCATGGACCGACGCTGCTGCAGCCACTAGTGACGACCGCTCGCGGTATAGGTTCGACTCGACCGTGGGGAGTAGCACCGCAGCGAGCCCAAGGCCCTCCGCGAGGCAGAGGAGTTGAAGGGCGACGACTCGAATACCGCCTCGTCGACGCGTCAGTGACCAGGCAACCACCACAAGGATCGCCGCGGCGCTGAAGAGGTGACCCGGAAGCGCTGCTGCTACAGGACCTAGCACGAGCCGTGGATCGGATTTCCAAGCGGGGTCCCAACCCCACCACTGCAGAGCAAGTCGAGCACGCTCGGGAGCGGCGGCGACGGCAAGGCCCAGCGCAAATAACATCGCAGCGACGACCGCAAGCGATCCGTAGCGACTTTGCGCGCGACGCACAACAAACTCGTCAAGAGAATGTGCGGCCAGGATTGACACCCCAAGCGTTGCGAAAAGGACGAACTTAACCGGGAACCGCACCGAGTGAAGCAGATGGACGTGCTGATACAACCAACTGGCCATCGGACTTCTCCCCAGAAGGGCACATGTTAAGGCGAGAATTGTCGTCGTGGTCCAGAAGGTCTTCTCGCGGTACCTCAGTCTCCGCTGCGCAGGGAGGAGAGCGAGGGCGGTCAGCGAAACCGAGATGCAATAAACGTACGGCGGATGACCCCAAGTCGCGGCAAATCCCCAGAAGGCGCCACCCACTAAGCGATCCGGTCGCCCGAAGATGAACGGAGCGACTACCTCGGCTAAGCGTGCGATATGCAAGGAGCCCGCGGAAGCATCCTCGTAAGCGTAGCCATGGACGACCCGATATGACTGCAACGCCGCTCGCAGTGTCTCTAGGTGGACCGGAGCGGTGAGGAGCGCAGCTGATGTGAGCATGCCCAGGAAGCGCGCGACACAAGATCGACCCTCATCTGCGATCGAGGCTCGGACGACGGCGAGAAGAAGCGCGATCGCGATCAGTACCGGTTCGCCGCTGAGAAGGAACATCGCGAGCGTCGCCACTCCCCACCAAGTGAAGCGCGGACGTAAGGCGACCACGACAACCCACGGAATCCAGGCGATGGTGCTTAGGGCGTTGAGCGTCGAAGCGGCGGAGAGCACATAGCCTGAGAACACGAATGTCAGGGCACCGAAAAATGCGGCATTAATGCTCACCTTCTCCGCTCGCAGCAGATACAGAACGCCGAAGAAAGCGATCGCAAGATGGACCAGGACATGAATGGAAACCCATGCTGCCCCCTTCGGGAACGGGTACGCGACGAGCAGATTCGGATTGCCTAGATAGGGCTGATCAAAGGAGGCGAAGGGGATCCATCGCGCCAGTCCCAATCGGGCGAAGGCTCGGAACGCCGGCAGGTGTGTCGTGCTCACGTCGCGGAAGAAGAACGTCTCGCGCCCAAGAACGAGCCCGTTGTGTGCGACGAGTATGAGGATTAACACCGCGCACGGGATCATCCATGACGCGAAGCGAATGGGTTGGCGCATACGTCGCGGTCAGTCAATCGCGCGAGTGCAACTCTGAGCGCATGCATCGCTCATCCTCAACTGCGAAGCTCTTGCCGTTCGAGCTCACATAGCGCCAGTTCCGGAATGCACGCTCCTCGATAGGTCGGAGGCTTCCGGACCTCGTATCGACGGTGAAGTACGCACCATCGGATGAAATAACGAGCGTACCGTCTTTGAGCCAGCTTGCCTGGTCTGGGACGACGCGGGTCGGAACAGGCGCAATGTGGACAACAATGCCCTCGACCGTCGCAATCATCAGACGCCAATCTTCCGAACCAGAGATGGAATCGAGAAAGACGAATCGTCCGCTGTCAGGCGCCCACGCATAAATTCCCGGAAACGCGTGAGGAGCAGGGTCGTCAGTTGGAGGATAGACCTCCCGGCCGTTCACCAGTACGTGCTGGGTTTCCGATGCTCTGCCCAAATGCGGAGGTATGTCGCTATTGACGAGGTAGCGGCCATCGGGCGAAACGGAAAACGCGGCGCCCAGTGGCCCCTCTTTGGTCGTCCCCGTTTCGATGTCCAGGTCATAGTACGAGCTCGAGGAGGGGGAGAGATGGCCTTCGAACCAGAGGCGACGATCGTCCCTCCAGCCAAGTCGCATGATCGCGTTCAGCGCGAGATCATCGGGAAGGTCCAGAATCTTGATTGCCGTGCCGGAGCGCGTGCACACGACGAGGGTCGGCAGCCGATGGCCGCCGCTCGTGAGGGCATGGGCATAGACGATCTGAGAGCCGCCGGGTGAGAGGCGCGGGAGCGTGACGCCGAGTGGATCATTCACCAGCTCACGGCCCTTGGAGGCGTCGTGAGTGAGCCGGAGCGAGCGTCCGTCCGTGTAGAGACGGTCGCACCGCAAAGGTTCGCTCGGAGCGCTGAGTCCGCAGCATGCCGTCAGCAGGACCGCCGCGATGGCGATGGTCAGTCGCATGATCCGCCGCCGCTGATGAACCGGACAGCTTTCGAGCGATGACCCCAAGCGTTCGCCGTGTGGGTGTCGCTCATGTACAAATCAATATGGCGTCCGCTGATGGATTTTCCTGTGTCTTCCGCGATCCGAGTTCCAACGCCAACGACGTTGATCGTCGCGGGCGATGCGGATGAGGGGCTTGGTCCCATCGGGATGATGTTCGGATCGGTTGCGCAGCTCACGTCGACCGTCAGGCAACGACCATTTGCCGCATGATCGCAATTATCGACCATGAACACATAGTTACCCGGACCGTTGCATGGGTGACAGTTGTTCCAGTCGAGCGTTATCAAGCGGCCATCGCGAGCCATTCCCGTACCCTCCATTCGAACTCCGCGATTGCTATACAGAAAATCATGGTAGAACGTTCCGACCAAGCCGGGCGGGTTGGTCACCTGAGCGCCACCCGCGAAAACAGCGTCGTTCTCGTCGGCCATAGCGTACCCGGTAGTGTCGAACGCGCTTTCGTAGTCAGCTTCGTGGAAATCGATAGACGCGGTCGTAATCCTACTCGCATCAATGTCCAGGCCGGAGCCAGTGATAGTCGCTAGGCCGCGCTTTCTGGTCTTCACCGCGCCGGACACGAATCCAAAAGAGTCCGAGGCTGATGCGGGTTGCACGAACGTGTCCACAGCGGTCGGCGTTTTTCTGTCGGAGTCGAATTGGATGTTGACGCCCGAAACGCCAGAGTTTCCCTGCGTTTCGTAGACATTGCCGGTCAGGAGGGCCTTGTATTGGACACAGCCGCTCCGGACCGTGGCGTTATCGGGTATAAGTGGGAGATCACTGCTGATACCAAGACTAAGGAACGAAGGCGCCACGCCCGCCAGAAAATTGAACGGCGCGCTTGATGAGGTGCCGCTTAGTTGCTCGAAGGTTGTGATGCAGGAGTGCCTCGTGATTGAGACGGTTAGTGGACCACTAGCGGTAAGGCTGCCCACATTTATGAACGTCGTGCCGGTCACGGCCGGCAATGTCGGAGGCTTCGTTTGCGCGGGATGGTTCGGGCCGCCAGCGTCGTATCCGAACAGCATCACAGTTCCCGATCGGCTGACGGTTGTACCGCCGGCTGTAACGGTGAAATCCCACTGACCACCCGTTTTCGTTGTAGTGGGGTGCGTGCCATCGCAGTTCCAACTGCTGCTTACGTAAGTGATCGACCCAGGAGCCGACCAACCAACCAGAACGCGAGCGGTGCCCTGAGGAATTTCTACCGTTGTCGTCGACGGTGTACAGCCACTCGACTGCGCGAACGCGGGTGCGACGATGAGTGACGCTACGAGCGCGTAGGTGCACAGGAAACGATCGGCTCTATTCATGCCCTTCTCCTTTGGGGGGATGCGATTTTGCCGCCAGCCGGAGCACGAGCGAGCCGCGCAGCGTCTCGGTTCGAGCCGTGATCCGTAGCAGATTGCCGGTGGGGCTTGCTTGAACCACAAAATGGGCCAAGCGTTCACCTTCATGAACCCTGACAGCGCTCGGCATGTGTGCCGCGCCGCTGGCAGAGATCAGAGTAACGAGCGTCCCGCCATGGGGTGCGATGTGCGGAAGCGTTATCGTCACCTGCACCGACGAACCCGCGGCGGGAGTGCCGTTGTCGACCGAGAACACCAGGTGCCTTGACGACGCACGTAGGGAGCCTGTCGACGCCGACGCGAGAGGCGCGCGCTGGGAATTCCCGGTTGGAAAGCAGCGGTAGTCTTCGACCGGGAACTCACCATCAGTGTCGGCCACAAAGGGCTGGAGTAGCTCCGTTGGCGCATCAGGCAGTTGAGTGAGCGTGACATCAACCGTCAACAGGTAATACGCCGCGGAGATTTGAAACACCACGTTGCCGGCAGGCGTCCATGCAAGCGGTCGGGGCACGAGGTTCTCGGGAACCGGCGTGGCTGAAAGAAACATGCCGTCCGATGCGCGCAAGATGGCGATGCTCACGGTGTCACTGTCGGGAGTGGTGTCGACAAGCGCTACATACGCGCTATCTTGAGACCAGGCGTAGGTCGAGGCAAAGCGATGGTACGCGGTGTCCGTTGTCGGCGGATAGATAGGCACGCCGTTTAAGAGCGCGACGGAACGGTCATGCGGAGGTGGCGCGCCATGGGGCACGAAGTCATCGTTTATTAAGTTCAGTCCGTCGGGCGACACGCTCAATTGTCCCGTGGCCGTCTCCGCGCTGAACGTGTTGGTGGCCGGATCGGCCTCGTAGTAGAGATCGACGGAGGGATTAACGTGTCCGTCGAGAAAGAGGCGCTCGGGGTTCGTGCGCCAGCCCAACTGCATCAGTGCATTTACTGGCAGCGTCGTGAGAGAGACAGTGTTTAGGACAACGCCTGTGGCCGTATCGGCGACAATGATCGGAGGCGCTTCGGTAGGCACGTCCGGATTTTGTTGGTACGCGATGCGAGTGCCGTCAGGCGACAGACGTGGCAAGAAGATGCCGAGAGGGTCTTGTAGTACCTGCCGGACCACCGAGCCGTCGAATAGCCACAGTGCTGTGTCTTTGATGTAGAGGCTGCTGCAGGTTTCCGTGGATGACGTGACGTTGATGTGTGCCACCGCGGTGAAACTTTGGTAGGTGGCAGTGATAGTGGCAAACCCCTTCGTCACGCCAGTTAAGAGACCTGATGACGCGGTAACGACAGACGGCGCGCTGCTTGTCCACGCCACCGAGGCACCGGCGTCCGCGGTGCTGCCGTCAAGGTATGTCACGCGCGCCGCGAGCTGCGTAGATGTTCCAACTGCCAACGACCGCATCAGAGGTACGAGGGAGAGGGCGACGGGTATTGGCGTCGGCGTAACGGTCACGCTGGCCGCGCCAGAGATTGCTCCCTGAGCAGCGGTCACGGTAACGCTCCCAGCGCCAAGGCCCATCAGTTTGCCGGCCGAGATACCAGCGATTCTATTGCCACTGCTAAGCCACAGTGCTGTTCCGGTGACATCCTGAGTCGTGCTGTCGCTATAGGTCGCCGTCGCGGTGAACTGGACGATCTCTCCGGCGCTGATTGTGACGTTTGCCGGCGTCACCATGATGTTTGAGAGTGTAACGGTAGCCTGAACAGTTGTCGTGACCGTGGCGGAGTCGTTCGAAGGATTGGGGTCGGGCGTTTCGTTGCCTTGAATCGTGACGCTGTTCGTGATGGTGCCGGGCGAAGTCGGCGCCGTGACGGTGATCGTGCTCACAGCCAGCGCGCCCGCCGCAAGATTGCCGATGGTGCAGGTCACCATCGCGCCGTTCAAAGCGCATCCGGTGGATGCTGTCACAAACGCTACACCAGCAGGCAGCGTGTCGGCGAGAGCGACTCCTGTCGCAGGATCAGGACCGTTGTTGCTGACGGTAGCCGTGTACGTCAGGGTGCCTCCAGTTGGGACCGGATTCGGGCCTGCCGTGGCTGACACGGCAAGGTCGACGCTCGCCGTGCAGCTCGCGGTAGGCGAAGAACGGAACGGAAGATAGTCCACGTTCCCAGTGAGCGTCGAACAGCCAGCCGAGTTCGGCCCGTTCGCGCAACCCCAGTAGACGTGTTGGGCGCTCGCCTGTGTCGAAGGTGATGAGGCCTCGTGAAGGCCCTGCTGGACGTTGGCGGATATGGCCGAGCAGTCGATCGAGAGCTGAGAGACGGCGCCGGTCGAATCGACGCCATGAATGCCGTTTCCGGAGAAGGTCGATCCGGTGATGGTGATGTTGGAAATAGCCCCGGTGCCGCCAGTGAGCGTGAGACCCGATCCATAGTGGCCACTGATGAAGCGGGTATTGTTGCTCGCGTTGACGTTTGTGAACGTGAGGTTGGAGATGGACTGAGCGCTCGTGAGCGGGATCAGGAGGATGCCGTTCCGGTTGCCGGTGATGGTGAGGTTCTGGAACGTCGCACCGTTGGCGTTCAGAAACAGCAGGCCGTCGATGGCGTTGTTCGTGATGTTCGAACTGGAAACCTGAAGATTCGTAACGTGCGGATCGATGCGGAGGCCGTATTCACCGTTCGAATCGAACGTTGAGCCACTGACCGTGACGTGGTCGACGTCGGTCGTGGTGCTAGTGCCAGGCTCGATCAGCATACCCGATTGTCCGTGGTTCGTGAGTGAGCAGTTCGTGACCGTGACGTTGCTCACCGTCCCACTCTGCTTGATGTAGGCACCGTGCGCGCCGCCGCCGTTACCGACGAAGGTATCGCCGGAGAGCGTAAGCCCGGAGAAGTTGCCGGTGCCGCTCACTTTGAAGTTCGTCCCCCCGCCCGAGATGCGGAGATTGCTGAGGGAGAGTGGCCCTACGCCGGTGTATGTCACAGCTTTGGTGATGACCGTGCCGGACGTGCTCGAGCCTGCGCCAATGAAGGTAAGCGACTTTGAGAAGCTTGCGATCGTGCCGGCGTATGTTCCGGCAGCGATCTGAATCGTGTCGCCAGCTGACGCCGCCAAAATCGCCGCGTTGATCGTGCAATAGGGGTTTCCTGTCGTGTCGCTGCAGCCGGCGGCGCCGCTGACATTTCGGGTTGCGGACATGGCAGGAGAGGCAAGAAATAGCAGCGGAATGCTCAGTACCACGATGAGGAAAAATCTGATGCCGTTGGAGAGCAATGGCGCAACTCGCGTCCTCTTTTTAAGAGTTCCGGAACGCTGTGCGGGTCGACGTTGGAATCTCTCGTGCTCGATCGGCGCTGAAACATACGACTGGGAAACGTCTAGACACGAGAAAGTCGGTTGCACGGTAGGCATTCGCGCACCATACGACCTTTCTTCAATTTTCGTCTATGAAAGTTATATCAATCTTCCGGGAATATGCGGAAACCAGCACAACGATTACTCTATCTACTCTGCCGATATCGCTTTCGAGCCCGAGGAGTTCTGCTTCCGTAACCCGCCGCCCAACCAACGCCGAACACGCTGCGACGAGCTTGGTCCTCGTCCCTGCTCTGCCGAGACTGCCCTTTCGCATGCGGAGGATCGTCGGCCTGCTGAGTTTCGCCTTCCGGGCCAGTCGGGCCGGTCGGATGCCTTGGGCGCGCAACCATCGGTCGAACGGCGTATCGAATTCCATTGCCATCGGGAGGGTCAGCGGGGAAGAAATCCCTACCTCCTTCGTGCAGAGACCTCACTCATATCCGAAGTCCGGCTCACTCCGCCGCCGAACAGGTGCGGTACGTTCGTACGGCACTACCGGTGCACAATGCCTCCGTGCGGTCGACGCTTTACCTCTACGCCCTCCTGGCCATCCTCGTCATTCCCATCTTTCCCCACTTCGTCTCTCCGAATGAGATGACGCGGTGGGCGACGGCGGCCTCGCTCGTGGAGCACCATACGTTCGAGATCACTCCCCTCCTGCCGCTCCTCGGCGGAGACGCATTCGAGGATGCGTCGGAGGTCGATGGCCGCGTCTACTCGAACAAAGCGCCGGGAGCGGCGCTCCTCGGACTGCCGGCGTACGCGGTGGCGCGCGTGATCGCCGGCCCGCCCTCGGCGGCGACGATGCGGATGACGGCGAACGTGATGCGTCTCCTCGCCGCGACCGTCCCGCTACTGTTCCTGGCGTGGGCGATGAGAAACACCGCGGCACGGCTCGGCGCGACTC
Source organism: Thermoanaerobaculia bacterium (assembly GCA_017883235.1). Classification (GTDB taxonomy): domain Bacteria; phylum Acidobacteriota; class Thermoanaerobaculia; order Gp7-AA8; family Gp7-AA8; genus JADGNZ01. Next base: position 6,856 of record JADGNY010000023.1, on the reverse strand, counting down.
CGGAACGAATCGGCGTGATGGTGCTGGCGCTCCTCTTCGCCACGCCGCTCTTCGCCTACGGCCTCCTCAACTTCTCGCACGTACTGACGGCGGCGGCGCTCTTCGGAGCGTGGACGCTGCTGTTCGTCCACCGGAATGACTACGCCGCCGGCGCGCTGATCGGGCTGGCGACGATCTCCGAGTATCCGTGTGCGATCGCCGGGGTGGTGCTGGTGGCATGCGCCTGGCGGCGCGCGCCGCGCATCATCGCCGGGGGTCTCCCGTTCGCAATCGGGCTGGCTGTTTACAACAAGCTTCTCTTCGGCAGCGTCTTCGCGCTCTCATCGGGCAACGAGCGCAACGTGCAGTTCCGATCGATGGCGCGGGAGGGGCTCTTCGGCATCGGACTGCCGGATCCAGTGACGCTGCTGCACCTTCTGTTCGATCCGTCGCGGGGACTGTTCCTCTTCGCGCCGATTCTTCTGGTCGCGATCGTGGCAATGCCGCGAGCGCGCCGCGTGCTTTCATCCGAGGCATTTCTGGCGCTCGTCTTCGTCCCGATTGCGCTGATCATCTTCTATTCGGGATACCCGAACTGGCACGGCGGCTGGAGCGTGGGGCCTCGCTATCTCGTTCCTGCCATCCCCTTCCTCCTCTTTCCGCTCGCCTTCGCCGTCTCCTCCGTCATCGAGTGGATCGCCCTTGGCGCCTCCATCGCCGCCGTCGTACCGCTGGCGCTGACGTTCCCCTTTCCCGACCGCGGTTTCGCCGCGCCATGGTCGACGCTGGCGCTGCCTCTTCTGCGCGATGGCCTCGTCGCCCCGAACCTTCTCCATCTGCTGGCCAGGCCGCTGGCGGTTGCAGTGCCGTTCGCGATCGTCCTCGCCGCGATCGTGCTGGCGGCGAAACGCAACACGACGTACGTCGCGCTCGGCGTGATCCTCATGTTCGCCCTCGGCGCGCTGGCGCCGGCACCGACGCTCACAACGCGCCTGCGCATCGGCTATATCGAAGAGGTCTATTTCGAGCAGCCCGGCGCGATGTCGCGCGCTGTCGGTGGCCTGCCCCTCCCGCCGCGTGCGATCGCGCGTTCGCGCAACGAAGCGGCGCTGCCGCCTACGTCGTGGCCGTTCTGATGGCGGCGCGCGCGCAGAAGGTGCGGCTGCCTCCCGAGCGACGAGCCATTTATTCCCGCGAGATCAGTCCTTCGAGCTCAGCGGAGAACCAACTGCCCGTTTTCGATATTAGTTTCTCTACTCTCCCGAGCTAACTTCCTGATTCTACAGACCAAAACGTTTGTTCTGCGGATCAAACTTTCTGCTCTGGGGAGCTAACTTTCTGCTCTGCGGAGCTAACTTTCTGCTCTGGGGAGCTGACTTTCTGCTCTGGGGAGCTGACTTTCTGCTCTGGGGAGCTGACTTTCTGCTCTGGGGAGCTGACTTTCTGCTCTGGGGAGCTAACTTTCTGCTCTGGGGAGCTAACTTTCTGCTCTGGGGAGCTAACTTTCTGCTCTGGGGAGCAACTCTTCTGCTCTGGGGAGCTGACTTTCTGCTCCGCGGAGCGACTCTTCTGCTCCGCGGAGCCGGCGTGGGCCTCTTCAAGAACAGTGGCGCTGCCGCCTACGTCGTGGCCGTTCTGATGGCGGCGCGCGGCACCGGATCGCGGAAGATACGGTGCGACCAGATCTTCTTCTTGTGCAGCTTGTAGAGCACCATCGTCTTCAGGATCTCCAGGCCGTACCGCACCGAGCGCCAGAAACCGATCTGCGAAGCCTCGTCGAAGTACCGCGTCGAGATCGGCACCTCGCGGATGCGCATCCCCCTGGCCACGCCCTGGGCGATGATCTCCGTGTCGAAGACGAAGTCGTCTGAATTCGCCTCGAAGTTGATGGCATCGAGATAGCGCTTCGAATACGCCCGGAAGCCGGAGTGATACTCGGAGAGGAAGATGTAGAACGTGGCGTTCTCCACCATCGTCAGGAAGAGGTTGGCCAGGTACTTCCACTTCGGCATGCCCCCTTCCATGGGGCGTCCGCCGAGCATGCGCGATCCGAACACCGCCTCGCACTCGCCGCGCAGCAGCGGCTGCACGAGCTGCGGGATGATCTTCGGGTCATATTGATGGTCAGGATGGACCATGACCATGATCTCGCCGCCCATTTCGTCCATGGCCGTCCGGTAGCAGGTCTTCTGGTTGCCGCCGTAGCCGCGGTTCTGCGCATGGACGACGACGCGCATCGGAAGCTGGCGGGCCAGCTCGACGGTCCTGTCACGCGAGCGGTCATCGACGAGCAGGATCTCGTCGACCCACTCCTGCGGGATGTCGTCAAACGTCGCGCGCAACGTCTTTTCGGCGTTGTAGGCAGGCAGTACGGCGACGACTTTCTTCTCGTGGTGCGGCATCGGCGGGCGAGAATAACACAGCGCAAATGGCCCTCCTGCCGAGTCGACTACAATCGCCCGCCGTGAATGACGTCACACTTCCGCCGGTCAGCCGGCGCACCGATCTGCTCGCGCTCGGTCTGCTCTTTCTCATCGCCACGATCTCGTTCGCCGACATCCTCTTCGGCGTCAATCAGCTCTACATGCGCGATCTGACGCGCTACTACTACCCGACCAAGCAGGTTCTCCGCGAGATCGTGCAGCACGGCGAGTTCCCCTATTGGAACCGTTACTTCTCCGCCGGCCAGCCCATCGCCGCCAATCCCGAGCACGAGGTCTTCTATCCTCTTACGTGGCTGATCCTCCTGCCGAGCTACGACCTCGGCTATCGCCTTCACATCCTCATCCACATCTACATCGGTCTTCTGGGGATGTATGCACTGTTGCGTTCGATGGAGCTGCGTCCGCCTGCGGCATGGTTCGGTGCACTGTCATTCGGACTGGGCGGGCTCTATCTCTCGTACGTCAACCTTCTGCCGATTCTTTTCTGCGCGGCCTGGCTGCCGCTGACGTGTCTCTTCGTCCGGCGGTTTCTCTTGCGGCACACCCTCCGCGACTTCGCCGCCGCCGGATTGTTTCTCGGCCTGCAGTTTCTGGTCGCCGAACCGACCACCGTGGCGCAGACCGGGGTGTTGATCGGTATGTATGCGCTGTACCGCGGGTGGTACAGCCGGCCGCGCATGTCGAAAATGATCACCCGCGTCCTCTGGATCGCCGTGATTTCGGCGATCGGTTTCCTGATTGGTGCGGCGCAGATCCTGCCGGCAATCGATCACGTCCGCGATTCGGCCCGTTCGCGGCCCTTCGATTTCGACCTCGTCAGCGCCTGGAGCATGCCGTGGCCGAAGTTTGCGGAGTTGATCTACCCCAACGTCCTAGGGCACATCTCCATCGGCAACGTCATGCACTACTGGGGCGGCGGTCTGTATCCGGGGATGGGATCGCCGTTTCTCTTCAGCATCTACGCCGGCATCGCCGTCACCGCGCTGGCGATCGGGGGCGCCTTCGCCCGGCCGCGCGGCGGGCGCTTCGTTCTCATCGTCTTCGTCTTCTCATCGATCATGGCCCTCGGCGGGCACACGCCCCTGCTCCGCTGGCTCTACGACGCCGGCATCGCCACATCGATCCGCTATCCGGAGAAGTTCATCCTGATGGGCGTCTTCGCCATGATCCTCTTCGCCTCGCAGATGCTCGACCGGATGCTGGCGGGCGACGAAGACGTGCGCAGCGGCGCTCTCGGATTTGCCGCGGCCTCGATGCTCGTGGCCGCTGTCCTGGCCATCGCCGGCTTCACGCCTCTCTATCCGAGGCTCTTCAACCTCCTCAGCAAAGCGACGGACGTCGCCTCGATCCGCAGGGCATGGATTATGACCGCCGGTTCGGCGGCGACGGCCGCGGTGGTCCTGTCGCGAACCGATTGGATCATCGCCGCGGCGCGAAGCGGGATCCTCATCGCCCTCCTCTTCACCGTGCGCAAGGGCCACAAGCGCGTCTGGCTGGCTGCCGCGGCGGCATTCGTGACCATCGACCTCGTCTATGTGACGTGGGAGCTCAACCCGAGGGAGCCGCGAAGGTTCTTCGATCCACCGCCGTTGGCGCGGACCATCCCGGGCAATCACCAGGACTTCCGCATCTTCCACGAAGCCGACTGGTATGGAACCGAGAAACCTGCGCAGCAGTACTTTTCCACCGGCCCCGCCGTCTACTGGGTAGTCCGTGACGGCCTCTTTCCGATGACGCCGGCCGGCGCCGGCTTGCGCACGGTCCTCGAGCGCGACTACGACAAGACCGCGCTCCTCCCCACCGTCGACCTGACCGACTCCGTGTGGGACGTCAAACGATCCGGACGCGCCGACTGGTGGAAGCCGTTCATGGCCATGTCGAATGCGTGGTACCGGGCCGTCTACCGCGACTTCGATCTCGAGAAGAAGCGCAACCACGGCAACTTCATGGACTCGCTCCCGGTCACCTTCGAGGAAGGACCGCACTATCCTCGCTACTACTTCGCCGACCAGGTCGTTACCATTCGCGGCCGCGAAGACTTCGTCAAACAGTTGAGCAATTCGAGCTTTAGCAGTGGCGTGGCATTCGTGCAGCAGCCGTCGTTCGTTCCGGCGAAGGGAGTGATCAAACGCCTTGCCGAGACGGCGAACACCGCCACGCTCGACGTCGAGAGCTTCGGCCAGGGATTCCTGGTCATGAGCGTCACACCGCACAAGTACTGGACCATCGTCGTCGACGGCATGAAGGTGCCGGCCGTCGTGACCAACATCGCCTATCAGGGCATCATCGTGACGCCGGGAAAGCATCACATCGAGATGGAGTACCGCAACGAGATGGTGCGCGTCGGGATGCTGATCACGCTCATCACCGGTGCGGTGCTGCTCGGAATCGTGCTCGTCTACCGGCCAAAGCTTCCCTCGGCGGTGGTGCCTGCCTATGAAGAGCCGGTCCATGTGGTCGCCGATGCAAGCGGAACGCACCTCGAGGCCGCGGTGCCGGCGACATCCGGCGAGAACCAGTTACCGGGTGGGGACTTCCCTTCGAGCTGATGCGACGCTGGTCTCTGCCGCTCTCTCTGATCTTCGCAGGCGCCGCGCTCATCGCGGGGTTGGGCTGGTACAACGCGCGCACCAAGCAGGAGCTCGACTCGCAGCTCTGGATTCCGAAACCGGCCGCGATCACTCCCGCGGCCGTGCTCCTGCAGCAGTACGTCCGCATCGATACCTCCAACCCACCCGGCAACGAGCTTCCCGGCGCGCGGTTTCTTGCCGCCCTCCTGGCGAAGGACGGCATCCGCGCGGAGATCATCGAGTCAGCACCCGGGCGCGCCAGCGTCTACGCGCGCATCGCCGGTAAACAGCACGGCGGCGGCCTTCTGCTCCTCAATCACATCGACGTCGTTCCCGCCACAAAGGCCGGCTGGACGCGCCCTCCCTTCGCGGCCGAGGTCTTTCTGAACCAAGTCTATGGGCGGGGCACGCTCGACATGAAAGGGATCGGGATCTGCGAGCTGGTGGCCTTTACCGACCTGGCGCGGACACACCGCACGCCGGAGAACGACGTCGTTTTCCTGGCCACGGCCGATGAGGAAGAAGGCGGAGGGAAGGGTGCGGCCTGGCTGCTCGAACATCGCCCTGATATTTTCGAAGGCATTCGATACGCCCTCAACGAAGGCGGCATCACCGAGACCACGAAGGAGCGCGTGGCCTACTTCGGCATCGAGACAGGCACGAAGATGACCGTCAAGCTGCTGCTGCGCGGGCGCGGCCGTGAGCCGATGCAGGCGCTGCGCATCGCGCTCGAGCCGTTCATCACGCCCCTCGATCCCGAACGCGTCCTGCCGGAAGTGCGGGAGTTTCTGCACGATCTCGCGCCGCTGCGCGTCGTGCAGGGACAGCTTCTCGACGACATCACGCGCACGATCGCGGCGGGCAAGTTCTGGCTCCTCGCGACCGGCTATCGCGAATTGACGCAGAACGTGGTCTGGCCCGGGAAGATCGAGTCCGACGCCCGCGGCGTCACCATGCCCGTCAATCTCTACAACCTGCCCGACGAGAACCCGGACACGCGCATCGCCTGGCTGCGCGGCTTCGCCGGCCGGTATGGGGTGACGATCGAGACCGTGCTCGAGATCAGCGGACCGGCGCCGATCAGCTCACGGCACACGCCGATGTTCGCCATCATCGCCGCCGAGGCCGGACGGCAGTATGCAGGGACGCGGACCGGCAGCGAAGTCCTCGCGGCCTCGTACAACGACTCGCGCTTCCTCCGCGCCCGCGGAATCTCCGCGTACGGACTGATGCCCTTCCCCACCGACTGGTATCAGACGCAGGGGATCCATTCGATCGATGAACGGGTTCGCGTCGACTGGTTCAACGACGGCGTGGCGCTCATGCAGCGCATCACCAGGAGGTTTGCTTTTGCGTCCGATGCACCGCCAAACCGTTGACACTATTTGTCAAAAGAACAGCACGAAAACGTCAATAACAGGTAGCTAAAGATTTGCTTAAGAGACCTAACCATCATTGCTTCAATGCGTTGGGTATTGGTCTCCGATCGGCATCTGATTTGCGCTTGCGCCTGTCACCAGGAGGCTTCATGACCAAAAAGAACCAGAAGGGCTTCACACTCATCGAGCTGCTGATCGTCGTGGCGATCATCGGCATCCTCGCGGCAATCGCCATTCCGAACCTGCTCACCGCCATGCAGCGCGCCAAGCAGAAACGGACGATGGCCGATCTCCGCACCATCGCCACGGCGTGGGAAGCGCGCGCGACCGACGTCAACAAGTACAACGCGGCCGGCGCCATCACCCTCCCCACGATAACGCTCAACCACGATACGATGACGACCATCCTCTCGCCGACGTACATGAAGTCACTCCCCCCGAAGGATGGCTGGGGCAATGACTTTGTGTACAACTCCGACGTTGA
>JADGNY010000206.1 GCA_017883235.1 Thermoanaerobaculia bacterium | reverse complement strand
CGCCACCGCCCCACCCGCGCGCCTTCGGCGCGGATGATGTCGCCGTCCTCCACCCGACGACAGTTCACTTCTCTACGGGTTCTGGTGATCGGCGACATTCAACTGCCTTTCAGAGGCTGTTAACTGCCTTTCGGAGGCAGTTCAACTGCCTTTCGGAGGCAGTTCAACTGCCTTTCGGAGGCTGTTAACTGCCTTTCAGAGGCTGTTAACTGCCTTTCGGAGGCAGTTCAACTGCCTTTCGGAGGCAGTCAACTGCCTTTCGGAGGCAGTTCAACTGCCTTTCAGAGGCTGTTAACTGCCTTTCGGAGGCAGTTCAACTGCCTTTCAGAGGCAGTCAACTGCCTTTCGGAGGCAGTTCAACTACCTTTCAGAGGCTGTTAACTGCCTTTCGGAGGCAGTTAAACTACCTTTCAGAGGCTGTTAACTGCCTTTCGGAGGCAGTTCAACTGCCTTTCAGAGGCAGTTCAACTGCCTTTCGGAGTCAGTTCAACTGCCTTTCGGAGGCGGTCAACTGCCTTTCGGAGGCCGTTCAACTGTCTTTAGCCCGCATTTCTCACAGCCTCGCTTGAACCACTCGCAACTTCCCCTCGTCGAGAGTCCTTCTGTTCAGCACCATGTCCGGTGACCCACACTGCTCAATCCTTGGCCGCCGCCGGAATCGACGCGCCGAGGAGCTTTCGCACAACCTTCTCCGCCTTCTCCAGGCCGCTCTTCTCCAGGATCTCGATGGCCAGGTCGCGCGCTTTCTCCATCAGCTCGTAATCGCGGACGACGTGGCCGAAGCGGAACCTGAGCGCGCCGGACTGGCGGGTGCCGAGGAGCTCGCCGGGGCCGCGGATCTTGAGATCGAGATCGGCCAGATCGAAGCCGTTCAGCGTCTTCGCGAACTGCGTGAGCCGATCCTTCTCCTTGTCCGAGACCAGCACGCAATACGACTGGCGCGTTCCCCGGCCGACGCGGCCGCGGAGCTGGTGGAGCTGGGAGAGCCCGAAACGGTCCGCGTCGATGATCAGCATGAAGGACGCGTTGGCCACGTCGATGCCGACTTCGATGACGGTGGTCGAGACCAGGATGTCGATCTCGCCGCGCTTGAAGCGCTGCATCGTCTCTTCTTTTTCCGCGGCCGGCATGCGGCCGTGCATCATGGCCACGCGCCGGTTCGGGAAGCGGAGTTTCGTCGCTTCGAAACCGATGGTGAGCGGCTTGAGGTTCGACTTCGCTGATTCTTCGATGATGGGATAGACGATGTAGGTCTGGGCGCCTGCGGCGATCTCGGTATCGATGAAGTGGTAGACGCGCTCGATCTGCGAGGCCGACCGGACCGCGGTCTTGATCTGCTGGCGTCCGGGCGGAAGCTCGTCGATCACGGAGAGCTCGAGGTCGCCGTACATCGCCAGCGCCAGCGAGCGCGGAATCGGCGTGGCGGTCATGACCAGGATGTCGGGCGTATCGCCCTTGGCGAAGAGGCGCTGGCGCTGCTCCACGCCGAAGCGGTGCTGTTCGTCGACGATGGCCAGGCCGAGCGACTTGAAAACCACGCGATCTTCGAGCAGCGCGTGCGTTCCTACGACGAGCTGGATGTAGCCGTCGCGCAGCGCTGCCAGAAACGTCCGCCGCTCGCCGGCCGTCATCGAGCCGGTGGCCTTGGCCACGGTGATGGAGTCGTCAACTAGTTGACGGATGCGCTGGTAGTGCTGCTCGGCCAGGATCTCGGTCGGCGCCAGCAGCGCCACCTGGTGCCCGTTGCGAATCATGATGATCGCGGCGATCAAGGCGACGATGGTCTTGCCGCTCCCGACGTCGCCTTCCAGCAGGCGATACATCGGCTTTTCGGATTGCAAGTCGGTGGCGATTTCCTTGACCACCCGTTTCTGCGCCCCGGTCAGGCGGAACGGCAGGATGCGCTTGACCTCGGCACGCAGCTCGTCGTCGACGGCGATCTTCCGGCTCTTGGTCTTCACCTCTTCGCTGGCGCGGCGGACGCGGAGCGCCAGTTGCAAGGTGAAAAACTCCTGCAGGATGATGCGGACGTGCGCGCGCGAGCGGCGGCTGAGGAAGGCGGCATCGAGCTGCGGCGGCCGGTGGATCTGCTCGAGTGCGGGCGCGAGATCGATCACGCCGAGCCGCTTGCGAAGGGCCGGCGGGAGGGGGTCCTCGATCGACGGAAGCGCCGCCAGCGCGCCGCCGATGATCCGCCGCAGCGCCTTCGGCGGAATGTTGCCGACCTTCGAATAGATCGGCACGATGGCGCCGTCGTCCTCGTCATCGCCCTCGAACGTCTCCCAATCGGCGCTCTCGATCTGGAGCTGTCCGTAGCCGGAGATCTTCGGCGCCCCGAAAACGGACAGCCGGTCGCCGCGCTTGATCTGATTGCCGAGAAACCCCTGATTGAACCAGACCAGCTTCACCGCGCCGCTGCCATCCTCCAGCACCACTTCGAACACCTTCATCCGCCGCAAGTGCGTGATATGCATGTTCGCCGACATCACCTTGCCGCGCAGAAGGATGGGCGTGTCGACGTGTCGCCCGACGTCGGCGATCGGAACCGGATGACGCCGGTCTTCATACCGGTACGGCAGGTAATAGAGAAGGTCCCCGGCCGTAGCCAGCCCTGCCTCTTCGAGCTGCTTGGCCCGGCTCGGTCCGGCACCCGGGAGGACGCGGACCGGCGCATCGACGGTGATGGTCACGCCTGTATTGTGCCGTACGCGGTCAAAAGTCTACGATACGTATACATCCAACGGCCTAATCGAAGAGCGCCTTCATCGCGATCAGGCCGATCTTGATGGAGTCTCCGTCGTGGAACGTCACCGGCGTTCCGGTGGGGATGCGCTGGTCGTTGACGTACGTCCCGTTGACGGTTCCCACCTCTTCGAGGACGCAGTAATCGTGGCCGCTGCGGATGATCTTGGCGTGGCGGCGCGAGACGGAGCGGTTCGCGTCTACGGTGGTTAGATCGATGTCGGGGAGGATGCCGGTGACCGGATCGGCGCGGCCGATGGTCGTTTCGTCGCCTTTGCTGAAGAAGAACTCTGCGGCAGTGGTAACGTCGATGAGGCGATGCCGGTGATGAATCTCGGCCGGCGCGCTTCGGGTGGCATCGAGAGAGCCGTGCTCGCTGTCGACCTCGCGTCCCACGAGGCGCTCCAACAACGTATTCGCCTCCCGCAGCCGTTTCGAGTACTTCCGGATGATGCGCACCGCGACCTCGGGGTTCTTGCGCAGCATCTCGTCGAAGCGGGCGCCGTTGATGATCAGGGCGCGGACGTCGGTGGCGGCGATGGCGTCGGCGGTGCGGGGAACGCTCTCCAGCACGGCCATCTCCCCGAAGAAGTCGCCCTTTTCGAGATGGGAGAGATCGTGCGATTCGCCGTTGATGTGCTTGACGATGTTCACCTCACCCTCCTGGATGATGAACATCTCGGTGCCGAGGTCTCCCTGTCGGAAGATCACGTCGCCGGCGGCATAGATACTCGACGAGTCCTTCACCGGATCCTTTCCGCCGGTTGTCTTGAAAACGGTTTTCATGACCGCACCGCCGGTTGTACAAGTGTGAGCGTGCGATCCCGGGTGCTGACGCGGACGAGGCCGCCGACCGGCATCAGGAGATTGTTTCCCTGATGGCCGAACGGCAGATCGCGTACGACCGGAATGTTGCTGAAGGCGAAGAATTCATGCAGCAGCGCCGCGATTTCCGCCTCGCTCCCGCAGTCTTTCAACTTCCCGATGACCACAGCTCGGATTTTTTTCAGTCTACCGGACAGCCGTAAGTGGGTCAACATTCGATCGATGCGGTAGACGGGCTCGTCGGTGTCCTCGAAAAACCAGATGCCGTCCTCGACCCAGAAGTCGTACGGCGTCCCGGTCAGTGCAGTGGTCAGTGACAGACAACCGCCGAACAGGACTCCTTCGGCCGCGCCTTCGAAGACGACCTGATCACTGTTGAAGTGGTGGGTCAGCGGTGCCTCGCCGGCGAGCATGTCCCAGAACCACTGTTCGATGTCGGGGGAGAGTCCGTTGAACCAGTCGAGGTTCACCATCGGTCCGTGAAAGGAGGCGACGCCGCATCGGGTAGCCACCGCCTGGTGAAGGGCGGTGATGTCGCTGAATCCGATGATCGGCCGGGGATTGGCGGTGATGGCATCGTAATCGACGCGATCGAGAATGCGCATGGCCCCGTAGCCCCCGCGGGCGAAGAAGAACGCGTCGACGTCGTCAGACTTCAAGTAATGGTTCAACTGTTCGAGACGCTCGTCATCGTCGCCGGCGAGGTAGCCGCGATGCCGATGATCGATATTGCCGGCCAGAGTGACGCGGAGTCCGCGCTCTTCGAGCGCCCGCACGGCGACTTCGATGCGAGGCATCTCGGATGGGGATGAGATAGCCAGAACGACGATGCGGCCGTTGCGCGGCAGCGCGCGAGGACGAATGAGCATCGCGTACAAGATAGCAAGGACGATGCAGGAGCGTGCGGTGAGAGGAGGGCTGTACGGAAATGCCGCTGTTTGTCTGCGCGAATGGCAGAAAGTGTCAAAAGGTGTGGAGTGGACCTGTAAGCCGAATTCTGTTCCCCGCGCCGAGGCGAGGGGTGAAGATCATTCGTCTGCCACGCGCGTTGCCGCGGTGGTCAAGCAACCTACCCGGAAGCTCATAACGGAGACGGGCGGCTCCATGACTTCCCTATTTGGTCTTGCTCCGCAGGGGGTTTGCCGTGCCGCCCACACTTGCGTGGGGCGCGGTGCGCTCTTACCGCACCGTTTCACCCTTGCCTCCTCCTCTTGCCTTGCGGCTCGAGGCGATCGGCGGTCTATTCTCTGTTGCACTTTCCGTCGCGTCGCCGCGCCTGGCCGTTAGCCAGCCTGCTGCCCGTGAGAGTTCGGACTTTCCTCGACGCCGCACAGCGCCGCGATCCTCCAGTCCACTCCACACGAGCACACGGTAACAGATTGTGCTCCGGCGAATTGCGCTCGCGCGCGTTGTCGGTTGTCTGCGCTGCGGCGCGTGGTGGGAGCTAAGGCTTGCGGCGTTGGGCAGGAAGTCGACCACGCGCGGCAGCGCAGACAACCGACAACGCGGCGAAGCCGCAGACAACGCGCCGCGCAGCGGCGCATTCGAAATACATCTCCTTAAATTGTTGCTGTTTCAGTCGCTTACAATCAATGTCGGCGCGCCGACATCAAAATACGTTCCGGTTTTTAGGGTCGGAGAAATACTCCAGCCACTCCTCGCCGGCGACGCGCTCTTCCCCTTGCGGCAAGCTCTCCAGCTCGGCCAGGAAACCACCCGGATCGACGACATCGACTTCTCTCCGCTTGATGCGGGCGGCGAGCGCGCGGTCGGCGGTGACCACTTTCCAGCCGCTGCCGGTTGCGACCCTTTTCACGATCAGATCATCCGCGGAACGGGAGCCGCTGAAGATGACGCTCACGCTGCCGAGGTGACGCCCGAAATGCTCCGGCTCCGGACCGTCGAAATAGCACGCAACCTTGGTCCGCCGCGCCCGCGCAAAGTTCGCCAGGGCGCGGACGAGCTGGCGTTTCGTATCGGCGGCATCGCGCGACGCGCCGGCGCGTCCGAGAAGGTTGTTGCCGTCGATGACCCAGCTCATACCCTTACGGCCGGAGGCTGGCCACGCATGCGGCGATGGACGACCAGGAACAGCATACCGATCGCGATCATCGTCACGATCACCAGCCATGGGAGAAAGATGGCGATGGCGGCGTTGAGGAAGGCGAAGACGTCTTCGAGAAGGGAGAGCACCGGATTACCCAGACCCGCCGTCGTCAGGGTGCTCACCCCGCGTAGAGTGGCCTTGGTGGCGTGCGATCCGAGCGCGGCTCCTCCGGCGATGACCGAGGCCAGGATCACCGCCCCGTGCGGGATCCGGTCCGACACGGCCGCCCAGGCCACCAGAGCGCCGGCTACCGGACGGATCAGCGTATGGATGACGTCCCAGGCGTGATCGACGCCCGGTACTTTGTCCGCCGCGAACTCGATGAGGTAGAGGATAGCGACGACAATCAGGACCGGCGTGGTTGCGAAGAATCGCGCCAGGTCATCGTGAAAGACCGCCGGTTGCCAACGCGCCACGAGGCCGAAGACCAGGAGAGTGGCGTAGGCATTGATGCCCGCGCCGAGGCCCAGTCCGACCGACGTGAGAAACGATGCGATCATCAGCGTGGGATCCTGACCACCACCGGAGCTTTCCCCAACGCGGCGGGCTTGGTTGCGGCATTTGCCTCCGCGCTGCTGTTGAACCGCCCCCAGAAGACGCGGTAGCACGGCCGGCCTCGATAGCTCGTTGCGACAAACCAGACCTTGTCGCCCACCTCGGCGAGTGCGCGGGTGATCGAGGCCGTCTCGCAGACGAGCTCGAATTGAACGGTGTAATTGCCGCTCTTCTGCGCCGCGAAATCACGGGCCATCCCGTCGTATTTTGAGCGCATGGCATCAGAGCCAGGAGCCGGCGATGAGGCGCTGGTGGACGATGGGACGTTGGTGATCGTCGCACCCGCGGCGGTGCGTTGGAGACGGGTGGCCTGCGTAGTCGTGACGGGCGGCGCAACCCTCGGAGCGGTGGCGGTGTGGACAGGCGGCTTCGGGGCGGCCGTCGTGGTATGGACCGGGGGCTTCTGCGAGGCGGCGGTCGTGGTGTGCGTCGCGGGCGGCGGGGCCGTGGTGGTCTGCACGATGGGTGGCGGTACGGTCGCGGTAG
>JADGNY010000122.1 GCA_017883235.1 Thermoanaerobaculia bacterium | reverse complement strand
ACGTCGGTTTCGTTCGCGCGGAAGGGAATCGACGTCGACGTGACGCGCGCACGAACGAGTGGTCTCGACGGCGGCAATGTCGAGATCTCGCAGTCATTCGATCTGCCGCCGGGAACGTATGCGCTGAAAGTCCTTGTACGCCTCGAAGGTCACGATACGCTGGCGTTTGCACGAAAAGACTTCACGGTGGGGGAGTAGCCGACATTGCGAAAACTGGGAATCGCCCTTCTGGTTGCCTGCGCGTTCTCGGCGCGGGCACAAGTCCGCGAGAGCATGACCGTGGAGGTCGTGCAGGTTCCGGTGTACGTCACCACGAGCGACGGCAAGCCGGTGACCGGGCTGAAAAAGGATGCGTTCCAGCTCTCTGTCGACGGGCATCCGCAAGCCATCGACTACTTCGACACGTTTGACTTCGCGTCGGCGACCTCCGAGCCGCCGGCGATCGAGCGCCCTCGGCGCGAGCGGCGGCTTTACCTGCTGCTGTTCGATCTCACGTTTGCGACGCCGCCGACGATCGCGCGCGCACAGCACGCGGCGGAACAGGCCGTTACGCATTCCAATCCCGCCACCGACCTTTTCGCGGTGGCCACCTACTCCTCGAACCGGGGCGTATTCTTTCTCTCCCCGTTTCTCTCCGACCGCGTTGCGGTGGCGCGCGCGATCTACACGCTCAAGGCCAGTTCTACATTGGATCCTCTCGGTCTGGCGCTCGCCAGCGCCGAGCGAGCGAAGTTTGTCACGGCGATGGAGCAGGCGGGAGCGGCTGCCGGATCAGACGAGGACCTCTCTCCCTTTCTCGGGACCGAGGTGGCCGATACGCTCAAAGGCGGGCAGGCCAATCAGGACATGCAGGCGATGCCGGGAAATCGCCTGATCGAGTATCAGATCGAGGGTCTCGGCGAGGCCGCCGCCCGCCTGGGCATGCTCGAAGGACAGAAACATCTGCTCGTCTTTACCGAGGGCTTTGACTCATCGCGTCTCACCGATATCAGGACCGGACCCAAGACTTCGGCCCGGCCACCGAACCTCGACGCGCGCCTTCTCGACCTCGTGAAGCAGATGCACGAAACGTTCGTTTCCGCCGGCGTGACGCTCGACAGCGTCGACATCAAAGGCCTCCGTCACACCTTTGACAGCCTCGAAAACAATGCGCTCTACATGCTCTCGCGAGGCACCGGCGGCCGGGTGATCGTCAATCGCAACGACATCGTCGCGGCGGTCGACACTCTGGTCCAGGCACAGCGGCTGGTGTACGTGCTCGGATTCCGCCAGGGAGAGCGCAAACAAGGCCGCATCTCGGTCCACGTGAACGGACTGCCGCATGGCGCGGAGGTGTCGTACCGCGAAGGGTTCGGATATACACCGCAAAAGACGGCCGACCTCGATGCGTTGCAGCTTGCCGACATCCTTCTCAACGACGTGCCGCAGGCTGGCGTGTCGCTGACTGGCGGAGTGAGGACGTCCGAGGGGCAGGCGGAGGTGGCGGTGAGCTTTGGCCGCGCCGAGGTCGTGCCGCAGCTCGTCGATCCAACGCCGAGCGTCGAGCTCCTTTTCTACATTTTCGACGACCACGGCGCGGCGGTGCGGTTCAAGGCAAAGCGCATCAATTTCAGCGGCAAAGCGCGCGTGAACACCGGCTACCTGACGCTGAACGAACCGTTCGCGCTCCCGAAAGGGAAGTACACGTCGAAGGTGCTCCTGCGGATCTCCGGCACCCGCTCGATGGGTTTCGTCCGGCGCGACTTCACCGTCGATTGAATCCCCCCCTGGGACCGCGCGCGTCCCGCGCGCGCTTGTCCGGCAGGATGTTACGAAGAAACGCGGGCGAGACGCCTGGCGAGACGCCCGCGCGGTCCCCTGGAGATTGGACGTTACGACGCCGCGATAGCGGCTCAGGAAGGTAGCCAGGGGTGCGAGCGCTTTTTGCGAGCACCCCTGGTCTGCGTTGTCTTTTGAAAGCGTGCCGCGTCAGCGGCACTGGATGGAGTCCCCGATTACGCCAGTGCCGCTGACGCGGCACCAAACCACGACATCTCTTTACCAGAGGTGCTCGCAAAAAGCGCTCGCACCTCTGGCTACCATCTTGTTGCCGCTAACGCGGCAAAAGAAACGCGCGCGAGACGCGCGCGGTCCCAGGGGGGAGGCTATCGCCTCCTCATCCACGCTGGCACCGTCGAGGTGTTGCGATCGTCGGCGTTCTGATCGGCGGTGACCAATTGCTTGCGGATCGTTCCGAGGATGCGCTGGTCGGCGGCGGTGGCGAGATCGAGGAGATGCTGGCGTTCGTGATAGCCGTTGAAGGCGACGATGAAACGGTCGATGCGGAATGCCACGACGCGCCCGAGGAATCGATCCTCGGCGGTGAAGTTGTCCTCGCCGAGGTTCGGGATCGGGTCGAGCAGCTTGCCGTTGTGCAGGTAGAGACCCTTGTACTGATCGAGCACGTTCTCCGCGGTCTGCTTGTTGGCCGCGGGGATGACGATCCCTTCGATGACGTCGTTGTCGACGTTGAACGTGGCCTGAAACGAATTGCCGAGGAACGACTGGCCGAACGCCGAGTCGGCGGAATAGCGCTCGCTGCCGGTCACGCGTTGCTTGTCCGGCAGAAAGGCGAAGACGGCCGGTTTGCTCGGCGCCGGCGGCATGCGGTCGGAGACGAATCTGGCCAGGCGCAGAACGGCGTCGCCCGCTCCCGCGCCGGTGATGCGGACGTAGAACGGGCCGCGCCAGACGTGAACCGAGTGCGCTTTCGCGAACGACTCGTTGGGGATATCGAGAAAGCGGAATTTGCCGCTCTTCTGCTGCGAGTAGGCGCCGAACGCCTTTACGAAATCGGGGAAGCGGTAGATCTCGACGGTGGCGAAGCCGGCGCCGGCCGGCGTGCTGTACTTGCCGATCGTCAGATCGAGGGTCTCGTATCGGGCGAACCGCGGCGCCTCGACGGACCCGAGGTACGTGTTCAGGTGATCGCCGGGGATGACGATGGGGTCTTCGTCGAGACGCCAGATCTGTGCTTCCTGCTGCCTCGGCAGGAACTGCAGGCTCGGCGAATCGATGGTGGCGAAGTTGACCTCATTGCGCGGCGGAGGTGCGATCCGCACCTGCGCCGGCCGGCGCGCTTCGCATGAGGCCAAGAGACCGGCGATCAGGAGCGCGAGAGCGATTCCAGGAAGGCGATCGTGACCCGCACGCCCGCGCCGGTGGCCCCGCGCGCCTCGCGCACTGTTTCGTGCTCCGCGTATGCCGTGCCGGCGATGTCGAGATGCGCCCACGATGGACAATTGACGAACTCCTTCAGAAACACTGCCGCGGTCGTTGCGCCACCCCACCGGCCACCCGAGTTTTTCATATCCGCCCATTCGCTGCGGATCAGATCCTTGTAATCGTCCCACTCGGGAAGTCTCCAGAGGCGCTCACCGACGCGCTCCCCACACTCAATCAACTTCTGAGCCAGCTCGTCGTTGTTGGAGAAAAGCCCGGCCGCCTCGCTGGCCAGAGCCACCACGCAGGCGCCGGTGAGCGTGGCGTAATCGAGGATGTGATCGGGCTTCAATTCCGATGCGTAGTGCAGGGCGTCGCTGAGGATCATGCGCCCCTCGGCGTCGGTATTGATGATCTCGACGGTCTTGCCGCTCATCGTGGTGATGATGTCGCCCGGTTTGTAGGCGCTGCCGCTGGGAAGGTTGTCGGTCGAGGCGATGATGCCGGTCACCCGCACCGGAAGGGCCAGCATGGCCGCCGCCTGGATCGTGCCCAGGACCGCGGCCGCGCCGCACATGTCGAACTTCATCTCCTCCATCTTGTCGGCGGGCTTGATGGAGATACCGCCGGAGTCGAAGGTGATGCCCTTGCCGACCAGCGCGACGTGCTTCTTCGCTTTGTGCGGGGAGTATTCGAGGACGATGAATCGCGGCTCTTCGGCGGAGCCGCGGTTGACGGCCAGCAGGCCGCCCATTTTCATCTTCTCGATCTCGCGCCTGCCGTAGACGGTGCACTTGATGCCGGCCTGTTTGGCGACTTCTTCGGCGCGCTGGCCGATGTACGTCGGGGTGGCCAGATTGCCCGGGGCGTTGCCGAGGTCGCGCACCGTGCGGATGCCGGCAGCGATCGCTCTCGCTTCGTCATCGAGCTGTTTGGCGTGTTTGGCGTCAACGCCGGGAGGAGGGACGAACGAGGCGCTGATCGGCAGCGACTTGTCGTCCTTCTTCGTGATGTAGACGTCGTACTTGTAATCGGATGCGGCCAGCGCGTCGGCGGCGACGCGCGTGGTCCCGCCGGGACCGAGCTTCGGCAGCGCGTAGGGGAGGACGACGATGATGTTGCGGTCGCGCTGCTTCTTCGCCATCTTGGCGATGGTGTAGATCGCCGTGCGCAGACAGCGAATGGTCAGCGCCTCTTCCTTCCCGATGCCGACGAGCGTGATCTTCTTCGGCTCGCCGGCGACGGTGGTCAGCGTTTCTTCCGCGCGCCCGGTGAAGCCCGCCGCGGCGATGGCCTGCATCGCCTTCGCCGCGATGGCGACATCCGGCTTGGTGCCCTCGGCGATGAGTACAAAGAGGTGGTCCGCTTTCGCGACCTTCGGTTCACGAGTAATAGTAACGTCCATATAGGCGGGGATTGTATCGGAAGACTACGATTCGGACGGGCTCTCGTAGCGCTGGCGGCTCGAAGGCGTTATGCATACAGATCGAAAGGTTTGGCGTCCGTGTATTTTTCGCGGAATCGCTCCGCTTGATACTTGAGCAATAGAGCCTCGCGTTCCGCGGGTGAGATCTGCCGCATGACGCCGAAGTAATCGAGCGCTGTGAGCTCTCTCTCGGTCTTGAGATACTCGCGAACGAACCGTTCTATCGTGTTCATCAGCCGAGGATACCTCGGCGCTCGCTGGCGAATCCAGCTTGCCGGCGAAGCCGGCTTGAGATCGTAACCCCCGGTTTCAACCGGGGGTTTTCGAGGTCTTCCCCAAATTGCAAGCCCGCTTTAGCGGGCGACAGATTCCGAGGTGCATTCCGCCGGGACGTCTGCACTTGCCTGCTCTGTCGCCCGCTAAAGCGGGCTCGAGATTTTGGGTGGCCACGAAACCCCCGGTTGAAACCGGGGGCTACGATCTCACGCCGGCTCCCGCCGGCGAATCCGCGCGTAGCGCGGCGATAAGCGCGCAGCGCCGGAGCGCTGGCGTCTCGCCGGCTGGCTCGGCGGCGTCTCGCCGCTGAGGGTTACCATCAATGTATGGCGTCTTGCCAGACCGGGGGCGAGACGCCAGGCGTCTCGCCCGCGCTTCTTCTCAGCATCCTGCCCGACGGCGCGCGCGGGACGCACGCGGTCCCAGGCCTACGGACCGCCGGTGATCGTCTTATCCCTTCGCGTCTTCGCGTCTTCGCGTGAGATCGACAACCTGCGAGACGCCAGCGCTCCGACGTACTCCCCATACAATTGGCCGCACTCATGCACGAGCGAGGGAACTGAATGGCGTTTCGAATTCTGGTCATCGACGATGAAACCGCCATCCGGGAAGCGATCCGGATGACGCTGGAGTACGAGGGATACCGTATCGACGAGGCGCGCTCGGGGCAGGATGGGATCGAAAAGGCCACCCGGACGGCAGCTCCGTACGACGCCATCCTGCTCGACATCAAGATGCCGGTGCTCGACGGCATCGAGGTTCTCGAGAACCTGAAAGAGCAGAAGGTGCCATCCCCGGTGATCATGGTGTCCGGGCACGGCGACATCTCCACGGCCGTGGAGTGCACGAAGCGCGGCGCGTTCGATTTCCTGGAGAAGCCGCTCAACCGCGAAAAGCTCCTCCTCTCCGTCCGCAACGCCGTCCGGCAGCAGAAGCTCGAGGAAGAGGTCGGGGAGCTGCGCGAGCGCGAGGCGCGCGATTACCAGCTCGTCGGCGACGCCCCGGCCATGAAGGAGTTGAAGACGCAGATGGAGCTGGCCGCGCCGACGAAAGCGACGGTGCTGATCACGGGCGAATCGGGCACGGGCAAGGAGCTGGTGGCTCGCGAGATCCATCGCCGGTCGTCACGCGCGGCCATGCCGTTCATTCAGGTCAACTGCGCGGCCATCCCCGAGGAGCTCATCGAATCGGAACTGTTCGGGCACGAGAAGGGATCGTTCACCGGAGCAGTACGCAAGCAGACCGGCAAGTTCGTCGCCGCCGACGGCGGGACCATCTTCCTCGACGAGATCGGGGACATGTCGCTGCGCACGCAGGCCAAGGTCCTGCGCGTGCTGCAGGAGGGGGAAGTCGAGCCGGTCGGCTCAGCCACGGTCATCAAGGTCGACGTGCGCGTCATCGCCGCGACGAACAAGGAGCTTGTCGAAGAGATCCGCGCCGGCCGTTTTCGCGAGGATCTGTTCTATCGCCTGAACGTCATCCCGGTACGCACGCCGCCGCTGCGCGAACGGAAGGAAGACATCCCCCTTCTGGCGCAGCACTTCGCCGCCATGTTCTCGGAGCAGTACAACCGGCATGCGAAGACGTTCACGTCTTCGGCGCTGAAAGCGATGCAGGACGCCTCGTGGCGCGGCAACGTGCGCGAGCTGCGAAACATGATCGAGAGGCTGGTGATCATGGTGCCGCCCGAGTCGATCGACATCTCCGACCTGCCGGCGGAGTTCTTCCGCGCCGCGGCCGACATCATCTCCTCGGCCATGCGCCTGTCGACGCTGCAGGATTTCAAGGATGAGGCGGAGAAGGCCTTCATCCTTGCCAAGCTGCGCGAGAACGGATGGAACGTTTCCAAGACCGCCGAGGCCATCGATACGCCGCGCTCGAATCTGTACAAGAAGATCGAGCAGTACAACATCAAGCGCGAAGGCGGCGGCGCGATGGTGGCCACGGATGGTGTCGATGGAGCGTGATGCATCACCCATCGGTGTATTCGATTCGGGCGTCGGCGGGCTGACTGTTTTTCGCGAGATCGCCCGCGCCCTTCCCCATCATTCCCTGATCTACCTCGGCGATTCCGCCCGCGTGCCGTACGGGACGAAGTCGGCCGAGACGGTGACGCGGTACACGCTGCAGGCGGCCTCGCATCTTCTGGACCGCGGGATCGGCATGCTGGTCGTGGCCTGTAACACGGCGACGGCGGCGGCGCTCCCGGCGCTTCGGGAGAGGCTGCCGATCCCTGTCATCGGCGTCGTCGAGCCGGGGGCGCGGGCCGCGGTGGCGCGGACGCGCGGGCGCGTCGGCGTCATCGCCACCGAGGGGACGGTTCGTTCAAAGGCATACACGAAGGCCATCCGTCTGCTCGATCCAACGATCGAAGTGATCGAATCCGCGGCGCCCCTCTTCGTCTCACTGGCCGAGGAGGGATGGGCGAATACGCATGTTGCCCGCGAGGTGGCGGAGATCTATCTCGAGCCGCTACTCGACGCCGGCATCGACACCCTGGTCCTCGGATGCACGCACTACCCGATCCTGCGCGGCACGATCGAGCAGGTGGTGGGGGAGGGGGTGTCAATCGTCGACAGCGCGGAGACCACCGCGGCGTGCGTGCTGGCCGCGGTCGGGACAAGGTCAACCGGCGCGGCGAAGCACACGTTTCTCGTCACCGATGCCGAGGAGAGGTTCCGTCGGATCGCCGGCGACTTTTTGTCGAGGGAGATCGAGCATCTGGAGCTGGTGAGCCTCTGAATGTTGCGCAAGTACCGGCACAGACAAGAGTGTCTGTGCCACATTGCATCCTGCCTGGGGCGCGGTCTTCCCACCGCCGCACAGAGATCCCGCTGAAACCGAGGTCCGATGTGGCACAGACACTCTTGTCTGTGCCGGTGCTTGCGCAGCCTTCACCTCGGTGCGACCAACGTACGTCCGGGTGGAGAGCGACGGAGCAACGGCTGAGATCACCGCAGCACCCGGTGGCACGACTCGCGCGCGCGGCGATACGACCAGCGCGCCTGGAGACAGGCCTCGCGTGTGCGGTGACACGGCAACTGTGCTACGTGACATGGCTCATGTACATAGGGACTGTGCTCATGTACGTAGTGACGTGGCTCATGTATGCAGTGACACTACTCATGTGTATTATGACAGGACTCATGTCGATGGAGACATGGCTCCTGTATATCAGAACAGGATGGGTGTATATAGTAACATAATCCATGTACATCACGACGTAGTGAGCGTAGGTGAAGACATGATCGATGTGTCTAGCGACATAGCTCAGGTGTGTGATAACATGGCTCATGTACATCCTGACATGATCCATGTACATGGTAACATGGCCAGTGTACATGGTTCGGCCGCTTGACATCTCGTGATCTGAGGAGAACGATATGAATACCAGTGAAGAAGTCAAAACCCCGGTTACCGCCGCGGACCTCCCGCAGCCGGCACCGAGGTTGACACCCGAGGCAGTAGTCGCTCAGTTGCGCGCCACGCGCGCGCAGATCGGCGAAGTGACGCCGCTAACCCCCGCGGAGCGCCAATCGGTTCGCAACCGCACACGCACGTCCGATCCTGTCCTGCAGGCGTCGATCAACGTCATCGGCGTACTCGACATCGTCGAGCAGGCAGTCGGCCAGCCGGCCGATGAGGTGCGCCAGTTGTACGCGGACACCAACCGCTGGACGGCGGTCGAGGGTGAGCTGCGGGCGATGCTGAACGGCGTCTCCGGCGCGAACCTCATCCGCCGCCAGCGCCTCGACTTCGTCGCCGCGCAGGCGTACAACATCGGCACGCGGTTGGCGCGCGACCCGGCCTACGCCGTCCTCGTGCCGCACGTGCAGGAGATCAAGCGGTTGAAGAGCTTCGAGCGCCGCAAGAAGGCGGCGCCGGCTCCCGGGTCGCCTGCACAGCCTTCGCAGGAGGATCCTGCGACCTCCGAGACTCCAGAGCCGTAGTTTGAGTTGGGGGTCGTATCAACTTAGCGGACGAAGCCCGCCCGAGACCATATTCCATAAGTTGATTTTCCAGATACGACCCCAACTCGTCGCGGTTCGCGCCGGTGAACCGCAAGACGGCGGGGATGGTGTCAGATCGATTCTCCGACGCCCCTCCGGGGCTCCGGAATGAATCGCGCATCTATTCTGGTGGCTGCGCGCGTTGCGCTTGCCACCGGCTGATGTCCGATGCGCCTCCGGCGCGAGGGCGGCAGATTCACAATGCCTTGCCTCGGCAAACACGCCGTCTTTGAAAAGGCGTGGCAAACGAGTATCAAGGGCAACGATTCCCACCACGCCAATGTTGTCTGACGATGTCGATCATCGCGAGATCGGATGTTCCGCGCCGGAGGCGCACAGGATATCAGCCGGTGGCAAGCGCGGAGCGTGCGGCCACCGGACCCCGGGCATATCGTTTCTCCAGCCCCGGCGGGGCGTCGGAGCGGGTCGGAAGCAACGATTTGCGATCACGCCAATGTTGTCGGTCCATGTCGATCAATGTTCGCCCGGACTTGGAGCCGCGCGTTGCTGGGTTCCAGGTGCGGTACTATTTCGCGTGAGGCTCCAAGCCGGTGAGCTTGGATCCGCTAGGGCGCTTGGGGCACTCGTCGTCGATGGCACTGAACTCTCTCGATTATGGCGTTTACTACGCGGTCTCCGACTACATCGGTGTCGGGCGACGATTCGTCATCGATCTCGTGGATGTGGTCGTGGCCGGCGTTGTTTCCGTCGCTCTCACCGCAGTTCTGCTCTTGCTGCTGTCCAATGACGGCCAACTTGCGTTCGGCCTCCTGGTCGTATGGCTTTCTGTGTGGTTCGGCTACTTCGTTCTGCTCAAGAGATCTCGCTTTCGCACCGTCGGGTATGTTCTCGCTCGTGCGCGAATCGTCAACCTGCAGGGCGACACGCCTTCGGTTGCCAGCCTTTTCATTCGTATGCTTTTCGCTGTTTTCGGCCCGCTCAATCTCCTGTTCGATCTCTTTTGGATTCCCAGCGATCCGTGCAGGCAGGCCCTTCGAGATAAGTTTGCTCACACCTATGTCGTCCGCCAGGGCGCCTCGCCTGCTGGTACAGGGCGCATCGCCTACGGGCAGTACACGGTCCTCGGTGCGAGCTACCTCTTTCAGGAAGTCCGACCATCTCCGTCAGTAACCGCGCCCTGACTCGAATCGAGCATGCTCATCGAAATCGGACACGTAGAGGCCCTCTTTCGGTATCCCGTGAAGTCCATGGGAGGCGAACGGCTCGAGACCGCCGAACTGGGTTGGCACGGCCTCGAGGGGGATAGACGCCTGGCATTCCGAAAGGTGAATGACCGCACCGGGTTCCCCTGGCTGACAGCAGGCAAGCTTCCTGACCTGCTCCTGTTTGCTCCGCACCGTAAGGACGGGGCCGAGGGAGACCTTCCTACGCATGTCCGCACGCCGGATGGCCAGGAGACGCCTCTCTTCGGGGAGGAGTTGGCCGCGGAAGTCGGACGCCGGCACGGGGCTCCCGTACAGATGATGCAGTTCAAACACGGCATCTTCGATGAAGCGACCATCTCCGTGATCGCCTTCGATACGGTGCGAGAGATCACACGGCTGGCAGGTCACGACCCGGACGTGCGGCGATTTCGCCCGAATATCCTGGTCCGTTTGCTGCGCCCGGCTCCCTTCCAGGAGGACGAGTGGGTGGGCGGTGTGCTCTCCTTCGGCGAGGGGGACGACGCCCCCGCCGTCACCGTCACGATGCGCGACCTTCGCTGCTCGATGGTGAACTACGATCCCGACTCGGCTGCGTCTTCGCCGGAAGTGATGAAGTCGGTCGTCCGTGCGAACCAGAACACCGCCGGAATCTACGGCACGGTCACCCGCATCGGCAGGGTGGAGGTGGGGCAGACGATTTTCCTCCGTTCGGCGGCCGCTACGGACGAAAAGACTATCCGCAGATAACGCAGGAGCGAGTCTGGCCGTTGACGCCCCTGGGAGCGCGGGCGTCTCGCCCGCGCTTGCGATTGGCAGGATGGCGGTGATCAAAGCGCGCGCGGGACGCACGCGGTCCCAGGAGGCTACTTCTTCAACAGCCCGTTCACGTTATCCGCGAGCCCCTTATCATCCCAAGACAGACATAGGCTTTGGTAGAATCACTCTGAGCTTGTCATGAGTACCGTCACGATTGATCTCGACGAGGGTCTTGCTACCCTGCTGCATCAGACGAATCAGCCCGTCCAACTTGCCGCCAGCGAGATGATCGTGCTCGAGTTGTATCGGCGAGGCGCAGTCTCCAGCGGCAAGGCTGGAGAGTTGCTCAAGATGCCACGTCTGGACTTCATCCGCTACGCGTCTCAGCTCGGGATACCGAACATTGACATGACCGCGGATGAGTGGGAACACGAGAAAGCTGCCGTCGCCGCATGGCTGGAGTCATAGCCGACGCCAGCCCGCTCATCGCGCTTGATCAGATCGGGCAGATCTTGCTCGTCAAACACCTGTTCGGCCAGATCCTGATTCCCTCAGCCGTCGCTCGCGAAGTATCACCGAGCCTGCCGACTCTCCCGGAGAAAAGGGGACGTGGGTGAGCGAAACACAATGTCCTGAACACCTGTATCGTTGGGCGTCGCCGTGATCCCGAAACGTGTACTTGTGGTTAGCTCAACTCTCGGGGTTGCCCGTCTTGTAGCGTTCTTAGTTTTGTTCGCGGGTCAAAGCACCGACGCACAGTGGCAGCTCGTGTACTTGCCGCTGTGGTGGCCGACTTTCCTCTTTCCCGGTTGTACCGCTTTCTGCCGATCCCTCTGCCCGAAGCGCTGATTGGCCCCGTTCGGTGCTTCTGTCTTCCTCTCCTCGTTTGGCGAGTCGCGAAAGCGGTGCGGAAGCGTTCCGGGTAAGTTGGGGTATCTGGAAACCAACTTAGTACAGCTTCCCGGAAATGAGTGTCCAGTCCGCGGACGACCGTCTCGCCAGCGAAGCTGGCTTAAGGTCGTAGCCCCCGGCTTTGAGCCGGGGGAAAATGAGCATTCCCAAGTTGGTAGCCCGCTTTGAGCGGGCGACAGAAGAGCGGTGATCGACGGCATCTCTGTCGCCCGCTAAAGCGGGCTCGGAACAATTGATGCCCGCATTTCCCCCGACTGAAGCCGGGGGCTACAACCTTACGCCAGCTTCGCCGGCTCAAGTCGGTCAGCCCGACTGGACGCTCTCTTCCGTGGCGCTACGCTTAGTGGACGGAGTCCCTCTGAGACGGTGTTCCGGTAAGTAGATTCTTTAGATAGGACCCCCCAACTCTTGAGTTCGCCGCTTTCTGCCTTCCAAGTTGAGCTAAAATTGCCGTCGCGGACACGCGGATGAACCCTGGTCCGTTTGGGCAGACGAATGAAGCGCGTCACAAACGAGAAAAAGAACCTGAATCGTCTTGCCGGCGAGTTCCTGGTCGCATCGCGGCTCACACAACGAGGCTTCATGGTGACCCTCCAGTGGGGCTCCACCATTGGTTATGACATCCTCGTGTTCGACAAGGCAGGCAAGGTTGCGTTCCTGGAAGTGAAGTCTTCGGCGCAGTATTCGCGCCGTTGGATACTTCAAAACAAATATGCGTTCCCGGAAAAAGACAGCATTCCTCTTTCTCGGCGATTTGTCTGCTGTGTCGATCTAACTACAGGCGTGTCCCCGCCGATCGTGTATTTGTTTCCAGCCGCCGTGGTAGCCCAGGGACTGCACTACTTTTTCACGAGCAGGTTCCCGAACAGCCCCAGCTATCACTTGTCGCTCGACTTCAAGCCTCAGGGCCGAACAAAAGAGCTAGGTGTTCAGACCGTGGGCGAGTTCATCGGTGCCGACCGGTACATCGACAACTTCGCTTTGGGCGTCGAGCCAGTGGTCGCGTGAAGTGGCCTGCACCACTCTGCGCGGCACCGTACGTGCGAAGCCGTAAGTTGCCCTCGTCACAAGCCCGAAGCCGGAACGCGCTGGTTTTCGAGCGCTATACTCCCTGCCGATCGTCGTTTGGAGGTTCGCGATGAAGAAACTCGCTCTCGTGATCTTGCTGGTGCTTTCGTCCCAGGCCGTATTCGCTCAGGACCCACTCGTCGTCAACGCAAAGACCTTGCGGCTCAAGTTCGAGAACGCGCGGGTGCGGGTGCTGGAGGCGACGCTGAAACCGGGGGAGAAGGAGAACCTTCACTCGCACCCGAGCTATCTCTTCTACGTCATCGACGGCGGCAAGGTCCGCAATCACTCCGCGGATGGCAAGGTCAGCGAAGCGGAGTACAAAGCCGGCGAGGTGATCTACCGCGACCCGCTCACGCACTGGTCGGAGAACATCGGTACCACGACCATCCACCTCATCCTGGTCGAACTGAAGGAGAAGTGACCTTTCAAGCGACGGGTCGGATCGAGGCGTTGCGCAAGCACCGGCACAGACAAGAGTGTCTGTGCCACATTGATCCTGCCTGCTAACGGACTTCTGGTTGCTGCACGGTCTTCCTATCGCTACACAGATCTCCGCTGAAACCGAGATCCAATGTGTCATGCCACATTGATCGTCGCGCTCGTGCGCGTTGTCGGTTGTCGAATGACGGCCCCCCGCTCGGAGAGCGGGCATCCTGCCTGCTCCCGACGGGCGTCTCGCCCGGCGGTGGTTTCTGTGCGAGCTCGCGGCTTGCGGCAAGGTTAATGGGACCGCGTCGTTCTCTTTCTCCGCAATCCACGTGGTCACACGGAAACCACCGCCGGGCGAGACGCCCGTCGGGAGCAGGCGAGACGCCCGCTCTCCGCGGCGACAACGCGGCGCAGCCGCAGTTTCAATGTGGCACAGACACTCTTGTCTGTGCCCTGTTGCGTCCGCGTAGCTCTCACCTCCGGGCGACGCAGAGCAGGTGCGGGTGGGGGTAGCCGAAATCAATCCGGCGCGTGCAAACGTCGACGAACCCAAGCCGTTCCAGCCGGGCCTTGAAGAGAGCCGGCGTCTCGTAGGTGAAAGCCTGGCCGAGTGTCAGGTGCAGGGCGGTAGCGATGCGCTCCTGAACGGCGTTCCAGCCATTCTTGAACCGCGCCGTCGGATCCTGCTCTTTGACGATGAGCACTCCGCCTGGGCCCAGGCGCGCAAGGCAGCGGGTGAGCAGGGCGTCCCATTCATCGATTGGGATCTTGTAGAGGACGTCGATGATCGAGATGGCGTCGAACGTTCCGGAGATGACGTCGTCGAAGCCGATCACGAAGTCGATGCCGGCGATCGGGCGGACCTTGCGGATATCCGGCTCGACGGCGACCACGCGCCGTGCGCCGCTGGCGTGCGCGAGGGCGGCGAAGAGACCGTGGCCGGCGCCGACGTCCAGCAGTGTCGCGCCCGCGGGCAGCGCGGAGAGAACGCGCAGCATCGGGGAGGTCAGGAAGCGGAGCAGGATGTGGACGCGGTCGCGCATGCGCCGGTTGCGATAAATGACGTGCAGTACGATTAAGGCGCGGATGAATCCCACACGTGCGATTGTACGGGGCTGGTGGCGCGAGGCGCTCGGCGCGGTCATCGTGCTCGTCTCGCGCATCCTCACGGCGCCGCGCACGCCGTGGGAGAACGACGAGTTTCTCTTCGCCGAGGCGGTCCGCAATTTCGATCCGTCGCGCTACCACCCGCATCCGCCCGGATTCCCGCTGCTGGTCATTCTGGGGAAGGTCTTCAACGCCTTCATCCACGATCCATGGCGCGCGCTGGTCGTCTTCGGGATCGTGGCCGCTCCCATCGGATTCGTGGCCATCGCCCGCGCCTTCCGTAACTGGATCGCCGATCCCGATCTCGCGGTCTGCGGCGCGCTGCTCTACTACTTCTCCGCCTCGATGATGGTGCACGGCACGCTGGCCCTCTCCGACGGGCCGGCGATGATGTTCCTCGGCCTGGCGCTTTTCGCCATCAGCAGTCCGCACGACGAAACGCATGAGCGGAATGCGATTTTCATCGGCATCTGGACGTCGGCCGCCGTCGGAACGCGCCCGCAACTGTTCGTGCCGATCGCACCGATGCTGATCGTGGCGCTGCTGCAGATGCGGACCATCCGGCAGCGCGCGGCGTGCGTCATCGCCTTCGGCCTCGTCTCCGCCATGTGGTTCCTGCCGCTGGCCGACGCCGCCGGCGGCTTCGAGGCTCTGCGGCTGTACGAGACCAAACAGATGCAGTACGTCGCCGCGCATGACGCCTCGGTTTCGCGCGGCGGGATGTCGATGGCGCAGCTTGCCGTCCGCTTCGTGTTGCATCCGTGGGGATCGAAGTACGTGACGCTGCCGCTGTTCGCCTGCGTCGTCTTCGGCATGGCCGCCTTCGTGCGGTTTCTGCGCCGTGACAAATGGCGCTCGACGATTCTGCCGCTGGTTGTTTTCTCTTGCATCCAGTTGATCTTCGAGCTGGGATGGATGGACCCCGCCGACGGCGCGCGCTACAGCCTGCCGGTCATGATCGTCATCGCGCTCGTGGCCGCGCTCGGCTTCGGCGTCCTCCGTCAAAGCCTGAAGTTCGCCGCGGCGCCGTGGGTGGCGACGTCGATCCTCGCGGCAGCCACGCTGGCCTACGTCTGGCCGCTGGTCGGCGCGCGGACGAAGGTGCCGTCGCCTCCGGCTGCCGCCGCCGCGTACGCGAACGCGAATCTGCCGCCGAACAGCGTCGTCGGCTACGACATCGCGCTGAAGCCGCACGCCGAATATCTGTTGACGCGTTTCCGGCTGTTGCCGATCGAGAAGGCCATCGCGGAGACGTACGACCATCCCGAGGTTCCGCTGGTTCTCTACGCCAACGGCGCGTCGAGTGGTACTGGATCGCATGGCTTCACCTGGCCGGCGAGCGACGCGTACGATAAGCTGACGCGGAAGTTCTATCGCCAGGTGATGGTTGCGCCGAGGGCGCCGCGGGAGCGCTACCTGCCGGTGCATGGCGTTTATGCGTTGGAATGGACGACGGGCGGCGATGAGTGGCGGTGGCTTGGGCCGGATGCGACGATCCGGCTGCCACGCGCGCACGGCAGCGAGGCCGCGCTGACGCTTCGCTTTTCGACCGACGTGCCATACGCGACAAATGTTGTGACGATTTCGATCAACGGGCGCGACGCCGGCGTGTTCAACGTCGGGAGGGAGCCGGTCGTAGCCCGCCTGGCGCTCCCGGCCGAGGCGTTGATCGACATTCGGCTTCGATCGTCGCGAGCGTTTTCGCCGGGGGCGCTGCTCCATAATCAGGACCCTCGCACGCTGGCCGTCCAGTTGACGGGCGTGGTAACGCATTAGCCGGTTTCCGCGTATGATTGCAGCAAGTGCGTAACCGGTCTGTCGCGCTTGTCATCCCGATGTTCAACGAGGAGTTGAACATCGAACACGCAATGAATGCGGCGGTGGAAGCCTGCACCAAGTACGCCGACGACTACGAAATCATCATCGTCGACGACGCCTCGACCGACCGCTCGCCGTTCCTCGTTGCCTGCCGCGCCGTGGAGAATCCGCGCATCCGGATGATCCGCCACGAGCGCAACCGGAAGCTGGGCGGCGCGCTCAAGACCGGATTCGCCGCGGCGACGAAGGATCTCGTCCTTTACATGGACGCCGATCTCCCTTTCGACCCCGACGCCCTCGGCAGAGCCATGCGCGCCATCGAGGTCACCGGCGCTGACATGATCGCCGGCTACCGTCTCGACCGGACGCTCGAAGGGCCGAAGCGGACGCTCTACTCGTATCTCTATAACGGCCTGATCGGCATGCTGTTCGGCTGGCCGCACCGCGACATCAACTTCTCGTTCAAGCTGATGAAGCGCGAGCTGCTGGAGGCGGTGGAGCTGAAGTCGGAAGGCTCGCTGATCGATGCGGAGCTGATCGTGAAGGCGAAGAATCGCGGCTTCACCATCCAGCAGATCGGTCTCGACTACTTCCCGCGCATTCGCGGCGAGTCGCACCTCTCCTCGCCGCGGGTGATCCTCAAGATCTTCGTCGAACTGGTGAAGCTCTATCCGGAGATGCGCGAGCGGGTGTCGCACGAGGAAGTGGAGCGGGTCGTCCGGGAGAAACGTTCCGAAAGAATGAACCACAGAGACACAGAGATCACAGAGTTGACGTCTCTGTGATCTCTGTGCCTCTGTGGTGAAGGGTTTTTTACGCACTCCAGACGCCTCATCGTCACCGCGGATGATGCCGGCCTTCATCGCGGGATGACCGAGGGGGCGATCCGCGCGCATCGGGACGGGATCGTTACCGCGTGCAGCGTCGTCGCGAATGGTGCCGCGTTCGACGATGCCGTCGATCGCCTGCGCGATGTGCCGACGCTCGAAGTGGGCGTGCATCTGACCCTCGTCGAGGAGCGCTCGCTCACCGGGATGCGTTTCCCAAAGTCGTATGCCGGCTTCATGCTCGGCCGAAAGGATTTCGCGGCGATCGAGCGGGAGTTGCGGGCGCAGATCGAGCGCGTCCTCGGAACCGGCCTGCGTGTCACGCACCTCAACGGCCATCAGCACCTGCATATGTGGCCGGGCGTATTCGCCATCGCAACCCGTCTGGCGAACGACTACGGCATCGGCTACGTGCGGCGCGTGCGCGATCGCGGGGGGAAGGGCGGGGTGGTCAGACGGTTGTCGATCGCGGCGCTGAATGCATTCGGTTCCGGTGGGTCGACGATCGGCGTGATGGAAGCCGGCCATCTCACCGTCGATCGCATCATCGATCTGCTCTCGTCTGTCGACGGCACGACAGAGCTGGTCACGCATCCCGGCATCGCGGTGGAAGGGTATTCACACTGGCGATACGCGTGGGAAGCCGAGACGGCGGCTCTCTGCGACAGGCGGGTCAGGCAGGCCATCGCGGATGCCGGGATCGAGTTGGTCACGCCGGGGCGGTTCACCTGTCATCCTGAGCCGCCGTAGCCGCGTAGCCGCGTAGCGGCGGAGCAGGCGGAGGACGGTCGAAGGACCCCCAGCTCGTAACCCGGACAGGGAGGGGGCTTTCAACTATTCCACCGCCCAACCGGGATACAACTTGGGGGTCCTTCGACCGTCCTCCGCCGCGCAATCGCTCCGCGATCGCGGCTCCGGCGGCTCAGGATGACAGGGTTAATGTGCGCCGAAATCTCTACCCACGAACTCAACCGTCATCCTTTGCTACCGTACCTCCAGCCAGCGGCTGAACTCCGATGTCTGCGTGAGAAGTCCTTCAGAGACTCCCTCCGGTTTCGCCAATTTCACCGGCGGTTTCGCGAAGCCGACGTAGTTGAGCCGGGTCGCGGTCGCGCTGATGAACTGGCCGGTCAGATCGCCCGCGGTCTCGAAGTGGAAGTGCTGCGGCGGTGTCAACACCAGGATGGAACCGAGCGGTCGCTGCCCTTCGCCGTAGCCCGACGGATCGCCGGTATCGTTCGCGTAGAAGTGAATGATCGCGTTGAGGAGGCCGAGGGCATTCTTAGGCAGATCACCCTCGATGACCGTCTTGGCGGAGACTGGGTCGTAGTGTGCCAGCGTCAGCACCGGCACGCCAATCGTGCCGTTCCCCCCGTCCGGGGTAGGTCCGTCGAGTCCGATGTCGATGCCCAGCAGCCTGTTGCCCCAGATCCGGTTATCCCGGATGGCGATGTCGGCGACGCCGCTGGCGACGGAGACGCCGCTCTCGCCATTGAAGGCGATTACATTCGCTCCGGAGGCCGGATTTTCTCCGGCGGACACGTAGCCCTGCACGCCGATGTCGGAGCCGTAGCCGCCCGCTCCGACGAGGATGCCGCTGGCCCCGTTCGGCAGCGGGTCGTCGGAGTGCGCTTTGACGCCGATGCGGTTGTTGGAGACGTTGAGGAGGCCGGAGAGGCCGAAGATCCCGCTACGGGTGTTTCCGGAGATGACGCAGCCGGCGATGATGGTCCCACCGAGCACCGAATTGAAGGTGGTTCCATTCGGTACCGAAATGCCGATGCCGCGCGCGTTCGGGCGCGCCTGCGATCCGGTGGGGTCGGTGCCGATGAAGAGACCGTGAAGGGTGCTGCCGCTGTATCTCGGGCAGGCTGTCGTTTCCGGCGTGGCGATCACCGAGAGGCCGTTGCGCTGGAAACTGTTGATGGCCAGGTTGGCGATCTCGTCGTTGCAACTGGTGATGAGCAGGCCGTCCCCATCGACGGTACCGCCGCCGCTGATCTCGATCTCGGGACCGTCGACGTTGGTGTCTCCGAAAAAGGCTGTTTGCGTCGCGCCGTCGACGCGAACGCCCGGCGCCGTGAGCATCGGTAGCGGCGAGGTGACCCGAATCGTCTTCCAGGCCGTGGTCGATGCCTCGGCGATGCGGAAGGCGATCGCGCAGAGCGTCGTGCCATCACAGTGCGCGTTTGCATCGAGGATGGCCTGCCGGAGCGAGCCGGCACCGTCATCCGCGGTGGTGGTGACGTATTTGGTGTCGTAAAGCGGCACGGTGACTGTCTTCGTATTCGACGCCGCATCGAAGTCGTGCTCGCGCTCGGTTGCGGTGGCGGTAAAGACGATCGATCCGCTGCCGTACGTGGCCGGCGCGACGAGCGTGGCCTTGAACGCCGGCTGCGGAGTAGAGAAGTGCAGCGTATCGAGATGACAGACGATGCGGCCGGCGGTCGTGTTGCTGCACCCGGTGGTCAGCGACTGCACGACGGCGTCAGCCCGGAAGTCGATGGTGAGGTCGACGTCGTGCGCATCGACGGTGTCGAGGTTGATGAGGAAAATCGAGAGGACGAACGGGAGTCCGAGGTCCTGCTGCGATGGTCCGAACAGATTCACCGTGACATCGGGATCAGGCGAGACAGTCAGCGTCTGCGACGCGCTGTTGTCGGACGGATTGGGATCCGATGCGTCGCTGGCCACGGTGGCGTTGATGGTGAAGGGACCGGGGGTGTCGGGTGCCGGAAACTGCACGGTGACTGTTCGCGTCTGTCCGGCGGGGATGTTGCCGAGGGTGCAACTGCACGTGACGTCGATGGTCGACGTAGCCGTGACCACGACGTTCGACGCCACGTCAGGACCGGCGTTGTGCACCGCGAACTGGGTGAACCACCTGACTCCGGCGCGGATGACCGTGGGCGAGGGGGGAGCCGAGGTCAGCGTGAGATCAGCGTTTGATGCAAAGAGAGGCGCCGCCGCAAAGGCGAGCACCGCGATAGTCTTCATTCGGATCAGCATGTGAGGTTCCAAGGTTGCTGAGTTGCTTGGTTGCTGAGTAACCGAGCAGCCTTGCAACCTAGCAACTTCCCGAGCAGAGGATACGCGCGCCTCAGCCTGACCGCTGTGACATCACCGCTATAATCCGCGCCCCTATGGCGACCCGCAAAATCGCAGTGATCCCCGGCGACGGGATCGGCCCGGAAGTCATCGAGGCCGGTCTTCGCGTCCTCAACCGCGTCAACGACGCTCGGAAACTCGGCCTCGAGCTCGTCCACTTCGGCTGGAATGCCGACGAGTACCTCCGCACGGGGATCTCGATCCCGCCCGGTGGGATGGACGACATCCGCAACAACTACGCCGCCGTCTACCTCGGCGCGTTCGGGGATCCCCGCATCCCCGACATGAAGCATGCCGCCGACATTCTCCTCGGCATGCGCTTTCAACTCGATCTCTACGTCAACTACCGTCCGGTGAAACTGCTCAACGAGCGCCTCTGCCCGCTGAAAGGGAAGGCGCGGGAGGACATCGACTTCGTCATCTTCCGTGAGAACACCGAGGGGGCGTATGTCGGCATGGGAGGCAACTTCAAGAAGGGGACGAGCGAGGAGATCGCCATCCAGGAGGACGTCTCCACGCGCAAAGGGGTGGAGCGGATCATCCGCTACGCGTTCCAGTTCGCGAAGGAGAACGGGCGCAAGTCCGTCTGCATGTCGGACAAGAACAACGTCATGCGTTTCGGCGGCGATCTCTGGGTGCGAACATTCGAAGAGGTGGCGAAGGAGTATCCCGGCATCGAGCACTTCCACCTGTTCGTAGACGCACTGACGATGCAAATGGTTCGCGCGCCGGAGATGTTCGAGGTGATCGTGACGAACAACATGTTCGGCGACATCGTCACCGACCTCGGCGCCGCGCTGCAGGGCGGCCTGGGGATGGCCGCGTC
>JADGNY010000205.1 GCA_017883235.1 Thermoanaerobaculia bacterium | reverse complement strand
TTTTCATTCTAACGGATCAGCTTCAGATTAGCTACCCCGAATGCGCTCTATCTGTCCTTCTTTTCTGTTACTTAGCCCTCCAAGGACAGGAACTAACTACTTGTTGAACGTCAACCCGTCCGGATAGGAGAGAAAGACTCCATTCGAATAGACGATGTCGCAGTCGAAGTTCGTAAACGGACCGGTGGTAGCGTCCGTGTTGATCACGCCATCCTTGCCGCCCGAGATGATGGCGTACACGTTCGCACGGCCCCCTCCGCCGAACGTCTGATTGGTAAAGGCCTCATACGGCGTGCCCCAGGCATCGAAGCGCGGCAGAACCCTGATGTAGGTAGGAGACAGCATCATATTGAGATCATCGAACGTAACGGCCTGATCGGCGCCTTCGACGCCGCCTGCCTGCCCCGCGGCGTTGTAGCGGCCCGCCTCGGTGTTACGAGCCTCCCAGGAGCTGGCCATATTGCGCATGTCCACCATGGTACGGCGCTGTTTCGCGCGCTGGATCGCCGTGAGTAAGTTCGGAATGGCGATAGCCGCGATAATGCCGATGATGGCGACCACAACAAGCAGCTCGATCAGGGTGAAACCATTCTCTCTCCGTGTCACGCCGACCTCTCTTCTAAGGGGGGAACTTCGAGAGTATACGGCAAGGGATATACCAGAAAGCGGTTTTGCAGGTATCGCCTTGCGTTGCAGAGGGTTGCGTCGTCCGGCCGAATCGTGATGCCGGTCCGAGGGCCATTCTATTGAACCGCCACTGACAAGAAATGTCAGGGCCGAAGCTGGTCTAGGAGTCTGCGCGGCAGAACGACGGAGCGGAGATGGTGGCCGAGCCTTGGGCAACCAGCGCCGCCGGCCGTGCCGGCCTACGCCGACGCCGGCATCGTGAGCTGAACCGCCGGTTCCTCGGCGGGCGCGGACTTATAGAGCTCGTAGCAGGCGCGGCATCGAGCCTCGTAGGCCGAGTCGCCGACTTCGACCTGCGCGTTTCCGCCCGAGACGCGCTGTGAGTAGTGCGCCGCACCTCGGCAGCGGACACAGACCGCGTGCATCTTCGAGACATCCTCGGCGACGGCGAGCAGTGCCGGCATCGGGCCGAACGGACGCCGCATGTAATCCTGATCGAGTCCGGCGGCGATGACGCGGATGCCGGCGTCGGCGAGTTGCATGCAGACATCGACGACACCGGCGTCGAAGAACTGGATCTCGTCAATGCCGACGACCTGCATTCCGATCTCCACCCGCGCCAGCAACTCGGCGCTCGTGGCCACGGAGTGGGCCTTGAGCCGGCGGTCGTCGCGCGAAACGATGTCCTCGGTGCTGTAGCGGTCGTCGATCAACGGCTTGAATACCTGCACCCGCTGCCGCGCGATCACCGAACGGCGCAGGCGCCTGATCAACTCTTCCGACTTGCCGGAGAACATGCCTCCGGCGATGATCTCGATCCAGCCGCCACGATAACTGTCCAAGGATTCCATCTTAGCCCATCCTGACGGCGAGCGCAGCGATCCTGGAAGTTCATCCTGACGGCGAGCGCAGCGAGCCTGTCAGGATCTCCGGTGAGACCGCGCGGCAGTCGGTTCCAGCAGAGCCCTCGCGATTCCACCGGAGATCCTGACAGGTTCGCTTCGCTCACCGTCAGGATGAGCTTCCAGGCTCGCTACGCTCACCGTCAGGATGAAGCAGATCTGCTACCCTCCCATGCATCCGGTGAAACGACTCCTCTCCCTCTTCCTCTCGTTTGTCACCTCCGCGGTGCTGGTCGCGCAAACGGCGCCGCCTCTTCGTATCGGCACCATCACCATCCGCCCGCTCGACGTCTACTCGAGCGACGAAGCCAGCCATGGAGCGCTGTACCAGCTAGCCGACAGGCTCCACATCGAGACACGGAAGTCGGTCATCCAGAAGTTCCTGCTCTTCCGCGAAGGCGACATCTACAGTCCGGAGCGGCTTGCGGAGACGGAGCGGAATCTGCGGGCGATGCAGTTCCTGAAGTCGGCATCCGTCGTACCCTCGGCGCCGCACGATGGCGTGGTCGACGTCGTCGTCACCACCCAGGACTCGTGGTCGATCGCACCCGAAACGCAGGCCGGCAGCAAGGGCGGCAAGAGCACCGTGGGAGCGACACTGTCCGAAACGAATCTCCTCGGTCTCGGAAAAGATCTCGAGCTCGGATGGCAACACGGCGTCGACCGGTCGCGCATCGGCGTCGGCTACACCGACCCTGCCTTCTTCGCGCCCTACTGGAAAGCGAACTTCGGCTATGGGGTGAACTCCGACGGCTACGATCACCGTTTTCAGGTTTCGCGGCCGTTCTATTCGTTTGCCACACCGTGGGCCACCGAGCTCTCGTTCACCGGCTTCCGGCAGTTCGATCATCTCTACGGAGGAGGCCTCGAGATCGAGCGCTTTCGCCAGAAACACCGTGAGATCGTGGCCAGCTTTGGCTTGGCGCTGGCGCCCAACGACATCCGCGCGCAACGCATCACTGCCGGCATCCACGCGGTTGACGACTCTTTCTTCCTGATGACGAACGACGTCCCGCAGCAACTCCCCACGGACCGCGAGTTCCGCTATCTCTTCGTCCGCTACGACAGCACCGAGAACGATTTCGTGAAGCTGAACTTCATCAACAAGGACGTGCGATACGAGGACTTCAACCTCGGCCGGCAGTATTCGATCGAGGCAGGAGTCTCACCGCACAGCCTCGGTGCGGACCACAACACGTCGTACTTCCGCGCCGCGGCCGGCGACGGCAAGTGGCTGGGTGACGGCTTCGTCATGCCCGCCGTTGCGCTGTCGTCGCGGCTCGACGGCGGACTGCAGAACGCCGTCGCCACCTCGTCGCTGCTCTTCGTGCGCCGCGGCGGAAGGGCGTCGTATCCGACCGCGTTTTTCAGCCGCCTCGCCGTCAGCAGCGGCTGGCGCATGGACGCCGAACAGCAATTCTTCGCCGACGGCCTGACCGGCCTGCGCGGCTACCGCGCCCACGCCTTCGCCGGAAGCCGGGCCATGGTGATCAACATCGAGGAGAGGCTCTACCTCGGACGCGAGATTCTGCAACTGGCCTCTCCCGGCATCGTCGCCTTCGCCGACGCCGGCAACGCAACCAACCAGGGCTTCACCAGCCTGCTCCACCTGAAGAGCGACATCGGCATCGGCCTCCGCCTCGGACTTCCCCGCACGCCGAAGAACCTGCTGCGCGTCGATCTCGCGTATGCGTTGAATCGAGATCCGCTGGGACGAAAGGGATGGCTGGTGGCGTTCTCGAGCGGTCAGGCGTTTTAATCCTGCAGACGTTCCATCCTGACGGCGAGCGAAGCGAGCCTGTCAGGATCTCCGGTGGAGCCGCGAGGGCCTCTGCTGGAACCGACTGCCGCGCGGTCTCACCGGAGATCCTGCCCAGAAGTCCCATCCTGACGGCGAGCAAAGCGAGCCTGTCAGGATCTCCGGTGGAGCTGCGAGACCCCCGCTGGAACCGATTGCCGCGCGGTCTCACCCGAGATCCTGACAGGCTCGCTTCGCTCACCGTCAGGATGGACTTCTGGGCAGCGAATTAAACCGCCTGACGCAACTCCGTGATCCGAGTCCGCAACTGCTCGGTCACGGCCAGTCCGCGGAGCAGCGATGCGGTCTTCTCGAACTCGTTCACCATCGCATCGACGGCATTCGCGCCATCGCCGCTCATGATGCCGTCGAGGGCGCGCAGGAAGTGCTTCTCGATGGTCTTGTGCGCGGAGTTGCCGATGTACTCCTCGGCGATGGAGCGGATGCGCGCGGCCAGGTCGACTAGCTCGCCGCTCTCCTCGTCTCGAACGAATTCAGGTTTTTTTTTTAAGGCCACCAACTCCCCGGTGATCATCCCGTAGAGGATCTTGGCCACTTCGAACGAGGAGATATTCAGCACCTTGCCGATCTCCGCGATCGAGCGGTTGCCGTCGATCCTGGTGATGAGCAGCCACTCCTGCGGGTTGAGGGTGATCTGCTCGTGGCGCGACTCGCGCACCTGCAACTCGGGGATGTAATCGACCGACGGCACCTTCTTGGACAGCACGCGCCACTCGTCGAGACGCCGGGCTGCTTCCATCAGCAGATTCGTGTTCGATTTCGTAATGGTCTGGCGGTCCGGCTCCTCGCCGGGGCCGAATTGAAACTCTCCCTGATTCCAGATGGCGAGCGCGTAGATCGCTTCCTCCCCGACCAGATCTCCGACCGTGGCGTGCACCATCTGACCGTTCTTCAGATAGATGTAGCCGCGATCGTGGTCGCGGGAGAGAGTGAACTTGCCCGTCTTGCCGGATACGCTGACCAACTGGATGATGTCGGGCAGCGGAAGCTCTTTCAGCGATCCCTGGAAGGCCATTTTTGTTGTTGTCGGTGTTGTAGATGCGCGGCTTTGAAGCGTAACCCACGGTTGGAGAGAGGTCAAGGAATCGTGACAATCTCGTGATTCTCGATCGTGCTCAGTGCCCAGACTCCGAACGCCACGCCGGCCAATAGCCCCGTCTCCATGCGCAGAGGATTGGTGCTCAGCCGCAGCCCCGCCAGTTGGGTAAAGCCATCGATCGCCATCGGAACGAGGGCCGCGTAGAGCACCATCCTGGCGATCGACTCTTTCATGCGCGGAAGAATCAGGAAGGCCGCGAACGACAGGATGAGACCGGCATAGATCGCCGTACAGCGCGCACAGATCGGCATCGGAACGCCCCAGATGTAGAGGCAACGCTCCGGGATGCCGTGACAGAAGAGGCGGAAGAGGATCCGCCACTTCATCGATGCACCGCCTGCGACCGCGGCAGTGCATGCCAGCGAGGCGGAGAGAATCGCCCCGGAAATAGCCACCAGCGTGGCCGCGACAATTTTCGTATCGCGCTTCACTTGCGGACAGGAGCGAGACGCCAGGACTCGGCGAACGCGTAGCACGTAACGACCAGCGACCAGAAAAGAGTAAAGAAGACGCCCACGCACAGAAGATTGAAGCCGAAGGGAACGATCAACCGGACGACGAGCGAGACCACGAAGGCCAGAAGGTAGTTCCCGATATTCGCCTTGATGAACGCGAAAATCTGTGCGAACTCGAATGCCGCGCCGAACCGCCGCTCCACCACCGCAAACAACATCGCCCCCGGAAGCCAGAGGGCCATCGCCAAGCTGAGCGGAGGGATTAGACACGAGACGCAGGCCGCTATTCCGACACCGATATTCTTCGCGCCATCGCTGTCGGCCGTCTGCGCGATGATCAACGGGATGATGAAGACCGTCGCAACGACGATCATTGGCAGCGTATAGACCAAAGCGACACAGAAAAGTCGCAGACCTTCGCTGAAGTACTCACCCAGGTCGTCCCACTCCGGGAGAGGATGGGGGACGCTGGCGATCACGTTGCGAACGAGACGCGCCAGATAGCCGTAGACGAAGAACGCACCGACGATGAAGATGCTCGCCAGCATGAAGAGCCCGCCAAGAAGAACTTTCTGTACCCAACGGGGGTCTTCAAACGTAAACGTAAACGGCCGCGCAAAGTCGAACCCCGAGGCCGAGGGCCGCACGGGAGGCGGGGGCGGCGGTGCGGGATGAAAGACGTCTGACATTTGAATCGAGTTTAGCACCGCCTCGGGGGAAGAAATCCGAGGCAGGGTAACTTCTACGCGCAGGACTTCTTATTTGGACTACGAACTCAACGAACCCGAAGAGACCATCGACCTCCTCGGAACCCAGAGCGAAGCACGGCGCGGCGGGGTCAGCACTGCCGTCGTCGTCTCGATCATCCTTCACGCGGTGATCTTCATCTACTTCATCGCCACCTATAACCCCGTCTCGAAAGACGCCCCCGCGCCGCCGATCGCGCGCTATGTCGAGCTGATCCGTCAGAATCCGCAGGACAAGCAATTCCTCGAGTCGCCCGGCGCGAAGATCAACCACGCCCCCTCGCCCGACGCTGCCCTATCGAACGCCAACCGGAACGCTTCCACGCCTCACCCCACCGGCGAACAACCGACGCGGCGGCCTGGAGACGGCAGCCATATCTTCACCCCGAAGTCATCCCCCTCGCAGCCCCAGCCCCCGAGTCCGTCGCAGCAGGCCGCGAACGCCGCGCAACAGCAGCAACAACAGGCCGCTCCCTCGACCGCCCCATCCAACATCTCCCAGGCTCCCTCGACCCTCGCCTATCGCCAGCCGGCCCAGGCCAACCCCGCCACCGGCCCGGTGAACTGGCGCAGCGCCATCAAGGAAGTCGGCAAGGTGGCCTCTCTCGGTGGCGGACAGCAGGGCTACGACATCAACGGCGCCGCCGGGGGCGAAAAAGGCTTCGCCCAGGACGGACCTCTTTCGTTCGAGAGCGACTGGTACAACTGGGGCGACTATGCCGAGGGGATGGTCAGCCGCATTCGGGTCAACTGGTACTCGAACATGCCGCACCTGATCCAGACCGGGCTCAAAGGCGTCGTCACCATCCGCTTCACCATCCATCGCGACGGCACCATCACCGACGTCACCATCCTGCAGAGCTCCGGTATCCCACCGTATGACTTCGCCGCCAAAAAAGGGATCGAGCTCTCCTCGCCGCTCAGTCCCCTGCCGAGGGATTTCCCCAACGACACCGAGCGCGTGACGGCGATGTTCTACTACAACCAGGAACTGCCGAAGAGGTGATAACGCGGCGCGTTGCCGCGTTAGCGGCAACAAGACGGTAGCCAGGGGTGCGAGCGTTTTTTGCGAGCACCCCTGGTAAAGAGATGTCGTGGTTTGGTGCCGCGTCAGCGG
>JADGNY010000121.1 GCA_017883235.1 Thermoanaerobaculia bacterium | reverse complement strand
TTTCCTGTTTCTTTCGTTCTTCGACAAGACAATTGAAACACGGGGCTTTTCGAGTCTCCACCTCTTTCTCACATCATTTCTTCGCTTGTTTCAGGACTAGATAGTTCGGTCCGGGAACTATTTAGTTCGGACCGGGAACTAAATAGCTCGACCTCGGAGCTAAATAGTTCGGTCCGGGAACTATTTAGTTCAGACCGGGAACTAAATAGCTCGGCCTCGGAGCTAAATAGTTCTACCGGGGAACTATTTAGTTCGGACCGGGAACTAAATAGTTCGACCGGGGAACTATTTAGTTCGACTTCGGAACTATTCGGGTCGACCACAGACCTTGAAGGTGCGCACTCCCGTAACTTACTGAACAGACATCAGTTATTGATCTCACACGAAGGGCGCGAAGGCCTGCCTGAATTGGGGAGGGTGGTCGGGTTGCGAAACCCGCGGTTAACTGAACAAGTTCCGCGATCTGAGTGGTTTAGGCGAGAAATGGCGGCCCAAGGCGCGCTTTCGCACTAAAGAATCTGCCCGAGGTGATGCTCCATGTGATCGACGTAGTCGTTCATGATCAGATGCCCGATCACCTGCTTCGGCGACCACTTGCCGGGAGCGGGCGGTGTCGCTGCATCCGAATCGGAGATCGACCGACAGACAAGGAAAGGCTTCGGCGACGGCAGCGCGAAGGCGCTCCTGCGGCAGCATCATCGGCATGCGCGTGATGATACGCCTCCCGAAACCGCCCAAGTTCCGATGCTAGAATAGCCCGCCCAATGCAAGGCCAAACCCGGTAACGGCCAGCTTCTCCAGGACAGGAGATCTCATGAGCGCTGTCGAACAGGATTACCCAGCACCCGTACCTGCACCCGCGCCGTTCGAGCCCTATATCCCCGCGGGGACGAAGCTGCGGGAACTGACGTGGCTGCCGGTA
The DNA here is from genome assembly GCA_017883235.1 of Thermoanaerobaculia bacterium. Lineage (GTDB taxonomy): Bacteria > Acidobacteriota > Thermoanaerobaculia > Gp7-AA8 > Gp7-AA8 > JADGNZ01. Next base: position 20,213 of record JADGNY010000121.1, on the reverse strand, counting down.
GTCATCGGAACGATCCTCGGCATGGTCTTCGGGGCATCGTCGCTGTACCTCGTGCTGAAGGTCGGCCTCACGGTCAGCGCATCGATCCCGGTGGCGGTCATCTCCATCACCTTCTTCAGGATCCTCTCGAAGCTTGGGGGCAAAGACGCCACGATCCTCGAGAACAACATCGTGCAGACGGCGGGGTCGGCTGGAGAATCGATCGCCTTCGGCGTCGGCGTGACGATGCCGGCCATCCTGATTCTCGGCTTCGACCTCGAGATCACCCGCGTGATGCTGGTGGCCATCCTCGGTGGCCTGCTCGGGATTCTGATGATGATTCCGCTGCGGCGCGCGCTCATCGTCCAGCAGCATGGGCTGCTGAAGTATCCGGAAGGTACCGCTTGCGCCGAGGTGTTGAAGGCGGGAGCGTCGGATGAATCGATCGCCGCCGCCTCCGACTCCGCAAAACGCGAGATGGAAGCACTCGGTGGAGCGAGCACGAGCGCGAAGACGATCTTCACCGGCTTCGGCATCGGCCTGCTCTACAAGGCGCTCAACGTCGCCTTCCGCGGCTGGAAAGACACGCCGGAGCGGGTATTCGGGCCGCCGTTCAACGCCGGATCGGTCTCGGCCGAGATCTCTCCGGAGCTCCTCGGCGTCGGTTACATCATCGGGCCGCGCATCGCCTCGATCATGTGCGCCGGCGGCGTGCTGGCCTATCTCGTCCTCATCCCGGCCATCAAGTTCTTCGGCGCCGGCCTCCTGGCGCCGCTCGCGCCGGAGACGACGCGTCTCATCCGCGACATGGCGCCCGGACAGATCCGTAACGCCTACATCCTCTACATCGGCGCCGGCGCCGTGGCCGCGGGTGGCATCATCAGCTTGGGGCGCTCGCTGCCGACGATCTGGCACGGGATGAAGGAAGGACTCAAGGACCTTCGCGGCGGTGCGGCCGCACGCGAAGGGATGGAGCGCACCGACCGCGATCTCTCGATGAAGCTCGTGCTCATCGGCAGCTTCGCCCTTGTCGCCGTCATCGCTCTGGCCAATCCGCTCTACGTTGGCGGCACGGGCATCCCAGCGCGCATCATGGGCGCGCTGCTCATCGTCATTCTCGGATTTCTCTTCGTCACCGTCTCCTCGCGGCTTACCGGTGAGATCGGCTCCTCATCGAATCCGATCTCCGGCATGACCGTGGCCACGCTGCTGATCACCTGCCTGGTCTTCCTGGTGATCGGCTGGACCGGCTCGACCTACTACGTGACCGCCCTCTCGATCGGCGCCATCGTCTGTATCGCCTCATCAAACGGCGGGACGACGTCGCAGGATCTGAAGACCGGTTTCCTGGTCGGCGCCACGCCGAGGAATCAGCAGATCGCCATCCTCATCGGCGCCCTCGCCTCGGCGATCATCCTCGGGCCGATTCTCCTCAAGCTCAATTCCGCGGCCAGCGTCTACGTGCCGCGCGTGAGCATGGAGCCGGCAAACGGTGAAGGCGGCGGCGCGCTCAAGTCGCAGGAGAACTGGCCGCTAGGACTGCACGCCGATCCCTCGACGCTGACCACACATCAGACCTACGAGGGGAAGGATTACCTCGTGTGGCACCACGCCCCGCCGGGTGGCGCCGCGGCGACGCAGTACCTCGTCGATTCGACCGGCACACCGCAGTATCTCGTCGACCCCGGCATCAACGGCACGCACAAGTTCCTCGCCAACGGCAAACTCGCGCCGAAGAAATTCGACGCTCCGAAAGCGACGCTGATGTCGTACATCATCAAAGGCATCCTGAACCGGCAGCTCCCGTGGGGGCTCGTCCTCCTCGGCGTGATGATTTCGCTGGTGCTGGAGATGTCGGGCATCCCCTCGCTCGCCTTCGCCGTCGGCGTCTATCTGCCGCTGTCGTCGTCTAGTCCCATCTTCATCGGCGGCATGGTGCGTTACCTTGTCGACCTGTACGTGCGCGCGAAGTATTCGAAGGCGAAAATGACGGAAGAACAGCTTACGGCGGAAGGCGACAAGAGCCCCGGCGTGCTGATGGCCTCGGGCTACATCGCCGGAGGCGCGATCGCCGGAATCCTCATCGCGTTCATCGCAGGTGTGCCATCTATGCAGATCCTTAACGAAAAGATCGATCGCTTGGCGACGCTGAACCCGTTCGTTTCAGGTTCCGCTTCCGACCTGCTCTCACTCTATCCGTTCGTCTTACTCATCCTGTTTCTCTACGCGACAGGACGCGAGACATCGCTCATCCGTGGCTCCCTTTCAAACGGACGCGCCCCGCGGGCTACGTACATTACACGGCAGATTGGCTTCCAAATCCTGGCCGCCATACTCGTCGTCATCGCCTTTGCGCTGAGGAACCAACTTGGTGCTTTTGCCGCGATCATCGCCGGGTTGATCAATATCCTTGCGGTCCTATGGGGTATCGCTCAGACCGTACAACGGCTTCATGATCTCGATCGAAGCGGCTGGCATTTCCTACTCTTGCTTGTACCGATCTACAACATTTATCTGCTCCTGCTTCTCCTTTTCAAGCGCGGCACAAGAGGAGCGAATCGCTTCGGGCCGGATCCAGTCGACTTCGGAACAGCAATACCGGTGTTACAGACGACGTAGAAACGACCCGCGCCCGCCTTCCCTAACGGCCCGCTTCGGCGGGCCTTTTCGTTTTGTGGCTGTATCCTCTGCGTACCCATGCAAGGCTGCGCGCTCTTTCTGGTCGCCGTATTCGCGGTGATCGCGTTCGTCGTAGCGATCCAGGCCTCTGGCCGCGCCAGTAGAGCACTCACGGAGCTCGCAGAGCTGCGGCGCCGGCTTGATCGAGGGGCGAAGCCGTACGCGGCCGCGCCGCCGCCGCCGGAACCCCGGCCGGAACCCCAGCCACACCCCAAACGACAACCCGAGCCGGTGATCGTCGCTCCGCCGCCGGAACCAGAGCCCGAACCGATCATCGTCACGCTCCCTCCGGAGCCGCAGCCCGAACCGATCGCCGCATTCGTGGCCGAGCCGGAGCCTGAACTCGAGCCAATCGCGGCCCCCACCTTCCACCCCCCACTCTCCGCCCCCGCCCCCCGCAAACCCTTCGACTGGGAGTCGCTGATCGGCGTGAAGCTCTTCTCCTGGATCGCCGGCATCGCGCTCGTTCTGGCGGCGCTCTTCTTTCTCAGCTACTCCGTCGAGCATGGCTGGCTCAGCCCGATGGTGCGCGCGTCGCTGGGGATGGTGACCGGTATCGTGCTGCTGCTGGGTTGTGAGCTGCGCGTTGCGCGCGACTACAGCTTCACCGCGAACGCCATGGACGGAGCGGGCATCGCCATCCTCTACGCCACGCTCTTCGCCATCCACGCGCTCTGGCACCTGCTGCCGGTGGGTGTCGTCTTCGCGCTGATGCTGATCGTCACGGCCATCGCCGTGCTGCTGTCGATCCGGCGCGACTCGGTTTTCATCGCTCTGCTCGGCCTCGTCGGCGGCTTCGCCACGCCGGCGTTATTGTCGACCGGCGAGAACAAGCCGATCGCGCTCTTCTCCTACCTGCTACTGCTCAACATCGGCCTGCTCTGGGTGGCCATCCAGCGACGCTGGCCGCTCCTGACGGCGCTCAGCGTGGTTTTCACCGTGATCTATGAGTGGAGCTGGATCGGCAAGTTCCTGACGGTTTCCCAGCTTCCGCTGGCGGTTTCGGTCTTCATCCTCTTCGCCGCGGCGGCCGGGGCATCGCTCTGGCTGCGGCGCCGGGCGGACAACGCGCAGAGAAGCTTCGACCTCGCGGCCATCTCCTCTGCCGGCCTGCCGCTTCTCTTCGCCATTTACGTCGCGGCAGTGTCGAGCTACGGCGTGCAGTACAACGTTCTCTTCACGTTCCTGCTCTTCATCAGCACCGGTCTGTCGGTGATCGCCATCTTCCGCGGTCCCTCGTGGCTGCACCTGCTCGGTGGTGCGACGATCGCGCTGGTCCTGATCGTGTGGCGGGCGTCGTCCTACACGGCGGTGGCGTGGCCCTGGATCCTGGTCTGGATCGCGGCATTCGTGGTCGTGCAACTGGTGCTGTCGCACTTCACGCAGGCTCCGCGCCTCGTCATCGCGCCGCTCTTCCTTCTGCTCTTTCCTGCCTTCGCGGCGATGCCGATTCCGGCATCCGCGCCAATGCTGCTTTTTGGCACCCTCTTCGTGCTGGTGGCGCTCATCGCCGCGTACGCGATCAAGCACGAGGCCGGCCCGGTGTACGCGATTGCCGCGTTCCTGGCTATCGCCACGGAGGGAGTCTGGTCAGCCGACAATGTGACCCGCGAGCATCTGACGACCGCGCTGATCATCTACGCCGCCTTCGCAGTGCTGTTCCTGGCAATTCCGGTGATTGCCCGCCGCCTCGGCCGGAACGTCGTCTCGCAATGGACGATGCTCGGTCTCATCCTCGGCTCGATCGGCGTTCTCTTCTTTCTCACCACCGGCCCGATCGCGCAATACGCGCTCGCGGCGCTGGCGATTCTCCTGGCGGTCATCAACATCGGCGCGATCAGTGAGGCGAAGTCGACGCAGCGCACTATCCTGGCCGCCTCGTCGGTCGTGCTTTCGTGGATCGTCATCACGATCTGGTGCGCGAACGCGTTGACGCCGGCAACCCTTCTCGCCGCGCTCACGATGATCGGCGGTTTCGCACTGCTGGCGGTCGCGGGCGGCGTATTCATCGGGCGCGGGCAGGACGGCGATGCCGCCACGAGCTACCTCGGACTCATCGGGCACCTATTCCTGCTCGCGGTCGCGGTGCAGCCGGCGCTGGCATTCCCGCCCTGGCCGCTCTTCGCCGTGCTCTTCGTGATGGATCTCGCCATCGGCGTAGCCGCGCTCTACCTCCGCCGAGCGACGCTGATGACCGCGGCGATGGCTGCGTCACAGATCGTGCTGATGGCGTGGGCGGCAGATGCGCACGCGGCACCGTGGCCCGTGGTCGCATTCCTGGCGGCGATCGCCATCAGCGCTCTTGCGCTGATCTGGTTCCGGATCGACCGGCGTTTCAGTGTGGCGGCGATCGTGGCGCTGTTCGCGGGTGATGTCGTAGTCATCATCGCCGGCGACGTTTCATCAACGCCGCTATTCGCCTCGCTGCTCGCGTCGCACATCGTCATCGGTATCGCACTACTGGCGATGGCGTGGATGACGGAATGGCATGACATCGTCGTGGCCGCGGTAGTCATGTTCGGCCTCGCCGCGTTTCTATCACCCGCTGAGACTCCGGCCCGGCAGGCCGGCTTCGCCGGCGCCATCTACGCGCTCTTCATCGCCTATCCGTTGCTCCTCGGCACCAGAGCGAGGCGCTTTCTGCAGCCATATCTTGGGGCGGTGTTGGCCGGGATTCCGTTCTTCTTGCTGGCGCGTAACGCCATCAGAGTGGCCGGATACGACTACGCCATCGGCATCCTTCCGCTATTTCAAGCGGCGCTGATGCTGCTGCTGGTCTGGCGTCTGCTGCGCATCGAACCGGCGGGTGAGCGGCTCCTCGGGCGTTTGGCGATGACCGCGGCGGCGGCACTGGCGTTCGTCACCGTGGCCATTCCCCTGCAGCTCGACAAGCAATGGATCACGATCGGCTGGGCGCTGGAGGGAGCAGCGCTCGTCTGGCTTTTCCGGCGCATTCCGCATCGCGGCCTTCTGCTATGGTCGGGGGCACTGCTCGCGGCCGCGTTCGTTCGTCTGGCCGTGAATCCAGCCGTCCTCTCGTATCACCCGGCCAGTCACAGAGCGATCGTGAACTGGTACCTCTACACGTATCTCGTCAGCGCCGCCGCGTTCTTCGTCGCGGCGCGGCTGCTGCCCGATGATGAATCAAAGCAATACGGGGCGGCGCGGCCGGCCGCAAACGCCTGCGGAACGGTTCTTCTCTTTCTTCTCGTAAACATCGAGATCGCCGATTTCTACTCGACAGGACCGGCACTGACATTCAACTTCTTCTCGTCATCGCTGGCTCAGGACCTGACCTACACGATCGGCTGGGCCGTATTCTCCGTGGCCATGCTCATCGCCGGACTGGTGCTTCACAGCCGCGCGTCGCGCGTGGCGGCCATCATTCTGCTGCTCGTGACGGTGTTGAAGTGCTTCCTGCACGACCTGGCGCGGCTCGGCGGGCTCTATCGCGTCGGCTCACTCCTCGGGCTGACGATCTCTCTTCTTCTCGTCGGCGTGCTGCTGCAGAAGTTCGTGATCCGGAAGGCGAGCCCTACGAGCGTCTGAAGAACCGCGCGCGCTCCGGCAGAGACCAGGTCGTCGCCACGCGCCGCGCCGTCCAGCGAGGTAGCGCGCGGGCCAGCCAGACATAGCCGACCAGCATCGCGTTCAAGCCAAGGAGCACGAGCAGCGAATCGTAGCGACCGAGAAACGGCACATGCGCCAGCGGCCAGCGTAGGAAAAGCCCGTCGACGCATACCAGGAGTAGGAGATCGATGACATCGCGGACGATCGCGCGGCGCCGTGCTCTGGCGACGACGGCGCGCGACTTGATGATGACGAGAGGGGGCGCTCCGGCGTCTGTAACGCCGGGAAGCAGAGTGCGCCGAACGGGCTTTTCCATCGCACATTGTTCGACGTTGAGAGGAGTTCCGTTATTCCAAATAATATGTTCGGGAGTCGGAAGTCGGGAGTCGGAGATCGCCTGTCCGACCCCCGACCCCCGACCCCCGGGCCTCACCGAATCCTGATCGTCTGCGCGATGTAGTTCCCCTCACCGTCGCGGTAGGCCTTGATCACGAGGGAATCGTTCAGGCGTAACTGCGTCGCGGTCGTGTAGGTGCCGGTGCGGGTACGCACGGCAAGGTCCTCCAGCGCGTAGACGCGGATTGGCCGGTTGCCGTTCTGGGTGTCGCGGAGAACGAGTTGCGGGCCGTCAACCAACGTCTGGCTCACCGTTCCATAGATCGTCACAACGCCGAGGTCGCCAGTAGACGGCGCGGGGATCGGGGGGCCAGGCGCGGCTGGCGATCCGTTGTCATCCGCAAATCGAAGCGTCGAGACCAGGAAGGTTCCTCCGCTGTAGGAACCGCTCAGCTCGACATGATCGCCGGCCTGGACATCGCGCGCGCGTACCGGTTTGCCGGCTGGATCGGTGGCATTCCGCAAGTCGACCGCGATCGTTGTTCCGCGGCCGGTGTCGACCTGAATCACGTTCGCTGACCGGTCTACGCGCATCACACGTCCGCTCACGCCGCCAACACCGGTCGGCGCCCCGCCGGATTCCTGAGCGCTCTGCATCACTTCGATCGATCGTGCGCGAACCTCGGTGCCATTGGACGTTACACCCCCTTGCGGCTCGACGCGGATGCGATCGCCAACCTCGAGGTTCGAAACGCGATACGTATCACCGTGGTAGCGCACCGGGGTCCCCTGCGGCGTTTGCACGGTCAGCACCTCACGCTGGTCGGTAACGATGACAAGGCGTCCCGCCTCGGCGTTGATTTGCTGCAGAACGCCTTCAATGCGCCCGACTCTATTGGGACTCGTACCGCTCGGTGTCGTTCCCGACGCGGTCGGAGTGGAAATCGACGCGGGTGTTCGCGTCTGGCCAACACCGGTCTGCGGTGCATCGACCGGCCGGCCCAGAAGCGTCACGCGCTCCGCGCGAACGACCTCGCCGCCAGTTGCCATCCCACGCACCTCGATACGGTCGCCGACACGCACGTTGTTGAAACCGCTCGAGCCGACGAAGATCTCAGGGGCACCGTTGATCGTCCCTCCGAATCCGTTGTATTGCGTCGAAACCGAGTCCGTGTCGACGATGATGCGATCGTTCTGTGCATCATCCGGGGTGAGTATCAGGCGGTTTCTACCCGCCTCAGTATCCGAGACCGTCCCGGTAGCACTTCCGCGGGCGCCTTCCTGTACATCGGCACTCGTCCGCCAAACAGTACGATCCTGTCCGAAAGCGGCGACAGTGGAGAACGCCGCAAACACCAGGATCGCTCGTATTTTTCTCATGGAGACCTCCTGGGCCTTTAGACGCCGCAAGAGCGCTGCCAGTCACGGCCGGGAGATCGCGGCAACCATCCGGCCCGCGATCCAGCACTCGCGAACGACGCGATCGTCGCCCGTAAATATCAGGCCGGCCAGGAGATCCTCGATCGACGAGGCCCGCTCGCTGCGCAGGGCGACGAGCGGCGTCGATTTGAGATCGAGCAGGAGGAAGTCGGCTGACTTGCCGGCTTCGAGGCTTCCGATCTCCCCGTCCATCGACAAGGCGCGGGCACCTCCAAGCGAGGCGAGATACCAGAGATGGAACGGCGTAAGCGATACGCCCTGCACCTGCTGCACTTTGTACGCATCCGACATCGTGGTGAACATCGAAGGCGTCGTGCCCGCTCCGATGTCGGTGCCGAGGCCGACCACCACGCCGGCGTCCAGAGTGTGGTGGAGACGAAAGAGGCCGCTGCCGAGGAAAAGGTTCGAGTTCGGACAGTGGGCGACTCGCGTTCCGCGGCGGGCAAGCAATTCGAGCTCCTCCTCGCTCAGGTAGACACCATGAGCGAGCACTGTCCGCTCGCCGAGGAGGCCGTAGCGGTCGTAGACGTCCGCATACTCGGCCTCGGGGAAGAGGTCGTGTACCCATTGCACCTCGTTGCGGTTCTCGGAGATATGCGAATGAACGTAGGCGTCGGGAAACTCGCGCTTTAGCTGACCGGCCGCTTCGAGCAGCTCCGGCGTCGACGTCGGCGCGAAGCGCGGGGTGATGGCGTAACGCAGCAGCCCCCGTTTGTGCCACTTCTGCAGCAGCGCATGGCTTTCTTCGAACGATTGCCTCGGAGTCTCCAGCAACGCCGCCGGCGCATTTCGGTCCATCATCGTCTTGCCGATGATCGCCCGGAACCCGCGCCGCTCGGCTTCGGCGAAGAAGATATCGGTGGCGCGATAGTGGATCGTCGAGAAGATCAGCGCGCAGAGCGTGCCGTTGCGCAGCAACTCCTCGAAGAACACCCGGGCCACCATCTCCGCGTGCTTCGGATCGCTGAACTTCGCCTCGGTGGGGAAGGTATAGCGGTTCAGCCATTCGAGAAGGTCGCCGCCGTAGGAGCCGATCATCTCGAGCTGCGGAGCGTGAAGATGCGTGTCGATGAATCCCGGCGTGAGCAGGATGTCGCGCCCTAGCTGGGTAAGCGCTGAGCTTTGCCGGGGAACGTTGCGCCAGTCACCGACGCCGGTGATGCGGTCGCCGTCGATGGCCAGATAGCCGTCGTCGTAGTAGACGTACGACTTCGCCGCATCGACCGTGAATGGATCGGCAACCGGCGAGAAAATCCGCCCCCGGAACAGCTTCACGCGCGCATTCTCTCACCGAGCGGGGTCTGTGCTTGTTTCATCAAATCCCCGTCGGGATGTCTTCTTCCGTTTCCGCCTTCTGGACCAGCTTCTCCAGGACGATGGCGCGCGTAAGCGATGTGACCGCCGCCGGCGTTTCCGGCGCTGCTTCGAGGGCAGGCATGAGCTCCAGGGAGCTCTGCGTCAGCGACTCGATGAACGACGGCTCGCTGGTCGGAATGAGCGGCGACGCACTCTCGATCAGTGGGAAGCGGCGGCGGGCGCGCTCCTCCGCCTCGCGGAACTCTTTGTTGAAAATGAGCAGCGACGGCGCGACCTTCTCGTACAGCTCGCAGGTGGCCCGCACGTCATCGAGGCAGTAGTCGGCGATCTCCCGATGACGCCCGGCGCGATACCACGTCTCGACCGAGCGTCCGTCAAGTCCTTCGCCTTTCGAGGTCTCAACGCCGAAGACTTTGCAGGCCAGATCGAGGTTGAACTTGAACTGACGCGCATTCGTCGTGCCGAAAAAGTTGAGCGCTTCGCGCAGGTCGCAGTTCGGATGGAAGCCGTAGCGGTAGCCGACGAGATCCCGCTTCGGCACGATGCCGTTGATCGCCGAACGGATCATCAGAAACGGTCCGTCAAACTGCCGGCCGTTAAAGGTGATGAATCGCGAGTCGCCTTCGAAGAACTCCCAGAATTTCTCCAGGATCTGCTTCTCGCTTCCCGAGATGTACGTGCGCTGGCCGGACTTCTCGATCGAGAGCTGCGTCTGCCCCGGCACTTCGTACATGGCGCAGGAACGTCCGTCTTCGATGTTGATGACGCCGATGGCGATGATGCGGCCGCGAAACGGCGAAAGCCCTCCGGCGCGCCGCGTCTCCTCGGCGTCCCCATCGCTGAGCCCTTTGATCAGGTATTCGCGGACGTAAGCGTCGAGCTCTTCCCACGGCGTGCCGACCGTTTCGATGTCGATGACGAGTTTTTTCATGGGTTTCGGGCATTTTATCCTGCGCGAAGACGCAGGATCTCCGGTGATACCGCGCCGGCTGCGGTTCAAGACGCGAAACGTGCGCTCGCCATTCCGGCTTCAGTCTGGCTACGCGGTGATCTTCAACGTGTCGAACAGCTCCTTCACCGCATCAGCCGACTTCTGCAACGCGGCCTTCTCGTCGGCTGTCAGCGTGATCTCGATGATCTGCTCGATGCCGTTCCTGCCGAGCTTCACCGGCACGCCGACGAAAAGGTTGCTGAAGCCGTATTCACCGGTGAGATAGGCGGCGCAGGGGAGGATTTTGCGCTTGTCTTTGAGAATCGCTTCGACCATCTCCACGGCCGCCGCACCAGGCGCGTACCATGCCGAGGTCTTGAGAAGATTGACGATCTCCGCGCCGCCGTTACGAGTGCGGTCGACGATCGCGTCAATTCGCTCTTTGGAGAGCAACTCGGTAATGGGGATGCCGGCAACCGTCGAGTAGCGTGGTAGCGGCACCATCGTGTCGCCGTGACCGCCGAGGACGAAGGCGTGGGTGTTTTCAACGGATACGTTCAGCTCCATGGCGATGAAAGCGCGCATGCGCGCTGAGTCGAGCACCCCCGCCATGCCGATCACGCGCTCGCGTGGGAAGCCGGAGACGCGGCGCGCAACTTCGCACATGGCGTCGAGGGGGTTGGAGACGATGACCAGGATGGTATCCGGCGAGCGCTTCACGATCTCTCGCGTGACGCCGGCAACGATCTCTTCGTTCTTCCACAACAGGTCATCGCGGCTCATACCCGGCTTGCGCGGCAGCCCGGCGGTGATGACGACCAGATCGGAGCCGGCGGTCTCGTCGTAACCATTCGTGCCGCGAAGGATCGAGTCGTATTTCTCGACCGGCGCGGTCTCCATCAGGTCGAGCGTCTTCCCCTGCGGGACCCCCTCGACGATGTCGACGATGATGACGTCCGCGAGCTCTTTCAGGGCGATTCCCTGGGCGACGGTTGCGCCAACATTGCCGCCGCCGACTACTGTGACTTTCGTTTTCATTCGAAGCCCCTTGGGTGCGATATTTGCGGCGAGGATCATATATTGCGCGGTCTCGTGGTGGATGTGATCACGAAAGGCAGTTGAAGCGCGAGTGTCAGGAATGAGATCCTTCGCGGTCCCGATGCAGATCTCACTGATTGCCGCCCCGCCGAAGGATCTCCTTCTCGATGACGGTTTCCGTTTCATGCACGGGCAGACGATTGCGCCATTCACGATCCGCTACGAAACGTTCGGCGAGCTGAATGCCGAGAGGTCGAACGCCATCCTCGTCTGTCACGCGTTGTCAGCCAACGCACACGTCGCCGGAAAGTACACCGACGCAGAAGATGAGCGGCCAGGTTGGTGGGATGGGCTCATCGGGTATGGCAAGGGAATCGATCTCGACAAATACTTTGTGATCTGCGCGAACATCCCCGGCTCGTGCTACGGGACGACCGCGCCGTCGTCGATCGATGCGACTGCCGGTAAGCCTTACGGTTCGCGCTATCCCTGGCCCGCCATCGAAGACATGGTTCATTCACAGAAGATCCTTCTCGACCGGCTCGGCATCGAGCATCTGCACGCCATCGCAGGCGGTTCGCTCGGCGGGATGCAGGTGCTGATGTGGGCGGCCTGCTACCCCGAATTCATGGATTCCATCATCACGATGGCCGCGGGTGCCGCGGTACCGGTGCAGGGAATCGCCTGGCACATCATCGGGCGGAAGATGATCGAGAGCGACGCTCGCTTCAACGGCGGCGACTACTACGACCACCCCGAGCCGCTGCGTGGACTGCAGGTGGCGCGGATGGTGGGACACATGACGTACCTCTCCGCTCGCGCGTTGCAATCAAAATTCGGCCGTCGACGCCGCGGCGCCACGCGCCAGTTCGAGATCGATTCGTACTTCGAGTATCAGGGCCGGAAGTTCGCCGCACAGTACGACGCCAATTCCTACATCCGGGTGCAGGCGGCGATGGATGAAATGGATCTGGAGGAGCAGCACGGCTCACTCCAGGCGGCCTTCGCGAAATGGCGCGGCCGGACGCTCCTCGTCTCGTTCGATACCGACTGGCTTTTCCCGGTCGTCGAGGTCGAGCGAGTCGAAAACGCGATGGTTGCGAACGGCACGCCCGTGCACCACGAGCGAATCGCATCACCGAACGGGCACGACACCTTTCTGATCGACTACGACTTGATCACGCCGGCCGTAACCGATTTTCTGTCAGACGTTTCACTTCCAGCTCGCCTCGAACTCCCTTAGCCGTCCCTCAAGTCTCCACTCGATACGCGCCTTCGTATTGGCGCTAAGGAATGCTGCGCATCGGTCGGCAGGCTTCGACGAAACCTTCTCGCCCGCGCATGCGTTCGCGAATCCTTCGAAGCTGTGATTGGCCCAGAGCGACTGGCCCTCGGCGAAGGAGTATTCGAGGCTGTTGCGGGCAAGGCGCTTGAGCGTGGCGTAGTCGAGCCCCTGATCCTGTACGGCGCGCATGTACTGGTTCGTCATGTCGTCCCGCGAGACGCCGGGATCATCGGTGGCGAGGGCGACCGGCACGCCCGCGGCGAGGTAGTCGCGCAGCGGGTGTGCCTTGCCGGAAACGCCGAGGATCACGTCGTTGCTGGTAAGGCAGACTTCGACGGCCACACCGCGGCTGACCATGGTCTTCAACAAACCGGCCGCATCGTCTTCGTAGGTCAGGTCGACGCCGTGGCCGATGCGCTCGGCACTGGCGATCATGACCGAGTCGCGAATGTGATGGCGCAGCCCCTCGGGCTCAACGAATCCCGGCCACAATTCGCCTGCGTGCGTCGTGAGGTGAATCTTCGGGTAGAGCTGATGGAAAAAGGCAAACATCTTCATCTGATCGTCGAAGTCGTGCATCGAGATGTAGCTGTCCTCAGGCATGACCGGATTGAGGCCGACGACGCGGGGATCGGCACTGGCGAGCTCATAGCCGACGATCATCTCCGCGAAAAGCTGCTGCAACGGGACTCCGCGATGCAGCTCGTACAGATAGCGGACGGTGGAGTCGCATCCCGGCTGGGCGTTCGGCGTGCCGCAGTGAAGGTCGCTTTTCACCCGTGCCTCGGCACCGTCGATTACGGCGCGGGCGGCGCTGATGATCGGTGGAACCTGCCCGCTCTGCATGATCGCCGTATGCATGTCGGCCAGACTTTCCCCAGGCTTTGTGAACTTCATCAGATCGCGCGCTTTGCCGAAGTCGGGGGCGAAGATCGTCTCCAGGTAGTCGACGTTCTCGCTGGCAAGGCGCCACACGTCCTCGGTCAGCATCTCCGGCACATGCCCCTTTGAGACCGCGCTGAACTTGCCGAAGGTGTTGAAAAAGTGATCGTGCCCGGATTCCAGCACCGGGCGGAACTGGCGCATCGAGAGAGCGTCCTGCATCTGGCCATAGAGTAAAGAGTACGGGGCGAAAACAGTCGAAGCGGGAACGATCACCGCGGGAAGGGCAGGGTTGGCCGCGATCTGCTCCGGTGTTGCGCACTGCGTAATCGTCAGCTTCAAAGAATCGACGCAGAACCCGTCGTTGGCCGCGTAGCGGAGGTAGGACTCAGCGTAGACCGAGCCGGAGAGGTGATTGTGCAGGTCGCCGCCCTTCGGCATGGCCTGAAGGACCTGCCGCAGCATCGGGACGTTCGCGCTGTTGAGAACCGGTTGCGCGAACGAGGCGGTGGCGACGAGGAGCGAGAGCGAGGCAAGGCGTCGCCATGCGCGCGACGAGAAGCTATTCATGGATGGACCTCCGTGAGAGGAGTGTAGCGCGGAGGGGCGGCGCGTTAATAGGCGTTGTTAATCAGAGCAAAATGGAAACGAAATACGGACGGAATGCAGCATTATTAACCAGTCTGAATACACACCACAAAGGATGACGTTATTCATTCGCCGCATTCGGCCGCGCCGCGATCGGCGCTCGGTAGTCGCACTCCGGATTGTTGCAGTACTCGATGTGACCTTCGCGCTTGGTCTCCTTCTCCAGAAGGTACGGCGCCGCGCATTTGGGGCAGGGCCGCGGCACGGGGCGGTTGTTCAACGCGAAGTCGCATTTCGGGTAGCGCGAGCAGGAGAAGAAGATCCCGCGCCGCGACCGGCGCTCGACCAACTCTCCCTCTTTGCAATTCGGACATGGCACACCGGTCGGTTTCGGCGGAGTGCCCTTGCTGCCGCCGATCTTGCGGATGGTCTTGCAGTCGGGGTAGCCGGAGCAGGAGAAGAACGGCCCGTAGCGGCCGGACTTGAGCACCATCTCCTTGCCGCAATTCTCACAGGGCGGCTGGGGCTCGGTCGGGATGTCCGCTTTGAGCAGCCGAGGATCCTTGGTGTTCTTGCAGTCGGGATAGCCGGTGCAGGCGTAGAACTGACCGAAGCGCGACCGCTTGAGCTGCATCGGCTTGCCGCACTTATCGCAGACGATTGACTCGCCCTCGGGTTGCTCGGCGACGTCGCCGCGCGCGGTCTCCTTGGTGTTCTTGCACTCGGGATAGTTAGAGCAGGCCAGGAACTCGCCGAATCGGCCGAACTTGATGGCCATCGGTGAGCCGCACTTCTCACACACCTCGTCGGTCTCGACGCCGGTGCGTTTTACCTCCACCATCTCTTTGCCGGCGCGGACGAGATCCTTGTTGAACTTCAGCGAGAAGTCCCTCATCGCCTCGTGCCACTCGACGCGACCCTCTTCGATCTCATCGAGCTTTCCTTCCAGCTCCGCCGTGTAGCCTTCATCGATGATGTCGCCGAAGGACTGCTTGAGGAGTTTCGTGACCAGCATGCCGAGCTGGGTCGGAAAGAACTTGCCGTCCGACTTGTAGGTGTAGTCGCGGGTCTGAATCGTGGTCATGATCGAGCCGTACGTGGAGGGGCGGCCGATGCCATTCTCTTCGAGCGCCTTCACCAGCGTCGCTTCCGTATAGCGCGGTGGCGGCTGGGTGAAGTTCTGTCTCGTGTCGAGGTTCACGAGCGTCAGCGGCTCCCCCTCGTTCATCGCCGGCAGGGCCTTGCTGTTGTCCGGCTTCTCGTCATCATCCTCGGCGCCTTCGACCGACGCATCCTGAAAGACGGCCAGGAATCCGGCGAACTTGAGCACTTCACCCGATGCGCGCAGCGTGTAGGTGCCGTTGCGGATGTCGACGTCGGTCACATCGAACAATGCCGGCTTCATCTGTGACGCGACGAAACGGTCCCAGATCAACTTGTAGAGGTTGTACTCCTCGCGGGTGAGGTGATCCTTGATCGCCTCGGGATCGTGTTCGAGCGACGTGGGGCGGACGGCCTCGTGGGCTTCCTGCGCCTGTGCAGCTTTCTTGACACGATAAACGTTCGGCTTTTCCGGTAGGATATCAGCGCCGTATTTCGTACTGATATATTGTCTCACCTCGGCAATGGCATCGTCGCTGATGCGGACGGAATCGGTTCGCATGTAGGTAATGAGACCGACGTGACCGAAGGAGCCAAGTTCTTTGCCTTCGTACAGCTTCTGGGCGATCTGCATCGTCCGCTTTACGGGATACTTGAAGCGGTTATACGCGGTGCGCTGCAACGTCGAGGTGATGAACGGGGCAGCGGCACTCTGGCGCTTCTCTTTGCGGGCCACCGTCTCGACCGCGTAGCTGCCGGACTTCAGCGCCGTCTCGATGACGCGCGCCTGCTCCTCGTTCGTGACGTCAGCTTTCTTTCCGTCGATCTTCGTCAGCTTGGCGATGAACTGCGGCGGTAATCCGGCCGCTAGTTTCGCCGCGAACGTCCAGTACTCCTCGGGGAGGAACGCTTTGATCGCCTCTTCGCGGTCGACGATCATCTTCATCGCCACTGACTGCACGCGGCCCGCGGAGAGACCGCGCCGAACCTTGTCCCAGAGCAGGGGAGAGAGCTTGTAGCCGACCAGACGATCGAGAACGCGGCGGGCTTGCTGCGCGTTCACTTTATTCATATCGATCTCGCCCGGCTGGTCGATGGCCTTCCGGACGGCGTTTTTCGTGATCTCGTGAAAGAGGATGCGGCGGACTTTGGTGGCGTCGGTCCCGAGGAGCTTCATCACGTGCCAGCCGATTGCTTCCCCTTCGCGATCAGGGTCAGAGGCGATGTAGACGATGCTGGCCTTCTTCGCGGCAGCGCGGAGCTCGCTGACGACCTTCTCCTTCCCTTCGAGCACTTCGTAGGTCGGTTCGAAGGTTTCCTCGTCCACGCCGAGGTCGCTCTTCGGCAGATCGCGGACGTGTCCGACGGATGCTTTGACGATGTAGTCGCTGCCGATGAATTTGTTGATCGTCTTCGCTTTCGCGGGAGACTCGACGATGACTAGGTTTTTGGCCATTGCGGAACGCCCCAAACTTCCACGCCGACGCCGGAATTCCTCGCGCGCGCAACATGCGCGCGCGTTCGAAGGCGGCGGAATGATCTGAGCGGGGGACGATAACACCGCGCCGCGAGAAGGCCAAAATAACTACGGCTTGTAGATTTCAGCCTGGGGTTCAGCACAGCTGTTTTGATCGGGCGAAGACGAACCTTGGGAATCAGCGCCGCGGGGGATTCAGCTAGGAGTCTGCGCGGCAGAACGATGGAGCGAAGACGGTGGCCGAGCTTTGGGCAACCAGCCAGCCGGCCGTGCCGGCCTAGGATTCTTCTTCTTCGTCTTCTCCGCCGCCGGCGGCCTTGTATTTTTTCGTCTTGTTGTAGAGCGTCTTGTAGGAGATTCCGAGGATCTCCGCGGTCTTGCGGCGATCGCCGTCGGTCATCGTGAGCGTCTCCTCGATTACGATCCGCTCCACCTCTTCCATCGGTTGTCCGAGGGGAATGGTGACGCCGTGCTTCACGCGCCGCTTCCGCGCGCTGAGGAGCTTGTCCGGCAGGCACTCAACCGTCAGGCTGCTGCCGCGGGCCATGATGAAGGCCCGGTTGATCACGTTGCGCAGCTCGCGCACGTTGCCCGGCCATTCGTACTGCTGCAAGGCCTCGATGAAATCGGCCTCGATGTTCTCGACCTTCTTTTCCTCGGTTTCGTTCAGCTTCTGAAGGAAAAAGTGCGAGAAAAGAGGGATGTCTTCGAGCCGCTCGCGCAGCGGCGGAACTTCGATCGGGAAGACGTTGAGCCGATAGTAGAGATCCTCGCGCATCTTGCCGTCGATGATCGCCTTCTGCGGATCGCGGTTGGACGCGGCGATGACACGGGCCTCGATGTAAATCTCCTCGTTGCCGCCGACGCGCCGGAACTTCCCCTCTTCGAGCACGCGAAGGAGCTTGACCTGCAGCTCGATCGGCATTTCGGTGATCTCGTCCAGAAAGACGGTGCCACCCTTGGCCACCTCGAAGTAGCCCTCACGCCGTTTGATGGCGTTGGTGAAGGCTCCCTTCTCGTGACCGAAGATCTCTGATTCGATCAGCGTCGGCGAGATCGCGCCGCAGTTGAAGGCGATGAACGGCTTCGCCCGGCGCCGGGAGAGGGAGTGGATCGTGTTGGCGACGACTTCTTTGCCGGAGCCCGACTCTCCGACGATGAAGACGTTCGCGTCGGTATTCGCGACCATCTCGATCTCTTCGAATAGCTTCTGCATCCGGAGCGATTTGCCGACGAGATGGCCGAGCGCGCCCATCTTCTGGAGCTGACGACGAAGCTCGAGGATCTCCTGCTTCATCATCTGCTTGTCTTCGACCGACTTCAGGATGACCTGCAGGCGAGGGAGGTCGACGGGCTTGGTAACGTAGTCCTCGGCGCCCACTTTGAGCGCCTTGACAGCGGAGTCGACAGTGGCGTGGCCCGTGAGGATCACGACCGAAACATCCGGGTACGTCTCCTTGATCCGGTGCAATAGGTCGAGCCCTGAGCCGTCGGGAAGCTTGAGATCGACGATGGCGACGTCAGGCACCATCTTGGAAACAGAACTCCAGCCGGCCTTGACCGTATCGGCGACTTCTGCTTCGTAACCCCACTCTTCGACCACGTCGGCCATGCCGGCGCTGGTGGCGCGGTCATCGTCGACGATCAATACTTTCTTCATTCATTCACCTGGAAACGAGAGCTTGAGAGTGACCTTATCACGATCCTCCACGGCGTTCAGCTCACCGCCGTATGTCTCGGCGATGAGCCGCGCGGCGGCCAGCGAAAGGTCCGCGTTACCGAGCGCATCCGTGTGGTAGAACTTGAAAACCTTCGTCAACTCGAAGTCTTCCACCGCGCGACGTCCGGTGACCGCGAGAGTGAAAAGCCCGGGGGCTCTCTCGAACGTAGCCCGCCGGCCGTCGCCGATCAGCACATGCGACGCGCCCTCAAAAAACAACTTGAGCGCCTGACGAATTCTGGATTCGTGGCCATGAACCTTGAATTCACCGTCGATTGGGTCAATCTCGAAGGCCGCGCGGCCTGCCGCCTCGGAGCAGAGCGGGGAGAGTTCGATATCCTGCGGCTCTCCGTCATCCTTCGGCGGCGTGGAAAGGATGAAGAACGTATCGAAGATGTGTGCCATCCGCCGCAGTTCCTGCTCGATCGACTTCGCGTAGGTGTTGACCTTCTCGTCCTCGCCTCCGGCGAGTTTCGAAACGCGCATGCGCAGCAGCTCGAGATTGAGCACAGCGACGTTCAGCGGCGTCTTGAGATCGTGCGCCGTGTCGCTACTACGACGAAAGTTCGTCGCGGCAAAGCTCTCGAGCCAGGATTCCATATCGACCGACAAGTCGGGAAAGGCAATGCAAGCTTAGCGCCGTTCGATTAATGATCGCGGCCCATGCCGATCATCGCCACCGACTCTTCGAGGCGAGCTTCAACGCGGTTGTACTCGGGATCGTGCGAGGAGAGGTACTGCAGTTCCTTCTCCGCCGCAATCCGCTCCGCTTCCGCGGCGGCAGGATCGATCTCGCTGGCCAGCACGCCGCGCTCCGCCAGGACGATGACGCGGTCGGGCAATACCTCGGCGAAGCCCCACGACAGGACCATCCGATGAACGATTCCGCCGGTGCGGTAGCGCATCTGGCCGATCTTCAGCGTCGTCAGAAGCGGCGTGTGGCCGGGGAGCACACCGATTTCGCCGTCGCTCGCCGGCAGGACGACCTCGTCGACTTCGGTGTCGATGATTTTCCGCTCGCGCGTGACGACGGTGAGGTTGATCTTCGTCGGAAGAACGTCGGCCATCGGTTTCCTTACGCTGCCTCTTTCTTCATCTGCTCGGCGCGCTCGAGTACCTGCTCAATCGTGCCCATGAGCAGGAAGGCCTGCTCCGGAATGTCATCGTGCTTCCCTTCGACGATCTCACGGAAGCCCTTGATGGTGTCTGCGATCTTGACGTATTGCCCTTTGATGCCTGTGAACTGCTCGGCAACGTGGAAAGGCTGCGAGAGGAATCGCTGAATCTTGCGTGCACGGTTGACGATGACACGATCTTCTTCCGACAGCTCGTCGATACCGAGGATGGCGATGATGTCCTGCAGATCCTTGTACTTCTGAAGGACCGCCTGCACGGCGCGCGCGGTGTTGTAGTGCTCGTCCCCGAGGATGCGCGGATCGAGAATCTTGGATGTGGATGCTAACGGATCAACGGCGGGGTAGATGCCGAGCTCCGCGATCTGGCGCGAGAGGACGGACGTCGCGTCGAGGTGGGCGAAGGCGGTGGCTGGCGCAGGATCGGTGAGATCGTCCGCGGGGACGTAGATGGCCTGCACCGACGTGATCGAGCCCCGCTTGGTGGATGTGATGCGCTCCTGCAACTCACCCATTTCCGTGGCCAGGTTTGGCTGATAGCCGACGGCGCTGGGCATGCGGCCGAGAAGTGCCGACACTTCCGAACCTGCTTGCGTGAAGCGGAAGATGTTGTCGATGAAGAGCAGCACGTCTTGCCCCTCGGCATCGCGGAAATACTCGGCGACAGTCAGGCCGGTCAGTCCGACGCGGAGCCGGGCACCCGGCGGCTCGGTCATCTGGCCGTAGATCAAGGCTGC
>JADGNY010000022.1 GCA_017883235.1 Thermoanaerobaculia bacterium | reverse complement strand
ATTCGATGCCGCATCAGATTGATTCGATGCCGCATCAGATTCATTCGATACCGCATCAGACTGATTCGATACCGCATCAGATTGATTCGATGTCGCATCAGATTGGATCGATACCGCATCAGATTGGATCGATACCGCATCAGGTTGGATCGATGCCGCATCAGATTGATTCGATACCGCATCAGATTGATTCGATGCCGAATCGAATTGGATCGATACCGCATCAAATCGAATCGATGCCGCTCCAAATTGGATCGACACCGAGTCGACCGTCGCTATTTTCGAGACGCAAGCCTTGAAAACGGCAGATCCTCGACTTCCGCGGTCTCAGTCCCAACTCGTCCCGTTCATCTTCGCCACGATCTTCGCCACCTCTATGTAATCCGCGCCTTCGCCGAGCTGGTTGAGGGAGGCGGAGAAGAGATGCTGGGTCAGCGCGAGCATCGGCGTCGCCGCGTGTTGCTGGTGGGCGATCGAGGCGGCGATGCGGATGTCCTTGTCGTGATGGGCGAGCTTGAAGACGAGCGGCCACTTGTGCTCGAGAAGGCGCATCGGGAGCAGGTTCTCCGAGGCGTTGGAGCGGCCGCTTCCGGCATTCGTCACGGCAAGCGCGGTCTTCAGATCGATGCCGTACTGCTTGGCCAGCAGCAGACACTCCGAGGTGATCCAGACCGTTGCGCCCATGATCGTGTTCGTCAGCACCTTGATGGCGTGGCCGGAACCGACCGGGCCGACGTGAATGATGGTCTTGCCGCAGAGCTGCAGGATGTCGCGCGCCCGCTCGAAGTCGCCGGCGTCGCCTCCGATCATGATCGTGAGCGTGGCGTTCTCCGCGCCGACGGTCGCTCCGGTGACTGGTGCATCGACGAAGGCAACGCCCTTTTCCGCCAGACGAGCGGCGGTCTGGCGGCTGGCGTTCGGGTCACCGCTGGTGGCGTCGATCCAGAGTGTTCCCGGGTGAACGGACGGAAGCAGCTTGTCGACGATCTCATCGACTTCGACGCTCGTCGGCAGCATGGTGATGATGACCTCGGCGTTGACGCAGTCCGCCAAGTCGTCGGCGAGCGTGGTGCCGTGCTCCCGCGCGTGGCGCTCCCCCTTTTCGCGGGTGCGGTTCCAGACGAGGAGATCGTGTTGCTTGGCGAGGTGGCGCGCCATGGGGAAACCCATGGCTCCGAGACCGATGAATGCGATTTTCATGAGCGGCATTCTAATCGGGGGATGGCCCGGACAGCCGTTCGATCGAGACCCTCCGGCACGCGTTGCAGAGAGAGAGAGGTAGCTTCAGCAATTGTCCACGGGAGGCACGCCCATTCGCCCGCTCTTCCCGTGGTTGGGTCCGAGGTGGGCACGTAACTGAAGGGTCTCGATTGACCGGCTGTTCGGTTTTCAAAGATGATGAAAATAAAAAAGGGGCGCTACGCCCCTTTGTTGCCTTGCGGCCCAATTGCTGTGTGGGTCAGTTTAGGTCCGTTGGGCTGGAAGAATTGTGACCCAGCTCACAAAAAACATCAAGTTCGTTTGTACCAGTCGGCGTTGATCTGCGTGAAGTGCTTCCACTGCTCCGGCACCAGATCCTCCGGGAAGATGGCCTGCACAGGGCACGCCGGCTCGCAGGCGCCGCAGTCGATGCAGACTTCCGGGTCGATGTAGAGCATCGTGTCCTCCGCGAAGCCGGCCTCGTCCTTGCGGGGGTGGATACAGTCAACAGGGCAGACATCGACGCAGGCGGTGTCCTTTGTACCGATACACGGTTCAGCGATCACGTATGTCATGGCTGGCGCATTTTAAGTGAAGAAGTAACGGGTCAAGTGAAAAAATATCGGTCCGGCGAAGCAGATCGAGTCGATGCGGTCGAGTACCCCGCCGTGTCCCTGGATCGATGATCCCCAGTCCTTCACCCCTCGGTCGCGCTTGATGGCCGACATCGTCAGCCCGCCCAGGAAGCCCATGACGGTGATGACGAAGGCCATTCCCATCGTCTGCCACATGCTGAACGGCGTCACCCGCCAGAGCGACGTGCCGATCAGGGTGGCGGAGAGGATTCCGCCGATGAACCCCTCCCACGTCTTGCTCGGGCTGATCACCGGCGAGATTTTGTGGCGGCCGAGGAGCTTGCCCCAGACGTACTGCAACACGTCGCTCAACTGCACGACCACGACGAGAAAGAAGAGCAGGCGTGCGTTTTTCCCAGCGTAGCCGGGGATCTGCAGCATCAGCAGCGCCGGCACGTGGCTGACGCAGTAGACGCAGACCATGAGACCCCACTGGATCTTCGAGCTTCTCTCCAGAAACGCGTTCGGATCGCCGGAGATGGCGATGCGCGACGGGATGAAAAGAAACGCGTAGACCGGTATGAGCACGCTGAAGAAGCCGTACCACTGCGTGGCCACGAGGTAGTACTGCAGCGGTGTGATGACGAAGAAGACCCAGAAGAGCGCGGAGTGGTCGGCGGGGCGCGTCGGCGTGAGGGTGATGAATTCGCGCAGCGCGAAGAACGAAAGCATCGCAAAAAGGATGACCGAGCCAAGACCGCCGGTCAGAAGTGAAAGGGCGAAGACTGCCGACATCACCCACCAGGCACGGATGCGGGCGTTGAGGTTGTCGACGACGTCGCCGGGCCGCCGCAGCTTGATGATCTGCCCGATGATTGTGGCGACGAGAAGGAGTCCGAGCACGCCGCCGAAGAGCAGCAGCGTCTGACGGTCGCGGATCATGTTCACCATTGCCGCAGCTCCAGGATGGCGTTGCGCGCCCGGTCGAGAAAGGCGTTCTTCTCCTCGTCTTCACCGACGTGCATCGGCTCGCCGAAACTGACGGAGGCGAGCATCGGCACCGGCACGAACTCCCCCTTCGGCAACACGCGGTTGAGGTTGTTGATGTAGGCCGGAATCAGCTCGACATCCGGACGCGCTTTGCCGAGCCGGTACAGTCCACTCTTGAATGGGGCGATCGTCGATCCATCGCCGCGCGTTCCCTCGGGGAAAATGATCAGCGAGTGACGTTCGCCGAGACCTTCGAGAAGGATGTCCATCGCCGTTTGCGGGGAAGACTGCGCGGGCTGACGATCGACGAGCACCGCGTTGAAAACCTTCACGCCGAGATAGCGGCGAATGCCGGGCCGGTCCCAGTAATCCTTTGCCGCCACGGGGCGAGTCATGGCGCGAAGCTTCGGCGGAAGCGCGGCCCAGACAAGAACGAAGTCGAGGTGACTGGCGTGGTTGGCGAAGTAGATGCGCTGCCGCTCGTCGGGTGTGAAGCCGACCCGCCGTACATTGCCGCCGGCGAGAACGCGCGCGATCCCGACGACGCCCTTGGCAACGAATCTCCTCACCGCGATTCCAGCTCCGCGGCGATGCGGCCCGTGCGGCGGATCATGGTGATGATCGTGCCGAGGATGATGGCGATCAGCGCCAGCATCAGCGCATAGTCGCGGAAACGGAAGTAACCGGCGGCGGCATCGACGATGATGGCGATGGTGAGCGTGGCCATCCGGTGCTGTTTCGCCATAGGGCCGACGAAGTCCTGCTTCGCACGCACGGAGCCGGCCAGAACCCGCACGTACGCCGTCATCACCGCCAGCACCCCGGCGCACCAGCCGAGCGCCGGCGCAAGCGTGTAGAAACGGATGATGGCGTAGCCGACGGGAACGATGATCAACGGATCAGCAATGCGATCAGGCAATTCGTTGAAAATGTCGCCGGTTTTCGACCCCATCTTTCCCTCGACGGCCACCATCCCATCGATCAGGTTGCAGAGAAGCCGCAATTGGATGCCTGCCGCAGCGGCGATCAACAGCAGGACGCGATTCAACCCCTCGGTGTTCCTGCTGGCGATCAAGGCCGCGCCGGCACCGAAGGCGAAGACGATGCTGAAAATCGAGATGACGTTCGGCTGAACCCGCCAGCGAACAAGCAGCGACGCCAGCGCTTTCGCCCAGCCGCGCTCACGCGTTTTGAGAGGACGACGGTCCATCGGGATGCGGCGATTGTAATCTGGACTTGCCTACCGCAAGGCCCGATGCCTCGGCACGACTTCCGGTCCCACGGAGAACGCCGGGGCCATTGTCACAGTCGTCGTGTTTCCGACAGCGTCGGCCAGATCGATCTTGAGGTCGACGAAGCCGCGCTCGACGTTTGTGACGCTCGCGAGATCGACGCGATAGAGAATCCCCCCACCGCTCGCTACATCTTCGGTCACTTGTGTTGCCGTGAGAGGACGCCACGCCGCTTCGCCGCTGTAGCGATAGGAGACATGCGTGGCGTCGCCGCGGATCGTTTGATAGATGCGGTTGCCGGTGGGGGTGATTCCGAAGTCAGCCGCCGAGAAGAGAAGCGAACCGCTCCCGTGTGGATCGAGGCGCGAGACCAATGAGCCGCTTCCGTCGAGCATCATCATCGTTGTCAGCGTCGGCGGGAGATAGTCGGTGTGCGATGAGTCGATGGCCATCGAGAGCGTCGTCGTCTTCTTGATGCCAGGATAGAGCTCGCCCTGATTCGTCGACTCGATACGGTAAGGACCCCGCGTAGCGCCATCGAGCGCTGTCGAGTAACCGCCGCTCAGAATCTGCGTGCCGGTGGCTCCGTAGAGAGTCGTAGCGGTGTTGTCGCGATCGAGCACTCGTACTTCGCCGAGTGGACCGAGCATCTCGACTGTCACGGTCGCCCGCAGCCTGATGGTGCTCAGCGATCCGGCCGGCGTGAAAAAGGACGTCGGAAAGCGCGGACCGAGGCCGAATTGATAGGTTGGACCACTGTACGTCCATGGCAGCAGGCCGGCGCTGGAGAGGCTGATCAGTTTGTCGTTGATGACGCGAAGCATCGGCGTCGTGTATTGCGTAACGGTATCGGTGATGGCGCTGAACGTCAGCCCGTAGCTGTAGCTCGGATGAACGTCCGGCGAAACGAATACCCGCGCGTTGGTGACCAGCGCGTCGACGACGCCGACCGCGGCCGGCAACCCCGAGGCTCCCCCGGTTGTCGTCACGAGTGCACTGAGGCGCCGGTCGCCCAGCGATGCCGGCGGCACGCTGATCTGCATCGTGCCGCCGCGCAGCGCGGACCCGCCGGTTGTCAGCGACGCATCCGCCGTAACTCCGGCCAGCGGAGGATGTTGAATCACGTAGTAGCCATTCGACACGGTGTCGAGCAGCGTTTCGTAAAAGAGAAAGGTCTTCTGGTTGGTGACGTCGGAGAAGTGCATCGTGTGCACGCTGCTCCAGGGGAGCCCCAGCGCCGTGATGATCGCGCCTGGCAAATCGCCGAGGAGAATGCGGCCCGAGCTCGCGTAGCCGTAGCCGGCCAGCGTTTCTCCGGTCTCCTTCCGCCCGCCGAGGGTGATGGTGTGCGGGATATCGGCCGCGGTCAGCGAAATCAGTTCGTCGCTCGTGACCGGGAATGCTTCGCGGGCAATGAAATCGACGGATGTGTCCTCGCCCGTTGTCTGGTCGATTTCAGATGTGTAGATCAGCATGTCCCAACTTCCGGGGAGCAACAGCACCTCAGAGGTGTTCTCATCGAGAAACGCGCCGGCGATGACGCTTGTGTGCGCGTTGTTGACCCAGGCGGCGGCGGGATAGGCTCGGTCGAACGTCACGGTTGCCCGTGCCGCCTTCGTGAATGCGAACTGGATGTTGCGGACGTCGGATGCCGAGGCCGCGTTCGTGAAAACGATCTGGCCGCCTCCCGTAAACGAGCTGGTGCCGGCCCGCGTGAGGCTGTTGTCGATCGCGAACGTCAGCGACATGTCCGCCGAGCCGCCGGCGGGAATGGTGATGCTTGGAGGTGAGATCGTCACGCTCTCGCCCGTTGCAACGTTCGATTTGACGTTGTACGTCACCGACCGGGCCGCGCTGTTCGTCAAATGCAGCGTACGCGCCGCTGTCCAGT
This sequence comes from Thermoanaerobaculia bacterium, assembly GCA_017883235.1. Taxonomy (GTDB): domain Bacteria; phylum Acidobacteriota; class Thermoanaerobaculia; order Gp7-AA8; family Gp7-AA8; genus JADGNZ01. The sequence continues at coordinate 54,260 of JADGNY010000022.1, read as the reverse complement.
TGTTCTGCTCGAACGGAGCCAGGCCGAGGCTCAGCGACGGCGGATCGATGACGAGACTGCCGGTGGCCGCGGCGTACGCATCGATGCGCCCCGCGCCGGTGGCCATGATGTCGTCCTGCAGGAGGGAGGAGTTGTTCATTAGCGCCAGCTTGATCTGCGCGGGCGTCCAGTCGTGATGCAGTGCTTTGAGAAGGGCGGCCGCCCCGGCAACGTGCGGTGTGGCCATCGACGTCCCGCTCAGCGACACGTAGCGGTTGCCAGGGAAGGACGAATAGATGGCAAAGCCGGGAGCTACGACGTCCGGCTTGATGGTGATGTTCTTCATGTTCGGCCCGCGAGACGAGAAGCTGGCAATGTGGTCGATGAGATCGCTCGCGCCGACCGTGATTGCGCTTCGTGCCGTACCGGGACTGGCGATGCCGTGAAAGACGCCGTTGTTCCCAGCGGCTATGGCGAACGTGACTCCAGCCGTTGTGGCGTTGTCGACGGCGACTGAGGTGGGATCGTCAGGATTGCCGCCGCCACCGAGGCTCAGATTGGCGACGTCGACGTGATCGCTTGTGTCGCCGTCGCCATTCGGGTCGGCAGCGCGCTCGATGGCGGCAATGACGTTGGAATCGCTGCCGCTTCCGGTTGCGTCGAGCACTTTGTACGCGATGAGCGACGCCTCGGGAGCCACGCCGGTGATCACGTCCGACTGCCCCGCTACGATGCCGGCGACGTGCGTGCCGTGGCCTTCGTCATCGAACGGATCGGCATCATCGTTCACGAAATCCCAACCTCCGATCACCCGGAAGCCCGGCCCGAAGCCTTGGCCGAGAGCCGGATGCGTGTAGTCGATGCCGGTGTCGATGATGGCCACTACCACGCCCTTACCTCGCGTACCGAGGGTGGACCAGACCTTGTCGGCTCGGATGAGCGTGATGTTGCTGCTGTCGGCCAGAGCATGGACCGCGCCGTCCGCAACGACTCGTTTTACGTAGGGGAGCGTGCGAATCTGCGCGGCAATTTCCGGTGGGACGTCGAGCGCGACACCGTTGAAGACGACGAAGTACTGGCGTCGTATCGGAACGTCGATGGCCGTCTTGCCGCTCCGTCCGGCGTTGAGGATCGTGCCGAGGTCGTTGCGGAAGCGAGTGAACGTGGCCTGGTAGTCGGCGACGGCAGTTTTACCGGAGCTGATCGCCGCGATTGCGGCCGGAGGAGCAATGAACTCGACGATCACACCGTTCGTTTTTTCAGCGCTTGACGGAATCGCGATCTCGGTGCCGTCGGCTCTCTCCGCCCGGAACTGTGCCGAGGCGGCGATGGTTACGGCAAGGACAGCGACGGCAACTGCGAAGCGACGCATAGGGGTCTCCCGTAGACTGCAAAGCCCTTGCGATCAGAGGAAACGGCGCAGGTTCTCGCGCCACCACGGCCAGTCGTGGCCGAAGACGCCGCCCCAGATCTCCAGGTAATTCCGAATGCCCTTCGACGAGAGCAGCGCCGAAAACTCGCGGTTCTTGTCGACGATGGTGTCGTATTCGCCGGTGGCAATGATCCAATCGACGCGCGAGAGCTTGCCGGCCCATTCGCCGTCCATGTTGGGAATGTATGCGGTGGGGCAGTTGAAGTAACAGTTGTCGTCCCAGTAGCCGTCGAGCTGGGCGTGGATGTCGTAGATGCCGGAGAAGCAGATCGCGCGGCTGACGACGTCGGGATAGCGGGCCGCGAAGTTCGCGGCGTGGTAGGCGCCGAAGCTGGCTCCGTAAACAGCCAGATCGCCGCGTTGGGCGCGGTTGAAGATGTACGGGACCAATTCGTGGCGGAGGTAGGCGTCGTACTGCGCGTGACGCGCGGCCCGAACGGCGGGGTGGACGCTGCGGTTGTACCAACTCTCGTTGTTCACCGTATCGACGAGAACGAGCTGAATCTCGCCGCTGTCGACCTTGTCGGAGAGGGACTCCGGGATCCCGCGGTCGGCGTTCTCTGAGTAACTGCCGGCCGATGTGGGGAAGAGAATCACCGGGCGACCGAACTTTCCGTACCAGAGAAACTCCATCGGACGGTCAAGAGAGGAGCTGTGCCAATGGACATGTTCGCGATACATGAAAGTCGCCTCAAATATTCAATGTTGAATGTTGAACGTTCAGTGTTGAATGTTAAATGACGATAAAACGATATACGTTATCCGTGCAACATTTAACACTCAACATCGAACGTTCAACGTTCTTCTTCCGTCCTCCGTTTGCGGCGGGACCGCTGATTCTATACGATCCGCCGCCCGGAGATTTCGATGCGAAAAAAACGAATTGCACTCGTGTTCGGCATGGAAGACACGTTCCCCTGGGCGTTGATCGACGCCATCAACAGCCATGGTGGAGACCAGGTCGAAGCGATGCCAGCGGAGATTTCGTATCTGAAGGACGACGGCGTCTTTCCCTACGATCTGATCCTCGACCGCATCAGCCACGAAATCCCGTTCTACCGAACGTACCTCAAGTGCGCCGCGGCATCAGGCGCGAAGATCGTCAACAATCCGATCTGGTGGTCCGCCGACGATAAGTTCTTCGACAACCTCGTCGCCAAGTCCGTGAACGTCGCCGTGCCGAAGACGGTGCTCCTGCCACACAAGGAGTATCCGCCCAGCACCGAGGCCAAGTCGTTCCGCAATATGAAATGGGTGAACTGGGACGAGGTTTTCGACTACCTCGGCTTTCCCATCTTCATGAAGCCCGCGTACGGCGGCGGCTGGAAAGATGTCTACAAATGCGACAACCAGCAGGAGTTCTTCGCCGCGTACGACCAGACGCGCGATCTGACGATGATGGCGCAGGAAGCGATCGAGTTCGACCGCTACTACCGCTGCTACGTCATCGGCCGCAACCGCGTTCACATCATGCACTACGACCCGAAGCAACCGCACCATCTGCGCTACGTGAAAAACCCGCCGCCGATGGAACCGGCGTTTGAGGCCCGCATCCGTCGCGATGCCATGGCGCTGTGTGAGGCCCTCGGTTACGACATGAACACCGTCGAGTTCGCGGTGCGTGACGGCATCCCCTACGCGATCGACTTCATGAACTGCGCTCCCGACGCGGACCTCGCCTCGGTCGGACAGACGAACTTCGAATGGGTCGTTTCGAACATGGCTGAGGCGCTGATCGAGATCGTTACGAGTGGCAGGAAGATGGAGCTGACGGGCACCTGGCCCCAGACGTTGAACACGAGCAAGGATGTGGAGTCGGCGATTTAGGCCGGCACGGCCGGCGGCGCTGGTTGCCCAAGGCTCGGCCACCATCTCCGCTCGATCGTTCTGCTGCGCAGATTCTCAGTGGATTAGTAGGACAGTGGTTAGTAGCTTGGCGGGTTGCTGTTGCTCAGATTGCTTCTACTCTCTAACCCACTGATCTACTAATCCACTGATCGACCTGTCACCCCTGATATCCTTCCCCCATGCCTCCACAACCTACCTTCACCCTCGGAATCGAGGAGGAGTTTCAGGTCGTCGATCCGGAAACGCGCGAGCTGCGGTCGCATATCTCCGAGATGTTCGCGGAAGGGGAGAAGCGGCTCAAGGACGAGATCAAGCGCGAGATGCACGAGGCGGTCATCGAGGTCGGCACGCCGATCTGCACCGATGTCGAGCACGCCCGACGCGAGGTAACGAGGCTGCGGCGCGAGATCATCAACCTCGTGCGAGAGAGCGGCCTGCGCATCGCCGCGTCTGGTACCCATCCGATCTCGCACTGGAAGGACGTGCCGATCACGTCCAATGAGCGCTACGACCAGATCGTCTATGACTTGCAGATGGTCGCGCGAGCCAACCTGATTTTCGGTTTGCACGTTCACGTCGCCATCGAAGATCCGGAGACCCGCATCCATGTCATGAACGCGGCGCGGTACTTCCTGCCGCACGTCTTCGCGCTGTCGGTCAACTCCCCGTTCTGGTGCGGCCGGAACACCGGCTGGAAGAGCTATCGGGCCAAAGTCTTCGAGCGCTTCCCGCGCACCGGCCTTCCCGATTCGTTTCGCTCGGCCAGCGAGTTCGAGGAGTATGTGCAGCTTCTCATCAAGACGAAATGCATCGACAACGCCAAGAAGATCTGGTGGGACGTCCGTCCGCATCCGTTTTTCCCGACGCTCGAGTACCGCATCTGCGATGTGCCGTTACGCATCGACGAGACGATCTGCATCGCCGCGCTTTTCCAGGCCATCACCTACAAACTGTGGACGCTCTACCGCAAGAACATGGGCTGGCGTCTCTACCGGCGCATGCTGCTCAACGAGAACAAAGCACGCGCGGCGCGATTCGGAATTCAGGGAAAGCTGATCGACTTCGGCCGGTTGGAAGAGGTGCCGTACACCGATCTGCTCGAGGAATTGCTCGCCTTCGTCGACGACGTCGTCGACGAGCTCGGCTCGCGCGAAGCCGTGTACTACGCCCGCACCATCGTCTCGGGTGGTACGGGGGCAGACCGGCAATTGAAAGTCTACGAAGAGACGAACGATCTGAGAAAGGTCGTCGACTACATCATCAGCGAGACCGAACACGGCGTTGTCTGACGAGAGCCTGATGCCACGACGCGATATCCATCAACCGTACGATTTCTTCGAATACGTCCGGGTGACCGGCTCCGAGCCGCCGCCAGATCCCGATCGCATCGAGGTGGCCATCCTCGACATGAACCATTCGTGGCCCAATCTCGGCCACGATTCGCTCGTACACGCGGTGCTCGAATCGGCCGAGCCATTGCGAGAGCCGCTCGTCGCCGCCGGCGCGAAAGTCCGCGTTCTGTCGTATGACGTTCGCCGCAGGCTCCAGATCCCGCAATCGCCGAACGGCCGTTTCCAGTTGTATCTCGGCACAGGAGGTCCGGGCCACCTCGACCCGCGCCGGAACGACGGGCTGAACGAAGAGAGCCAGGGAATCGCTGAGAGCTCCGCCTGGGAGGCGCCGCTGTTCCGCCTCTACGACGATATCGCCGCGCACGATTCCGCCGCACTCCTCGGCGTCTGCCACAGTTTCGGACTGATGTGCCGCTGGTCCGGCGCTGCGCGCGTGGTGCTGCGCGCCGTAAAGAGCAGCGGAATGCCGGAAAATGTCCTGACGCCCGGCGGAGCATCGCATCCGTGGTTTTCACAATTCGCCGGCCGGTTGACCGACAGCCGCCACTTCCGCGTCGTCGACAATCGACTCTTCGATCTCGTCGCCAACCAGTCGTCATCGGCGACTCTAATCGCGCGCGAAGAGGAAAACAGTGATGGCGTGACGATCGTCGAGTTCGCACGGAGCGGCGACGGAATGCCTCGCATCCTCGGCGTCAACCATCATCCCGAGATCGTCGACCGCGTCCACATCACGACAGTGCTCGAGGAGAAACATGCGCGCGGTGAAGTCTCCGAAGACTGGTACCGGGAGCGGGTCGTCACGATGCGCGACCTTTTCAACCGGTTCGAGAGCGACAGCCGCCTGACCTCGGAGTACACGCTGCTCGGCCCGATCCGCCATCATCTGACCCGGATTGTGTCAGAACGCTGCGCAGTCCACTCGGCGTAGACATCCGGCCCAGAAATCCATGGACCAGCGCTTTCGGCCTCTTTTCAACGCCCAGATCACTCCGGAACGTTACGAGTGGTACATACGCGAGCTGTCACGACGTCTCGACTGCACCTTCGAGTTTCGCCTCGCCGAGTCGCCGGTTTTTCTGCCGGATGACTTCAAAGCCAGCATCGTCGAGGCAGCGCAGGCCATCGTCGCGCAACTCTCCGATCCGTCGCGCGTCGAGGCGATGAAACGCGCCATTCCGGCGCAGTGGGACACACCCGGCATGGACGCGCTGCCGAACTTCACGCAGGTCGATTTCGCGGTCGTGCGGGAGAACGGAGTGCTCGTCCCGAAACTGATCGAGCTACAGGGCTTTCCCTCGCTGACCTGCCTTCAGGTCGTGCAGCGCGACGTCTGGCGAGAGGCGATGCGCGAGATGGACGGCCTCGATCGCGAATGGTCGTGCTGGTTCTCCGGCCTTGAACGCGACTCGTTCATCGATTTGGCCCGGCAGACGATCACTGGCGGACACGATCCGGCCGAGGCGATCCTGATGGACATCGATCCACCGCAACAGAAGACCTATACCGACTTCGCGGCTACGAAGCTGCTTACCGGTGTCGACGCCGTCGATCCGCGCGCTCTCACCAAGCGGGGCAGGCAGCTCTTCCGCGGCGGCACTCGCATCCGTCGTATCTACAACCGCGTGGTCTTCGATGAGCTGATCAGCAAGAAGATCGAGCTTCCGTTCGACTATCGCGACGAGCTTGACGTCGAATGGGCTCCCCATCCGAACTGGTACTGGACCTGGTCGAAGTACTCGCTGCCGTTTCTCGATCATCCGTCCGTACCGCGGGCGACCTTTGTCTCCGATCTCGATCGGGTGCCGGAGGATTTCACGGCGCGGTACGTTCTGAAGCCGCTCTTCTCCTTTGCGGGCGGCGGCGTGAACATCGAGCCGACAGCGGCCGATCTTGCGGCGATCCCGGCATCCGAGAGGCACGCCTGGTGCGTGCAGGAAAAAATCGAATACGAGCCGGCCCTGCATGCCGCCGACGGCGGCGGCGTGAAGATCGAGATCCGCATGATGTTCCTGCGTCCGGACAACGACGCGAAACCGATCCTCGCCCAGAACCTCGTCCGCCTCTCGCGCGGCAAGATGCTCGGCGTCGACTTCAACAAGCAATTCACCTGGGTGGGATCATCGATTGCCTTGTCATTGGACACGTAAGCTCTGTTTCGGCCCCGAAAAGCTACGGATAGTAGAGTTTCTTGACGGCTGAAAAAAACGCGGCGTACACTCGCTCCACCACACGAATGCCCGCCGATCCGACCATTCGTCACTACTTTTCTATCCACCCATTCGAATCATCGAAGGAGTAGCCATGGCCACAGTACCCTCAGACAAACTCAAGGCAGCAGAAACAGCGCTGGCGCAGATCGAGCGCCAGTTCGGCAAAGGCTCGATCATGCGCCTCGGCGCGAAGGAGTTCGTGCCGATCAGCGCTATCTCCACCGGCTCGATCGGCGTCGACGCCGCGCTCGGCGTCGGCGGCGTGCCGCGCGGCCGGATCATCGAGATCTTCGGCCCGGAATCGTCAGGCAAGACCACCATTTCGCTCCACGTCATCGCCGAGGCTCAGAAAGCCGGCGGCCTGGCGGCATTCATCGACGCCGAGCACGCGCTCGACGCCGAGTACGCCAAGAAGCTCGGGGTCGACATCGACAACCTTCTGGTCTCGCAGCCGGACAGCGGCGAACAGGCGTTGGAGATCGCCGAGGTTCTGGTGCGGTCGGGAGCGATCGACGTCATCGTCATCGACTCCGTTGCCGCGCTCGTGCCGCGGGCCGAGCTCGAAGGCGAGATGGGCGATTCTCATATGGGATTACACGCACGCTTAATGTCACAAGCGCTGCGTAAATTAACAGCCATCGTTTCCAAGTCTAAAACGTCACTGGTTTTCATCAACCAGATTCGTGAAAAAATTGGTGTGATGTTCGGCAACCCCGAGACCACCACCGGCGGCCGTGCCTTGAAGTTCTACTCCTCGATCCGCATCGACATCCGCCGTACGAATCAGATCAAGGAAGGCGAAGAAGTCGTCGGTTCACGCGTAAAGGTGAAAGTCGTCAAAAACAAGTGCGCCGCCCCGTTCCGTCACGCGGAGTTCGATGTCGGTTACGGCGAGGGAATCTCCAAGACCGGGGAGCTGATCGACATCGGAATCGAGAACAAGATCATCGACAAGTCCGGCTCCTGGTTCTCCTACGGCGATATGCGCCTTGGTCAGGGCCGCGAAAACGCAAAGGCGTTCATCAAGGAGAACCCCGATCTCTCCAGCGAGATCGAAGCCAAGGTCCGTCGTGCCCTCGGCATCGGCGTCCCAGAGCTGACGGTGATCGAAGGCGGCGAACCCGCGGTTGCCGCGGCAGCACCGTCGAAGCCGACGCGGTTGGCGGCGAAGTAGGGTTGTGGCGTGGGGAGTTAGGGGTGACTTTTTCTACACCCCTACTCCCCACAAGCCACTCCCATGTCATGCGTCTGGACCAGGCCATCGCCGCTCGCTATCCCGACATCTCACGCCGTCGTGCGCGCGAGCTGATCGCGGCGCGGCGCGTCCTCGTCAACGAGCGGGCGGTGTCGATCGCCTCGCGCGACGTCGGTCCGGACGATCGGATTGCGGTCGTCGAGGATGCTCCCGAGATTGCCGTGATTCGGGAGAGCGACGACTGGATCGCGGTCGACAAGCCCGCGGGGATGCCGACGCAGCCGGCGCGCGATCGGGCGCACCGGTCACTGGAGGAACTGTTGCGGCTCCGGTATCGCGAGATCTGGCTCGTTCATCGCCTCGACACACCGACGAGCGGCGTCGTTCTCTTCGCCAGAACACCCGAGGCGGCTGCAGGGCTCTCGGCGTTGTTCGCGAACGGCGAGATCCGGAAGACCTACTTGGCCATTCTCGAAGGAGAGCTGCACGAGGAACGCGTCGTCGAGACGCCGGTACAGGGCAAAAACGCGCGGACGACCTTCCTGCCGCAGCGCAACGACGGGATCACGACGTTGGCGGAGGTCATCATCGAGACCGGACGAACGCATCAGATTCGCGTCCACGCGGCGTCGATCGGTCATCCGGTGGCCGGCGACCGTCGCTACGGTTTCGGAACGCGCGCGAAACGGCTCATGCTCCATGCATGGAAGCTCCAGCACGCGTGCTTTGGCGTGCTCGAAGCGCCGCCACCTACTTCCTTTTCCTCCGCGCCACCCAATCTTTGATGATTCGCTGCGGCGTGCGGCTCAGCGCCAGCGCACCCGGGGGAACATCTTTCGTGATGGTCGAGCCTGCGCCGACATATGCGCCTTTGCCGACGCGGACCGGAGCGACCAGTTGGGTATCTGAGCCGATGAACGCGCCATCCTCGATGACCGTCTTGTGCTTGTTCACGCCGTCGTAGTTGCAGGTAATCGTCCCGGCACCAATGTTCGCGTCCGCTCCGACCTCGGCGTCGCCGATGTACGAAAGATGCGACGCTTTCGCCCCGTCACCGAACACCGCCTTTTTTGTCTCGACGAAATTGCCGACCTTCACGTGACGGCCGAGCCGCGAACCAGGGCGAAGATGGGCGTAGGGGCCAACCGTCGCCTCGTTCGCGATAACCGCGTCCTCGGCCACGGTTCCCGTCTTCAGATGAACGTCATCCCCAACCTGCACGTCGACGAGATGGACTCCCGGTTCGATCACACAGCGTGAACCGATCGTCGTCTTCCCCTCGATCGTCACGAACGGGTAGACGACGGTGTCATTGCCGATCGTCACCGTCGAATCGATCACGACCGTTGCCGGGTTGCGGAAGGTGACGCCATCGCTCATCAACGCTGCGACGACCCGGCGCTGAATCTCTCCTTCGACAGATGCCAGATCGGCGCGCGAGTTCACCCCAAGCGCCTCAATTGGATCGCTGGCGACGACGGCGCCGACGCGTTTCCCGGCGCTGCGCAGCACACCGAGCAGGTCCGTCAGGTAGTACTCCCCCTGCGCGTTATTTGTCGAAAGGCCGCGAAGGTTATCGAGCAGGTACCGGCCGTCGAAGACATAGATACCGGCATTGACCTCGTTGATGCGTTTTTCATCCTCCGACGCATCTTTCGCTTCGACGATGCGCGCCACGGCGCCGCCGGAGTCTCGCACGATGCGGCCATACATCGCCGGGTCGTCGAGCTTCATCGTCAGCAACGTGAGCGCATTCTGCGACTGCTCGTGCTCATCGAGGAGCCGCTGCAACGTTTCGGGACGTGTGAGAGGTACGTCTCCCGAAAGGATCAAAACATGCCGCGCGCCGTCGAGCAGGTGGACGGCCTGCAGAACGGCATGGCCGGTTCCCTTCTGCTCCTCCTGAACCGCAAAGCGGGCCCGGCCGCCGACGGCTTGTTGCACTGCCTCGCGCTGATACCCGACGACCATGATCGGCGGCCGCATGCAGATCTCCGCGGCAAGATCGAGGACGTAGTCGATGATCGGCCGGCCGGCAGCGGCGTGAAGAATCTTGATCGTCGCCGACTTCATGCGCGTGCCCTGACCTGCGGCCATGATGATCACGTCGAGGTTTTCGGGCGATGCTTTCAATGCAGTCATGCCTCCGTCCGTCTCATCCTTTCAAGGGTCCGGCCATAGCGGTCATAGAGCCGAAAGATCGTGTCCGCCAGAGCCACGGAATTGTGGCGGACGTAATTTTCCTCTTCGATGATGTCGCCGAAAAACGGCGTCACGCCGAGCTCGCGGATGGCGTTTACGTCGAACGGCACCGGATGCTGCTTCTGCGAGGCGTAGGCGTTGAGAATCGCCTCCGAAGGACGGCCACCGTTGAGGACCATCACATCGACGACGAGACCGGCGTGCTCGATGATCGCCGCGAGGTGCTCCTCGGCGGTGTAGCCGTCGCTCTCTCCCGGCTGCGTCATGACGTTGCAGATGTAAACCCGCAACGCTTTGGCTTGACGCAACGCCTCAGCGATCGGTTTGATCAACAGGTTTGGGAGCACGGACGTATAGAGCGAACCGGGTCCGATCAGCACCAGGTCGGCCGCTTTGAGCGCCGCCAGCGCGCGATCGGTCGGCTGCGCGCCCGCGGGATCGATGCTGAGATGAACGATCCTCGCGTGCCGAGGCGGGGCGGCGGTTTTCTGGCCAAGGTACGAGCCGCTGATCGCTACCTCGCCGAGAAGCGCGGAACCATCGGCAAGAGTGGCCCGCAGACGGACGTCGGCAAGCGTCGACGGATAGATCTCACCGGCGATATTGAGGACTTCGGATGCCGTGAGGATGGCCTGATCGAAGCTTCCGGTGATGTCGGTCAGCGCCGCCAGCAGGAGATTGCCGAGGGAATGTCCGCCCAGCGATGATTCGGCGTTTTCGAAGCGGTAGCTGAAGAGGCGAGAGAGAAGGTGCTCTTCCTCGGCAAGCGCAACGATGCAGTTGCGAACATCGCCCGGCGGCAACATGCCGAACTCTTTCCGCAATGCGCCGGAACTGCCGCCTTCGTCCGTCACGGTTACGATCGCGCCGAGCCGGGCAATCGACCACGGACCATCCGCGTCGACATACCGCTTCAAACCGCGCAGCAGTGTCGAAAGGCCGGTACCCCCCCCGATGGCGACGATGTTGAGGCCGTGATGGCGCATCGCGCGGGATTGTAACTGCGCTTCGCGCGTTATTCGTGGGCGCGCAGAAACGTTTCCGGCTTGCTGAACGTCTTCGCCATCCCTAGTCCGCGGCGGACGTTATGGAGCGATACCTTGCCGGTGGCCAGCGCCGCGCCGAGTTGCACATACGTCTTCCACTTTCCGCGATAGCGGTAGCGGACGTCGAGGGCGTGGCGCCAGAGGCGCGAATACTCTTCGTAAAAGTCGTCGAGCGACAGCGTCGTCGGAAGCACGGCGTGAACGATGTCGTACATCTCCCAATCGTGCGTGGTCACGCGGTCCTTAACCGTATCCCACAGGTCGGTACCGGGAAGCGGCGTGAGAACGGAGAAGCCGCTGTTGTAGGCGCCGGTGTGATCGATCCAGTCTCGCAGACGTTTGAAATCGTCGCGAGTCCAGGCCGGATCGACGATGAAGTTGGGGGTGAATCCGACGCCGAGATCCTGAAGGATCTTGATCGCTTTGACGTTGTTGTCCGCGGTGTTCTTCTTGTTGACCGCCTTCAAACCTTCATCGGTGACTGACTCCAGCCCGAGGAAGATGGCCAGCTTGCCGCAGTCCTTCCACATCTCGATGAGGTGAGGGAACTTGCAGATGATGTCGGTCCTGGTCTGCACGGTGAAAAACTTCTTGATACCGGCGGCCTTGATCTGCTTGGCCATCTGTTCGCCGCGTCTAACGTTCATCCAGAAGATGTCGTCAGTGATGAAGATGGCCTCCGCCTTGATCGCCTGCAGCTCGCGAACGACGCGTTCCGGAGATTTCTCCCGGAAGGTCGACTCGTGGAACTTCCAGACCGAGCAGAAGTTGCACTTGAAGGGACAGCCGCGCGCGGTTTCCATCAGGGCCAGCGGCTTGTGGAAGTTGATGTAGTAGTGATCGGCGTATTGTTCGATGAGATGCCGCGCCGGCAGCGGATAGTCGTCGAGATTCTTACGCGTCGGTGCATGCCCGGTGCTGACCCAGCGTCCATCTCGATGGAGCATCAGGCCGGGAATGGTGGCCAGATCGTGTCCGCGCTGGATCGCGTCGACCAGCGGTGGCATCACTTCCTCACCGTCGCCGACCGCTACCGCGTCGATGACCTCGTGGTGGAACCAGTTCGGATCGCGCGAGGCATCGTGTCCGCCGACGACGACGAAGACGCCGGGGTTCTCCCGTTTGATGCGCTGCGCAAGGCGGACCGTACGGTTGCGCTCCGTCGTGAAATTGCACTGCAGACCGACGACGGCCGGCGCGAAGCGCTTGCAGAGATCGAGGCCGTGCTCTTCGCCGTCGATACGGAGGTCGAAGACCTTGCATTCGTGCCCTTCGGCCTCGAGGCACGCGGCAACGCAGATCGGTCCGAGAGGCTCCACGAAGGTGAGCATCTCCAGGCCGAGAATGCCGCCGACAGGGGGTTTGACGAAAGCGATTCTCATCGTGTGCAACCCGGTAAGAGCTTCGTGACCGCGCTTATTTCTTCTTCAGCTCCGTGAGCACCAACTTGGCAACGGCTTTCAGTGTATCGAAAACACCGGTGCCGTTCATGGCCACAGCCTCGAAGGTCGGCTCACCCTTGAAATTGAGCTGTCGGTACATCTCGTCAGCGGGGAGCGCCGTCGGCAGATCGCGCTTGTTGAACTGCAGCACGAAGGGCACGGTTTTCAGCTCGTACCCCTGCTCTTTCAGATTCTTGTCCAGGTTCTGGAGCGACTCGTTGTTCGCCTCCATCCGCGCTTCCTGTGAATCGGCGACGAACACAACGCCGTCCACTCCCTTCAGGATCAGCTTCCGCGATGCGTCATAGAAGACCTGGCCGGGGACGGTGTAAAGATGGAAACGGGTTTTGAATCCGCGAACCGTGCCGAGGTCGAGCGGCAGAAAATCGAAGAACAGAGTGCGGTCCGTCTCCGTGGCGAGCGAGATCAGCTTTCCCTTCGCCTGCGGGTTCGTCTTGTCGTAGATCCACTGCAGGTTGGTCGTCTTCCCGCACAGGCCGGGCCCGTAATAGACGATTTTGCAGTTGATCTCGCGCGCTGCGTAGTTGATGAACGTCATGCGGAACTATTCGCTGAAGAGACTGTCGATGTCCTCGTCGGTGATCTCGGCGAAAGGCGAGTCGAAGCGGCTGGAAAGACTACCGCGCTCCTCCTCGGATTTCCGCAGCAAGACCTCGAACGTCTTCTCCAGCTCCGCGGATGCCTTCTTCACGCGCAGCCGCACCAGTCCGAGGGACGAGCGGTCGTCGAAGATCACCACCAGGATCACGCGCTGGGCAACGAGGGAAATGTGAATGTTGTCCCGCTCCCCTTCATGAAAGAGGATCGAGAACTCCTTCTCGCCGATGAGTTTTGCCAGACCATCGGTAGCGGCGACATTGCCGGCCGTCAGCGAGGCAAGCGAGGTTGCATCCACGCCGCGCATGTCGCCGTGGACGGCAATCTGCTGGCCGTTTTTGTCGACCAGAAAGACGATTTTGGAATTGGAGTCGACCTGCAGTCGCTGGAGCGTGTCCTTGATCTGCTGGTACTCCTCCTCGTACATCACGAGATCAGGAGTCGCCATCTTGTATTTTCACCAATAGTTTCGCGAGAAGACTAGGACGGATGAATGTAGCACACGTAGGCCAGACTTCCCGAGCTACGTGATCTCGCGCCGCCCCTCCAGCGCCTTCGCCATCGTAACCTGATCGGCATACTCCAGGTCGCCGCCGACAGGCAGTCCGAACGCAAGCCGCGTCGTTTTCACGTCCAGCGGCCGGAGTTGCTGCGCGAGGTAGAGAGCCGTCGCTTCCCCCTCGACATTCGGGTTCGTGGCCACGATCACCTCCCGGACGCCTCCCGCCTGTACGCGCTTGATCAGCCCTCCCACGTCGATGTCGTGAGGGCCGACTCCTTTTAGTGGCGAAAGCGCGCCGAGGAGAACATGAAACAGGCCGCGGAAATCGCGCGTCTGCTCGATCGTCGGGATATTGAACGCTTCTTCGACTACGCAGATCACGCCCGCATCGCGGCGCGGATCGGAGCAGATCGCGCACGGCTCGACGTCTGTCATGTTGTTGCAGATCGAGCAGCGGAAGATCTTCGACTTCACATCCACGATCGCATTCGCCAGCGACTCTGCCTCGCTGGTTGTGCGCTTGAGGATGTGATACGCGATGCGGGAGGCCGACTTCCCGCCCACACCGGGCAGCTTGGTCAGCTCATTGATGAGGTTTGCGAGAGGGGGAGCGGTCATATCGCGGTGGCGAGGTTACGCGGTTGCGCGGTCGCGCGGTGAAGCACTGCGAGACCGCGAAACCGCGCGACCCCGCAACCGCATCAAAACAGTCCTGGAATCTTCATCCCGCCGGTCATGGCGCCGACGGAGCTCGACATCTCCTCATCGACCTTGCGCGAGGCTTCGTTCACGGCGGCAACGACGAGGTCCTGCAGCATCTCGACGTCATTTGGGTCGACGGCTTCCTTGTCGATAATGATGGCCAGCAACTCCTTGGAACCGTTCATCGCCGCCTTGACCATCCCGCCGCCGGCGCTTCCCTCGACGCGCAACGCCGTCATGCGTTGCTGCATCTGCTCCTGCATCTGCTGCACTTGCTTCATCAACTGCTTCGGATTCATGAGCTCTCCCTTAACGCTTTCGTGACTCGACGAGGTCCGCGCCGAGATGCTTCTGGAATGCCTGGACGACAGGATCGTCGCGAAGAGGCGACGAGGCCTTCGCGGCCTGGGCCGCTGCCGAGGGCGCGTCGAGCTGGACGTCGATCGACATCGTTTCGCCGAAGACCTCGGCGGCGAGCTGCTCGAGTGTCTCGCGCGCGCCGAGGACCTGATCGGCGGTGAACGAATCGTTGAACGTGAGCAGGAGTCTGCCGCCGTCGCGCCGGCGCGATTTCGCGGCGCCGAGGTAACCGCCGATGAGCGGACGCGCTTTCTGCACGCGCTCCATGAAAGACTCAATCGTCGCGGCTGCGGCGGGCTCTCGCTGCTGCGTTGACGCGTTCTCGCGGTTTCGCGGTTGCGGGGTCTCGCTGTGTGTGGCTGCCTGCGGGGCTTTGGGCTCGGATACCGCGCGACCTCGAGACCTCGAGACCTCAGAGCCGCTTGCCAGCGCCTCTTCGACCGCGCGTAACCGCGGGAACGTCGCCGCCTTCAACAGCGCGATCTCGACCGCCAGCCGCTGATGCTCCGCGCGATTGACCGTCTCGTCGTCGCGGAGCAAAAGATTGGCAATCCGCAGCAGTTCCGAGTACGAGAACATCTCCGCTGCCGTGCGAATGGCCGGCAGATCCTCGGGCGCGACAGCCAGCATCGACTCGTTCGCGCGGCCGGCGACGAGCAGCAGATTGCGGAAAAAGCTCAGCAGATCGCGATACAGCATCTTGAAATCGCGCCCACTCTCGGATGCCTCGTCCAGCGCTTCGAGAATGCCGCCGTGATCGCCTTCGGCGATGAGACCGGCAATGCGCGCGAAAAAGGTCGAGTCGGAAAGTCCGAGTACCGTGGCGACATCAGCCGCCGTGATCGAACGGCCGCCGAAGGCAATCACCTGGTCGAGAAGTGAAAGAGCGTCGCGCACGCTTCCTTCACCACGACGAGCGATGATCTCGATCGCGCCGCGGTCCGCCTCGATACCCTCGGATTCGCAGATCCTGCGCACCCGCTCCTTCAGCTCATCGAGGGTGATCTTGCGCAGCATCTCTTTTTGAACGCGCGAGATGATCGTCTGGGGAACCTTATTGATCTCCGTCGTCGCGAACATGAAAATCACGTGGGGCGGCGGTTCTTCGAGGAGTTTCAACAGCGCATTCCACGCGCCGGTCGAGAGCATGTGCGCTTCGTCAATGATGAAGATGCGGTTACGGTCGCGCGCCGGCTGGAATTGCGTGATGTCGCGCAGCTCGCGGATGTTGTCAACGCCGGTGTAGGTGGCGGCGTCGATTTCGCGGACGTCGAGGTCGATGCCCTCGGTGATCTCGCGGCAGATCGTGCACTCGTTGCACGGCTCGATCGTCGGACCTTTCACGCAGTTCAGCGCTTTGGCCAGGATTCGCGCCGCGGTGGTCTTGCCGACCCCGCGGACGCCGGCGAAGAGGTACGCATGATGGATACGATTGCCTTCAATCGCATTCTGGAGCGTGCGGACGACGGTGTCCTGACCGATGACGTCGCTGAAGGATTGGGGCCGGTATTTGCGCGCCAGCGCTTGATAGGACATGTGGCGTGGAGTCTAGGTGGGTGCGGCGGGGAAAACCAGTGCCCGTTTCACCGAACGTTCAGAAGAGCCCAGGCCGTACTGTGTCACACAGGGGAACACCTTATCGCTGCTTCCTTCCGGACCTGACGAGGTTCAGTGTGCCTGCTGCACAGGACCCGGGCTCATCTCAGCGGGCCGTGAAACGGACGGGGATTGTAACCCGCACGGTGCCTGAACCGGTCAAATCCGGGAGAACTTCCATCTTGGCTATACTCGACGAGCCTTGCCAAGCCGGCTCCTGACCGTCTACCTCTTCGTGGTCATTCTCATATCGGGAGTCTGGATCGGCACGCCGGCGGTCTTTCCGCTAACGTGGATCGCCGCACTTGCGGTCGGGGCTGCGACGCTGATGCTCACTTTCAGCCTGCCGTCGCCGCCAGGCGCTCCGGTCAGAGCAAACCCGCGAGATGGACTGCTGGCGATTGTGGCGTCGGCTCCATGCTTTTTCTACCTCGCCGCGACGTGGCGCGAGGAGTTTCCCTACCTCGGCGATCAATGCCCGCACAACGCTTATGCGCTCGAGGCGTATGCATTCTGGTGGCCGTGGGGATGGATTGCCGCCGTCACCGCGATGGCGTTCGTCGCGTGGCGTACGCGCCGAATCGAAAACTCTTCCGTACCCCTGATCTCGCTCGCCATCGTCGTCGCGATTGGGCTGATGCTGCCGCAACCGCTATCGTTTGCCGGACGTTACCCCGGCACACTGCACTTCTTCTCCGTCCCGCTGCGCGCCGTGATGCATTTGACCTCGCCGCTCAATGTCGAGCGATTGATGAACACGCTGGCGATCCCGGCATGGTTGCTCCTTCTACGGCCGCTCATCGTGCGCAGGCATGTCGACATCACGGCGATGACCATCGCGGCGCTGCTCTTCTGGCAGAAGGACAACGTCTACTACTTCACCAGCGGCTATCTCGAGCCGTGGGCGATCGTCCTTCTGCTCACGGCCGCCGAACATATCGTTCGTTTCGGCGAGGAGGCTGTCTGGCGGCCGTTGCTCCTGCTCGGCTTTGCTGCGATGGTAAAGGAGCAGTTGATTCTCTCGCTGCCGATCGTGGCAGCGGTTTACTTCCCATTCCGGGGGAACCGGCGCGCGCAACTGGAGCATCTTCTCGTCACGACTGTTGCTGGGACGCCCTTCGTCCTTTTCTGGCGGGTGCGTGAGGTCTTCAAGACATGGGGTGTGGCATCGCCGGTCCCGGGTCAGGCGCTCAGAGCCGCGCACTTCGCTCTCTTCCGCGAGCGCATCGGCCTCCAGTTCGGTCCGGCTCTGCCGCTGGTGATCGCCGCGCTCGCACTGTTGCTCGTCTTCGCGGTGAGACGGCGCGCCTTCACGGCACTCCTGTTCATCGGCGTCGCCGACTTCGTCGTCATGTACTTCGCGAAGATCCTGCAGCCATGGGCTGGCTACCCGCGTCTGAATCTCGTTCCGCTCGCAATGGGTGCCGTCGCTCTCGGCTACGCCGCGGAGCTCCTCGCCGAACGCAATCGAGCAGCTGGCGCGATGATCGCCGTGACCGCCGTCGCACTCAACTGTATCGGTCTCGCGCCTACGATTCACGATGCCTTCCGGCCCAGTTCAGCGCGCAACTTCATCGAACACTTTGACGCACCGGTCTTCTTTCCCATCCGCGAGACACTGGCCGAGGCCGAGCGAAAAGGCTTCATTGCGCCACAGAGCCGCATCGATGTTTTCACGAACGGCAAGCACATCTTCCAGTTCTTCTGGGCCGGTCCTCTCGAAGATCAATACCCTGATCTCGCGGCCCGCTACCACCTCCGTTCCGCGTCATTCACCGGTGTACCGTCGCGCTGCCGTTGCACCGATCCCTCGATCGCTCACCTCGCCGTTTTCATCCGCTTCACAAACCTCGGCGCGAACATTCCACAGAGGACAGCGACCGAAGCGGAGGCAAACCAATGTGCGGCGGAGATCCTCCGCACCTGCACCCGGACGATGCGAGTCACCAACGAAGGTGTCACGGTGGGGATTCTCGGCGAGAAGACACTCGCGCCGTAGAGCCCGATCAGGTTGCCGGACCAGCGGGCTGGCGGAGAGAGTGGGATTCGAACCCACGGTACGGGTTAACGTACACACGCTTTCCAAGCGTGCGCCTTAAGCCACTCGGCCATCTCTCCGTTTCAATAAAACCGTCGTGTTCGCGGAAGCAACTTAGGACGGACCGGCGGAGGAGGCTATGCCAACCAACGCCCCCGGCCGTGCCGGGTGGCGGAGAGGGGGGGATTCGAACCCCCGATACCCGTGAAGGTATAACGGTTTTCGAGACCGCCGCGTTCAACCACTCTGCCACCTCTCCGTATCCTGCGACCGCTTTCTCAACCCTTGAAAGAACTCCTGCAGAAGACGCCTCGACTCCTCGGCTTCAACCCCGCTGACGACATCCAGCCGGTGATTGAGCCTCGCATCCTGAACCAGATTTCCGAGTGTGCCGCAGAACCCCGCCTTCGGATCGAACGCTCCGAAGATCAGCTTCGCGACGCGGGCGTTGACGAGCGCGCCGGCGCACATCGCGCACGGCTCGAGCGTCACCACCATCGTCGTCCCTTCCAACCGCCAGTCACCGATCGCCTCGGCGGCCTGCCGGATGGCGATCAGCTCGGCATGGCCGAGAGGATCGCCGGACTCGCGCCGGTTACGGCCGCGTCCGATGATCACGCCCTCGCTGTCGACGATCACCGCACCGACCGGGATCTCTCCATCCGCGGCGGCTTCTTCCGCAAGCGCAAGGGCTTCTTTCATCCACCGCGCCTGATGATCCATCGTTCAAAGATTACAACGGCGGGCTCATTGCCCGCCGCCGGTTTGTTCCTGAGTTGGTGCACCCACGAGGACTCGAACCTCGAACCTTCTGATCCGTAGTCAGATGCTCTATCCAATTAAGCTATGGGTGCAAGCAAGCGTCGTTAACCACCCGTGCCGGAATCACATTCCGAGGCGGGCCCGGCGCGGGGGCGCATTCTAAGCCCGTGCGCCGCGCGGAGGCAAGAAAGACCTTTACTTGCGCCGCTCCACTTGCGGTAGACTTTCGTTTCTCATCATCACGGTTTCGCGCCTCCACGGTTGGCCACTGCCTACCCACCCTTCCCCAACCAACCGTGGAGGCGCGATGTTTACGGGGCTATGCCGCTCGACAAGAAATCGTTCTACGCGCGGACGATGCACACGCCGGACTCGCCTGAGCGCGCTGTTCAGCGTGAATCGCTCCGCGAGGTTTCGAAGCTCCTTCTTCCGCTTCATCGCGCTCTCATCGATGCCGCGAAAGAGGACTACGCGCTCGCCGTTGCGCCGGTCAAGCCTGCGCAACTCCTTCAGCTCCTGACGGACGATCCCTTCTTCGAATGGCTCAAGCCTGTCACTTCCCTCATCGTCGATATCGACGAGATGGCGCGGACTGATTTCGAAGCGGCGGACGTCGCCGCCATCGCCGGCCGTATCGACCGCCTCTTCGGTGCAAAAGCCGCCGGCGCGTTTTCAGCGCAGTACGTCCCGATGCTGCAGCGCAGCATCGACATCGCCATCGGTCACGCGGCGCTTCGGAAGGCCGTCAGCCGTCTGCACCGCTAAGGAAATACGCGAGGCTGGAAGGGCACGTAGCTGCTAAAGTAACGTTTCAGTCACTCTACTATTCATGGAACTCTTCACGTTCGACGACGAATACGTCCGGCGTCTGCGGGAAGGAGACCGCTGGACCGAGGAGCATTTTCACTCGTATTTCCAGCAGCTTCTGCTGATCAAGCTCCGCAGGCGGCTGCCGTCAATGGATGCGATCGATGACGTCCGACAGACGGTCTTTGCCCGCTTTTTCGAAACGTTGCGCTCGCCGGACGGCGGGATTCGCGACGGCCGGCGGCTGGGCTCCTACGTCAACTCCATATGCACGAACATCCTGTTCGAGTGGTACCGGAAGGCAAATCGCACCGAGCCGCTGACCGACGAGCATCTCGAAGTCGTCACGTTGGAGGATGTCGTAAAAGCGCTCCTCAGCGCCGAGGAGGCCGAGCACGTCCGCGTCGTGATGGCCGATCTGCCGAAGCGCGACGCGTTGATTCTCCGCGCCCATTTCTTCGAGCAACGCCGCCCCGACGATATCTGCCGCGAGTTGAAAATCAAGCCCAGCTATCTGCGCGTGCTGCTTCATCGGGCCAAGGATAAGTTCCGAAAGAGCTGGCGCCGAAACGTGACCCGGATGCACTCCGATGAAACGGATGACGACCATCCGTCACTACCAAACTGAGAAGGGCAGAGAGACGGGCACATGGAACAGCAAGACGACGTAGAACTGAAGTTCGCCGAAGAGCATCGCACAGTGGTGGAATCGATGGCCGCGGAGCGCTACGTCCTCGGCGAAATGGAGCCAGCCGAGCGCGACGCGTTCGAGGATCATTTTTTCGATTGCGCCGAATGCTCGAGCGACGTGCGCGACGAGACAAAGATTGCCGCCGGAGTCAGGACGGCGGGTCGTGTCGAGCCGGCGAATCACTTCACGCGCTGGGCGGTTGCCGCCGCGGTCGTCATGGCGGTCGGCGGCGCGTACCTTTGGCAGCATCGGGTTCCGACCTCGATCGGACAGCCTGTCAGTATTGTTGCGGCCGAACAGCCGATCGAGCTCGATTCCTCGCGCGGCCCCAATGACGTCCGCAAACTACGAGCCGATCAGCCGGTAGCTCTGTACTTCGTGATTCCTCCGCCGGAACACTCGCTGCCTCTCTACACCTGCGAATTGCAGGATGCAGCAGGCGGGATCGTCCAGACGATCTCCGTGACCCGGAAGCAGGCGGAGACCGCGGTCCGGATGCCGGTGAAGGCGCAAACCCTCCGCAGCGGCAAGTACAACGTTGTGATCCGAGGTGGCGACCGAGAGATCGCCGCGTACCCCTTCGCAGTGGAGGTTCGGTAACCGTAGAGAGAAGAGGAGGCAGTCATGTCATTCGCATTCAATGCGAGCGCCCTCGCATTCGGTGGGCGCATTCAGCAGCCGAGTTCCAGCGTTATCCCCAGCCAAGCGTCGGTCGCGCTCGCTCCCAGTGGCGGCGAGGGCTACGAGTCGGTTCGTAACTTCGACTACAAGGGGATCATCACCTTCGACGAGGCCTCGGTCTACGTCGGCGGAAGCGAAGAGGGCGACATCCGCAACACGTTGGCGTCGGTGACGATCAAGAATCTCAACGTGTTGAACCTGTTGCATGCCGACCTGCTATCCAGCCGCATCACCTCGCGCCACGTCCTGGGAGAAGAGGAAGGTGAGATCACCGTTCACGGCACGTCGGTCGAGAACCTCAGGATTGGAGGAAAGCCTGTTCAGGTCAACTTCAATCACGACTTCTTTGCGCGCTATCCGACGCACGCCACGTTGTCCGCCGCGCTGGCCAAGACCGGCCGCGACATGGCTGACGATACTCAGGTACAACGGTTGATTGCAGAGAGTGTGCAACAAACCATTAGCGCGAACAGCCAAGTCGCGCAAGATACCGCGTTTCAGCAGGCACAGGAAAGGCGCGTCGCCGAGCTTCTCTGCGATCGCTTCTGCTGGAACCCGAAGGACTGCACAGAGGGTGCGCCCGACGACCATGGCTCGATCCACTGTTCGCTGGTCGACTCGATCGACGGCATCGACGTTGTCGATGATTCACAGTTCAAGGCGGAGGAGCTGCGTAGCAGATTCCCCGTTCGCCGCCACGGATATGTCATCAAGGTCGCCGAGTTCGGCGCGATCAAGGTCGGCGAATTGATCATCAAGCCGGGAGAGCGCAGACTCAATCTTTTGCGATTTCAATTCGGTTGCCCGATTATGGGAGATGGAACGGCGGCTTCGGTAACGACGAATGGTACGGAAATGGTCCCTTAGGCTGTTTTGTCTTCTGCTGTTTTTCGCGATCTTCGCGGGAACATCGAAGAGTGAGGAGGGAGCTGCGTACCAGCAGGCTGCGCTGTTGTGCGAGCGCGGCGACTGGAGCGCAGCACTTCCGTACATCGACGCTGCGTTGCAACGCTTCGGTGGCAATGACGCCGACGCCGTGTGGGGCCTTCGTGTGCTCCGCGGCAAGGTGCTCCTCGGCCGTAGTGATGCAGCTTCTGCGCTTGTTGCCCTCGAACCGGAGTTGCCACGTCGCCTTGCCCATAGCGACCTCGAAGTCTACCGTCTGACATATTTGGCAACTGCGTACTACCGAGACAAGCAATTCCCGGTTGCCGAGAAACTCCTGGCACGCGCCGAGAAACTTGCCCACGCCTATCAACCTCGATCCATTAGTGAAGTCCTTCTTTATCGCGCGAATTTCGAGTACGCCCGCAAGAAGCAGGACGACGCGATCCTCTACGCACGTGCTGCCGTCACGGCCGCACGGCGTTATTCGCAGCCAGCAATCGAGATCAAGGCGTTGTCGACGCTGGCGATTGTGAGGACGGAGCAGCAACGTTACGACGAGTCGATCGATCTGTTTCGACGCCAGCTCGCGCTGGCGCAGGCGTCTGGATCGGAGTTGACGATCGTAAAGATCGAAGGGAATCTGGCTTGGGCCTACGAGTCTGTCGGAGATTTTGAGAACGCAGCGATCCTATTGAACCACGCTATCCCGCTGGCCACCCGGCTTCGAGCCGATCATGATCTCATCGTATTTTTTGAATTGTTCGGCGACATCGCTCATATGCGAGGAGACCAGGTATCGGCGCTCCAGTACTACGAACGAGGGTTAGCCATCGCGCGACCAGCCAAGCATCGCGATCTTGCCGATTTCACCATCAACTTGGCTACTGCACAACTCGAAACGGGAGATCTGCGCGCCGCTCGTCTGACGAACGAGGAGGCATCGACCCTTGCGCGTGCAGAGAATGATCAAAAGCAAGTGCTCCGGGCGCTGCTGATCGACGCCCGAATCGACGCCGCCTCCGGCCAGCTCAGCTCGGCTGTCGAGAAAGCGCAGCGGGTGATTGCCTCGGCGGAGTCAAAGCCGCAGAAATGGGAGGCGGAAGCACGCCTTGCACAGTTCCACGTTGCGGCGAATCGTTATGCCGATGCGGACGAACACTTCCGCCGTGCCATCGATACGGCCGACGAGGCGCGGAAAGATGTGAGATCCGACGAGCTCCGCTTGCCCTTTGGTACGCTCGTGCGCGAGATTTACGACGACTACGTCTCCTTTCTTCTGACAGAGAACCACGTCGCAGAGGCACTCTCGGTAGCTGAAGCCAGCCGGGCGCAAACGCTCGCGGAATCGCTGGATACCGGCACGGTACCGCGGCGCGTCGATCCCATGCGTCTGGCCCGTGATCGCCACGCTATACTCTTGTCCTATTGGTTAGGCTCGAAACGCTCGTACGTCTGGACCATTACTCCTTCGGCAATTGAAGTCGCTAGACTGCCCTCGGCGAGTACGATCGCAGAAAAGGTGGCTATCTACTCGAAAGAGATCCGCAGCGTCCGTGTGGGCGACGCAACCCAGGCACACGGCGCCGAGTTATATAGCATGCTTGTTGAGCCGGTAGCTAAGCGCATCCCGAAAGGTGGGCGCGTCATCATCGTTCCGGACGGCCAAATGCATGCGTTCAACATGGAAACGCTCGTCGATCCGGCAACGAGGCACTACTGGATTGAGAACGTCACGATCGAAACAGCTGGCTCGCTCGAATTGCTCGATCGTCCGCGGACCGGAGTACCACCAGCTTCGATGCTTCTGGTGGGCGATCCGCCGTCGCCTGCCCCGGAGTTTCCGCGCCTAAAGAAGGCCGCGGAGGAGATGTCGCTCGTCCAGCAGCACTTCCCTCAGAGGTGCACGACCTTAAAGGGAAGGGCGGCAACGCCCCGCGCGTACGAGAGGGCTAACGCGGGACAATATGGATTCATCCATTTCGTAGCCCACGGCATTGCTACCCGCCAGCGCCCGCTCGACTCTGCTGTAATTCTTGCTCGGGACGGCGACGATTACAAGCTGTATGCGCGCGATATCCTCAAACATCGATTGCGAGCTGGACTCGTCACCATCTCGAGCTGTCACGGCGCCGGCACGCGAACCTACACCGGTGAAGGCCTTGTGGGCCTGGCGTGGGCGTTTCTGCACGCCGGTGCGCGCCAAGTGATCGCAGCTCTGTGGGAAGCGAACGACGACGCTACGCCGAAAATGATGGACGACCTCTATGCGGGTATCCGTGCCGGTCAGGATCCAGCAACCTCGCTGCGCGCCGCGAAACTCAAGTTGATTCACGGCGGCGCCACGGTTTACCGGCAGCCGAGGTACTGGGCTCCCTTCGTCCTCTACTCAGGATCATGAGTGCCTGAAGCGCCCATTCGATCGTCTCAGACCGCCGGCAATGACGCCGGCGTCTTACCCGTGAAGGAGGTTCGTCATGAAATCCCGCGTGTTACCGTTTCTGCTGATGCTCGTTGCACTCCCGGCCGCAGCGATGCACCATCATTTTCACGCACAGGTCATCGCAATCGGCGGCGACGTCCCGACCGCTGGCGCAGTGGCGCTGGCGCCCGCCGGTGGCGCGGGGAATGTCGTCGTCGAACACTACGACACGAACGGTATTCGTTTCGATCAAGCAACCTCCTCCGTACTCGGGACCGATGACGGCCATGTCGCCGTCACTACCGCAGTGGTGGCTCTGCGCAATATCGACATCCTCGGCCGCATCCAGATCGAAGAGATCACCGCCCGCGTCGTAGGGCGCCAGGCACGGGGTGCTGCGGAAGCAGAGATCACCATTGACAACCTTCGCCTCAAGAACGTCGTCGTCGATGGTCGCCACGTTTCCTTGCGGCCTGATGCTGTCCGTCTGAACGAGGTTCGAACCTTCGCCGCTCTCCGCGGTCGTGACGGCGCGTCGTTACCGCTCGCATCGGCTCTTCTTGATGACCAGGATCAGACCCTCGTTGTCGCTGGAGTGGGCACGCTCTACTTCGGAGAGGTCGTCGTCAAGCCCGGCGAGCGCAGCGTCACTATGCTGCGGATCGAGTTCGAGCCTCAGCATCCGATTCGCCATCTGACGATCGGTACACTCGAAACGAACGGAACGGACATGTTCCCCTGATTGCCACCGGCTCATCGGCCTCGACTCCGGCGCTCGGCGTAGTAGGATTCGCCACCGAGACCACGAAGGAGGATGCTCTTGAATAACGTCATCTACGCGCTGCTCGCCGTCGCCGTCACTGCATGCTCGCCCTCGAGCAACGTGCCCAACGGGACGGCAGTCGCGCAAACAGACACCATGACCACCAGCAGTGCAACCGCGACCGAGGCTACCGTACCGCCTACGGCCGCGCCGACGACCGCAACAGAGGAGAAAAAGCCGATGAGCCAGTACGAGAACAAGGTAGCCGAGCTGCACACCAGCGCCGGCGAGATCGACATCCGATTCTTCCCTGACGTCGCGCCGAACCATGTGAAGAACTTCATCGACCTCGCCGAGAAGGGCTTCTACAACGGCTCGAAGTTCCATCGCGTCATTCCAGGCTTCATGATCCAGGGCGGCGACCCGAACACGATCTCCGGCCCGCCGTCGACGTGGGGCACGGGCGGCTCCGGTAAGAACATCGACGCCGAGTTCAGCTCCGTCAAGCACAAGCGTGGCATCGTATCGATGGCGCGCTCGAACTCTCCGAACAGCGCCTCATCGCAGTTCTTCATCATGGTCGCCGACTATCCGTCGCTCGACGGGCAGTACAGCGTCTTCGGTCAGGTGACGAAAGGGATGGACATCGCTGACAAGATCGTTAACGCGCCGGCCGGCGGCCAGGAACGTCCGATCAATCCCATAAGTATCGACAAGATCGTGATCCGCAACGCCAAGCCCGATGAGCAGGGCCCGGCGCCGAAATAAGATTCTGCCCGTCCGGACCGTGCGCAGACTGCGTGGGACCTGCTGGTGTCACGCAGTCTGCAAGGGACGTCCGGAGTCATGAAGGAAACCGCTGAACTTCCGGTGGAAGTCACCACCGCGCTACGGTCGTGGCTCGGCGACGGATGGTCGGCTGCGCGGCTTCCCGGCGATGCCTCGGTTCGGGTCTATTACCGGATCACCGCGGGCGACGGGAGCAGGCACATGCTGACCTGGTACCCGGATGAGGTGCGTCACGATCTGCCTCGGGTTCTTTCCGCGTACCGCGCCGCATCGAAGCACGCCTACCTGCCGAAGCTGATGGAGCACTGCGACGCGGCCATGCTGCAGCAGGATGTCGGCGATCAGACGCTCTTCGACCTCCTCCACCGCGACCGCGAGGAAGGGGTTCGCTGGTACCGGAAGGCGGTCACGCTCCTCGCCTACTTCCAGAAGGCCGGCGCGGTAGACATCAATCCGCCGTTCACGGGCGACTTCTTTTTCAACGAGCTGGAGATGTCGCGTGAGTTCTACGTCGAGAAACTCATGGGCGTGCCCGCCGCGGCCGCCGCGGCTCTAAAACCATTGCTCAGAAAACTGGCCGATAATATTTCGCGGCACCCCTACGTTTTATGTCACCGCGATTATCACGGCCAGAATATTCATATCTTTAACGAGAAGCTTTATCTCATCGACTATCAGGATCTCCGAATGGGTCCTGACACCTACGATATCGCCTCTCTCCTTCGTGACCGCGGCGTGGCCCGCATCCTGGGTGAAGCAACGGAGTTGGAGCTGGTCGACTACTATGCGGAGTGGCGGGTCCATGGCTTGCCGGCCCGCACCGCGTTGCCTCACGGTGAACGCCGGTCGATGCGTCGCCGCTATTTCGAGACCTTGCTTCAGCGCTCCATCAAGATTCTCGGTACGTTCTCAAAGCAGCCGCTCACGCGCGGCCGCATGTGGTATCTCGACTTCATCCCGCCGACGCTGGAAAGCGTCCGTCGCTGCATCGACGAACTGCCCGAATATGGTTCGCTGTCCGACCTGCTGCCGATGGACTTCTCCTTAGCAACGGCGCGTGAGCGGTCGGAAAGGATTCATCATGACGCAACACAAGATCACGCTTCTCCCAGGTGACGGGATCGGCCCCGAGGTCACGGCCTCGGTGGTCTCGATCATCGAGTGCTCGGGGGTCGACGTCGAGTGGGAGAAGTTCTTCGTCGGTGCCGAAGCGCTGGCACGGTCCGGTGACCCCCTGCCGGGTGAGGTGATCGAATCGATCCTGCGCAACAAAGTTGCGCTGAAGGGACCGGTCACGACGCCGATCGGCACCGGGTTCTCTTCCATCAACGTCCGGCTGCGCAAGACACTCGACCTCTACGCCAACCTGCGGCCGGTTAAGTCGATGCCGAACATCATCACGCGCTTCGAGAACGTCGACATCATCGTCGTCCGGGAGAACACGGAAGACCTCTACAGCGGCCTTGAACACGAGGTTGTCCCGGGCGTCGTCGAATCGCTGAAGATCATCACGGAGAAAGCGTCGACGCGGATCGCCCGCTTCGCCTTCGAATATGCGCGGACGCATGGACGCAAGCGAGTCACGGCGATCCACAAGGCCAACATCATGAAGCTGTCGGATGGCCTCTTCCTGCAGTGCTTCCGCAACGTCTCGAAGGAGTATCCGAGTATCGTCGCGGACGACAAGATCGTCGACAACCTCTGCATGCAGATGGTCACCGATCCGACGCAGTTCGACATCCTGTTGCTGGAAAACCTCTACGGCGACATCGTCTCCGACCTCGCCGCTGGACTGGTGGGCGGACTGGGCGTCGTCGGCGGCGCCAACATCGGCGAGAGCGGTGCGGTCTTCGAGGCGGTGCATGGGAGCGCGCCCGACATCGCCGGCCAGAACAAAGCCAACCCGCTGGCGATGCTGAAGTCGGCGGTGCTGATGCTCCACCACCTCGGCGAGATGGGGCCGGCTCAACGGATCGATGACGCGATCATGAAAGTGCTCGATTCCGGCCCCGAGCACCGCACCCGCGACATCGGCGGGAGAGGTACGACAGCCGACTTCACCACCGCGATGTGCGAAACGCTTCGAAAGGGAACGAGGACGAGCGATTAACGGGGTTACGCGGTCGCGCGGTCTGTGTGCCAAGCTTCCAACGCGAAACGAGCAACCTCATGACCGACTTCGTCACCTATTTCCGTGCCGGCCTTAATCATTTTAATGCCGGCGAGTTCTGGGATGCCCATGAATCGTGGGAGACGATCTGGCTGGAGGCGGAGTCGGATGTTCATCTTTTCCTGCAGGGACTCATCCAGCTCGCGGCTGCCTATCACCACGTCAAGCGAGGGACATTTTCGGGAGGACTGCGTCTTTTCGATGCCGCCCTGGAGAAGCTGGAACGTTTTCCGAAGAGCTGGTGCGGCATCGATCGAACCTCGGTCGAAGAGGCGGCAAGGCGTCATCGCCAGTGGGTTGCGGCGCTTCTTGCACGGGGCGGAGGGGAGGAGCGACTCGATGCCAACGACTTTCCGACGATTGCTACCGATGAATCGCCGATTCCGCCATTTGAACACTGGTGAACGAGCGTCCGATCTCATACAATCGGCACATCCCCAACATCCCAACGCCACAATGTGAGCCGAGGATCCAAATGCAGGAAATCGATCAACGGGACCGTGAGCTGCTGGGTACCCTGCAAAGTGAGATTCCGCTGGTTTCGACACCGTTCGCCCTGATCGGACAGGCGATCGACATGTCGGAGAAAGAAGTCATCAAGCGCATCGAGCGCCTGAAACGCGAAGGCCCGCTCCGGCAGCTCGCGGCGCAGTTCGATGCGCGAGCGCTCGGCTACCGATCGTGTCTCGTGGCGGCCAAAGTCGATCCCGAACGGATCGACGAGGCGGCGGCGGTAATCAACGCGCACCCCGGTGTGACGCAGAATTACCGGCGAAACAACGATTTCAACCTGTGGTTCACGATCGCCGTCGCGCCGGGATCCCGCCTTGGCCTCGACAAGACGGTCGAGATCCTCGGCGACGAGGCCGGCTGCGAGACCGTTCGCGCACTGCCGACCCTCCGGCAGTTCAAAGGGAGCAACGACTCGGATGAATCACATGGTGACGGCCAGTTCGCGCCGCTGACACCGTTGGA
Source organism: Thermoanaerobaculia bacterium (assembly GCA_017883235.1). GTDB lineage: Bacteria > Acidobacteriota > Thermoanaerobaculia > Gp7-AA8 > Gp7-AA8 > JADGNZ01. The sequence continues at coordinate 24,790 of JADGNY010000022.1, read as the reverse complement.
GATCGAATCCGTCCGTCTTCTGCAACGCGATCTTCCGCTCCAGCCGCGGCCCTTCGAGGCGATGGCAAGGACCAACGGTGTCTCCTCCGACGAATTGCTCGCCTCGGCGAGATCTCTGCTGAAGCGGGGATACATCCGCCGCTACAGCGCGGTGGTTCAGCCGCGCAAGACCGGCTTCGCCGCGAGCGCCATGGGTGTGTGGGTCGTTCCGGCTGACAGAGTGGAAAGTGTCGGCGTCAAGATGTCGCAGAACAAGGCTGTCTCTCACTGCTATCTCCGCCCTGTCTACGACGACTGGCCGTACAACCTCTACACGATCGTACACGGACGCTCGGTCGATGAGTGCGAGTCGATCATCGCCGACATCGCCATCGATACCGGCATCGATGAGAAGCAGGCGCTCTATCCGACGCGCGAGTACAAGAAAGCGCGCATCAACCTCTTCTCCCCGGAAGCCGAGGAGTGGGAAGCCGCGCACGGCGCCCGCGATGCCGCGAGCGCCGCGTCGTAGCAGCTATTTGATGTTCTCGGGGAACGTGCTGATGCGGCTGTTGGCGCGCAGCTCGTTCGTAAGCCGGGTGACCGAGGCCATGACATCCGGCGCCTTCTGCGTGAGCAGGTACTCACGGATGCCCGACTGAACGTTTTCGAACGGCTCCGTGCCGGCCGGCGCACGCCCTTCGACCAGGATGAGGTGATAGCCGAACTTCGTGTGAACGATTCCGCTCATGATTCCGGGCTTCATGTTCCAGGCCGCCTTTTCAAAATCGGGATCGGTCTGACCCTTGACGATCCATCCAAGATCGCCGCCGCTCTCGCGTGAGCCATCCTCGGAATACTTTTTCGCCGCTTCCGAGAAGTGCAGGATGCGGAAGTGCGCCAGCGTCTCCTGATCGGCCGTTCCCTGCGCGCTCAGAACGTCGGCAGCGCGAATCTCGCTGAGCACCTTCTCGATTTCCGCCAGCGCTTGTTCCTTGGTTTTCTGTCCCGGGCCGCTGGCGATGTCGGCGATGACGATATGGCGGACGTGCACCTTTTCCGGTGTGGCAAAGTCGTCGGGGTGGTCGCTGTAGTACGCCCTGGTGTCGGCGTCGGTCACAATCGGAGTGGCCACCACGTCGCGCACGTAGCGATCGAACAAGGTCGACTCGCGCGCTGACTCGACAGCAGCGACCACGTCTGGCCGTTTATCAAAACCAGACTTGTACGCTTCCTGAATGAGGAGACGCTTGCGGATGTAGTTCTCGAGGAACGCTCCCTTGCCGCCGTTGTCGTCGTACTGCTTGCGCATCTGGGCGTTGAGGTTGATGTACATCCGGTTGAGCTTCTCGACGGTGATCGTCTCGCCGTTGACGACGGCCACCGCTTTCTGCGCATCCGTGGCCGTGGCCGCGGATTGCCCGGGCGCCATTTGCGATGCCGCCGGCGGCTGCGCCGGCGTGCCCTGCTGCGCAAAAGCCGGTAGCGCAAGCGCGAACAAGGGGATGAGTATGCGTTTGATCAATTCAGGATCCTCCAGACGGGTATCAGACGACTCGCTGACCAACAGGGTTACCGGAGGCGAGCATTCCGTTGCTTGAGTCCAACGTCGTCGAGGGTCGCTCGAATCGAGTCGCCGTTGAGTCCAACGTCGTCGAGGGTCAGTCGGATCGAGTCACCGTTCAGTCCAACGTCGTCAACGGCCAGTCGAATCGACTCACCGTTGAGTTTCAACGTCGATGATGGTCAGTCGGACCCGATGACCGTTGAGTCCAAAGAACGTTCCTCTCGTACTCGGGGTCACGTCCGCGCAGCACTTCAAACTTTACTTTCGCAGTGCTCGAACTGCCTCGACGGCGTCGAGGATTCGGTCCACTCCCAACGTGCTCTTTTCGCGCGGGAAGAGGATGTCAGGGCCATCGAGGATCGAAACCAGATGAGGAACTTTCGCGATCATACCGCGAACTTCTTTTGTGTCCGGAAGCTCGGAAAACTTAAACCGTTTTCCCAAGCCGAGAGCTTTGAGCGCGTCGCGCATTTCGCGCGGAGCGCCAACTCCGCTCCTGATCTGCTTGAGTCTGATCATCTTGCGCTTCGACGTTGCACGCATGCCTTCATGATAACCCGCAGGCACGAAAGCGATTCCCATTCTACGAACCGTAGAAACGTCCCCACTCGTGTCAAGGGAAATCTTCACTTTTCAACAGGCTTCCTCCACGTTTTGCTAACCTGCGCTCACCTCCCCAGTCGATGGCGCTCGCCGTCCTGTGGAAATGGTGTGGAACACGTGTGAGGCGACTGTGAGCATCCCGCCAAGGTGAAAAAAAGGCCTAGACTCCGCCTCCTTCAACCCAATGTCCGTAGCGCAACTTGACGTCGCACTCGACCGGCCGATGCCGCAGTCTCCGGATGCGGAGCGCGCGGTGCTCGGATCGATCCTGATCAACAACCACGCCTTTTACCGCGTGGTGGGAACGATCAACACCGAGGATTTTTTTCGCGATGCGCATCGAACGATCTTCGCCACGATGCGGCGGCTGGCGGAGCAGAGCAAAGAGATCGATCCGCTCACGGTCCGCGAGGAGCTGGCCAAGAATGCCCAGCTCGAACAGGTCGGCGGATCCGCGTACGTGGCCTCACTCGTCGACGGCATCCCGGACATCGCCAACGTCGAGCGCTACGCGCGCATCGTCAAAGAGAAGTCGACGCTGCGCCGGCTGATCGTCATGGGCAACTCGGTGATGCGCGCGGCGCTCGACGCTCCGAGCGAACCGGCCGACGTGCTCAACATCGCGGAGAAGTCGATCTACGAGATCGCCGAGGGATCGATCGAGAAGGGGTTCGTCGCGCTCGAACGCATCACCCGGTCGAACATGACCGCGATCGAACAACTGCAGCACGCCGGAAAGCTCATCACCGGCATCCCGACGGGCTACGACAGGTTCAACGAATTCACGTCCGGATTCCAGGCGCAGGACCTGATCATCATCGCCTCCCGCCCATCGATGGGGAAGACCTCGTTCATGATGAACATCGCCGAATCGATCGCCATCCCCGACCGCTCGGGCGAGCCGCGGTCGCCGGCGCAGCGCCTCTACTCGGTCGGCGTCTTTTCGCTCGAAATGTCGAAGGAGCAGATCGGACTGCGCATCCTCTCCTCGGAGTCAGGCGTATCGAACCACCTCATTCGCGCGGGGATGCTCAGCGAGCGGAACTGGCGTGATCTGGCTGAGGCGTCGGCCAGGCTGGCCAAAGCAAAGATCTTCGTCGACGACACGCCCGGCATCGACATCATGGAGATGCGCGCAAAGGCGCGGCGCCTGAAGATGGAGGCCGGCCTCGACATGATCATGGTCGACTACCTCCAGCTCATGGCCGTGAAGGGGAAAACGGAGTCGCGCAACCAGGAAATCTCGCAGATCTCGCGCGGCCTGAAAGCAATCGCCAAGGAGCTGAACCTTCCGCTGGTCTCGCTCTCGCAGCTCTCCCGCCGTCCCGAGCAGCGCACCGGCGATCACCGGCCGCAGCTTTCCGACCTTCGCGAATCGGGATCGATCGAACAGGACGCCGACGTCGTCTGCTTCATCTACCGCGATGAGGTCTACAACAAAGACACCGAGGAGAAGGGGATCGCCGAGATCATCATCGGTAAGCAGCGCAACGGCCCGATCGGCGATTTCAAGCTCGTCTTCCGAAACGACATCACGAAGTTCTTCAACTACGAGCCGACTCCGGATTACGGGCCGCAATGAGGCTGCGGCTTCGCGCCGGAGCGCTGGCGTCGCCGGCTGGCCCGGGGGCGTCTCGCCCCCGTTTCTGGCAAGACTCCGTACATTCGCTTGTAACCCCCTCAGCGGCGAGACGCCGCCGAGCCAGCCGGCGAGACGCCAGCGCTCCGTCGCGACACGGCATACCCGCAGTCACAGGTGTACGATCAGCGTCATGAGACGCGCTCTTGCCATCGCTGCGCTCCTGACTGCCGCCGCCTTCAACGCTCACGCCAGCGTGCTGCGGCTCAACGTCAACGACATGATCCATCCGATCAGCGACGAGTTCATCGGGCGCGCGATCGATCAGGCCCAGAGCGAGCACGACGACGCCGTCATCCTGGTGCTCAGCACGCCGGGCGGTCTGCTCGATTCCACTCGATCCATCGTCGAGAAGATCATGACCTCGCGGGTACCGGTGATCGTTTACGTCGCGCCCGCCGGAAGCCGCGCCGCGTCGGCGGGCTTCTTCATTCTCGAATCAGCCGACATCGCGGCCATGGCTCCCGGAACGAATACCGGCGCGGCGCACCCGGTGCTCCTCGGCGAAACGATGGACGAGACCATGAAGGCGAAGATGGAGAACGATGCCGCCGCCTTCATGCGCACGATCGCCGCGAAGCGCGGGCGCAACGTGACCGTGGCCGAAAGCGCGGTTCGCGAGTCGAAGTCGTTCACCGAGCAGGAGGCGCTGTCGCAGAAACTGATCGACATCGTCGCGCCGAGCGAGCAATCGCTGCTCCGCGCACTCGATGGACGAACATTCAAGCGCTACGACGGCACCAGCGTTACGCTGCACGTGGCCAACGCGCGGGTGAACGTCTTCGAGATGTCGTTGCGGCAGCGGCTCATGTCCTCGCTGATGGACCCGAACATCGCCTTCCTCCTGCTGGCCCTCGGCGCGCTGGCCCTTTTCGCTGAATTCAACCATCCCGGCGCCGTCGTTCCGGGCGTCGTCGGCGTGATTTCGATCGTCCTGGCCCTGTTCGCGCTGAACTTCCTGCCGACCCGTTTCGCGTCGCTGGCGTTGCTGCTCGTGGCATTCGCGTTGTTCGCGCTCGAAGCGAAGTTCGCCTCGCACGGCGTCCTTGCCGCCGGCGGGATCGTCTGCATGGTGATCGGCGCGCTCTTTCTCGTCGACGGTCCCATCCCGCAGATGCGGGTGAACATCGTCACGGCGGTAGCGGTCAGCGTCCCCATCGGCATCATCGCGGTGTTCCTGACGACGCTGGTCCTGCGCGCGCGGCGCGGTCGTGTGTCCACCGGCAGCGAGGGGATGATCGGCGAGATCGGCATCGCCCGGACGCCGCTCGGCCCCGAGGGCAAAGTCTTCGTACACGGCGAGTTGTGGAACGCCATGTCGTCGACCGCGATCGCCGAGGGCGCGCGCGTGCGGGTGGCCGGAGTGAATGGGCTGCACCTGGTCGTGGAACCGGCTGAGTAGCGGTCTCGCGGTTGCGGGGTCTCGCGCTGCCGCGGTATCGGTCCAACTTGATGCGGTATCGATCCAATTTGATGCGGCATCGGTCCGATTTGATGCGGTATCGATCCAATTTGATGCGGCATCGGTCCAATTTGGAGCGGTATCGATCCAACTTGATCCGGCATCGATCCAATTTGATGCGGTATCGATCCAATTTGGAGCGGCATCGATCCAATTTGATGCGGTATCGATCCAATTTGATGCGGTATCGATCCAATTTGATGCGGCATCGATCCAATTTGATGCGGTATCGATCCAATTTGGACCGATTTCGATCCGTTTGGAGCGGCGTCGGTCCAATTTGATGCGATTTCGGTCCCAGCCCCAATGGCGGAACTTAGCGAAACCGAGCCCTTGCATCTTGCCGGGGCGGGCGGCGGCGGTTTTCCGGAGCGCTGGCGTCTCGTCCCCGAACCGGCAAGACTCCCGCGAGACCGCGAAACCCCGCGACCACGAGACCAAGCGCTACAATCCACCTGTTCGCGCGGAGGTTCCCATGAATCTGGGTCTGCTGATCATCATCATCATTTTCGGTCTCTACCTTCTGAGCTCCATCAAGATCCTGCCGGAGTACGAACGGGGCGTCATCTTCCGCCTCGGCCGTTTGCTGCCGGAAGCGAAAGGACCGGGCCTCTTCCTCGTCTTCGCGCCGATCGACCGCATCGTCCGGGTCTCGTTGCGGCAGGAGGCCTTCGAAGTGCCGCCTCAGGACATCATCACGCGCGACAACGTCACGCTGAAGGTGAATGCCGTCGTCTTCCTGCGTGTGATCGAGCCGCGGCGCGCGGTGGTCGAAGTGTTCGACTACCGCTACCAGACCTCGCAGTTTGCGCAGACGACGCTGCGGTCGGTGCTCGGCGAAGTGGAGCTCGATGAGCTTCTCGCCCATCGCGATTCGCTCAACGCGCGCATCCAGTCCATCCTCGACCAGCACACCGAGCCTTGGGGCGTGAAAGTGGCGAATGTCGAAGTCAAGCAGGTCGACATGCCGGAGTCGATGCTGCGGGCCATGGCCAAACAGGCCGAGGCAGAGCGAGAGAAACGGGCCAAGCTCATCCACGCCGAGGGCGAGTTCGCGGCGTCGCAGAGACTGGCGGATGCCGCGGGCGTGCTGGCCACGCAGCCGACGGCTCTGCAGCTCCGCTATCTGCAGACGCTGACGGAGATCGGCGTCGAGAAGAACACCACCATCGTCTTCCCGCTGCCGATCGACATCGTTTCGGGGCTGGTGAAACTTCTCAACAAAGAATGACGGACGTCGTGATGCTCGAGGCCGCGCTGTTTCAGTTGCGCGCGGCCGCGAGCGACGTCGATCCGGAATCGGCGCCGCAGCTCGGGCTTTGCATCAGCGTTCTGGCGAACGCGATCGCCGCCGGGCACGACACCGTGAACGCGGCCATCGTCAACGACATCGAATTCGCAACGAATGACCTGATTGCGGCGATCGATGAGCTGCCGCAGACGGACGCCGATTGCCTGGCGCCGCTCCTGGCGGTGCTGCGTGAGGATCTGGCCGCTCTGAAATCGGCGACGGCTCTCGATCCGGGCCTGATCGCCCAAATCTGTCGATTTCACTCGAAACTGCGCGAGCGGATGAAGGCCATCGAGCGGCAAACCTACGTCGAAGGGGGGTCGGCGCCACTCCCGCATCCGCCTGAGGCCCTCCGCGAGGAGGCAATTCCCATCGCCAGTCAGCTCGCCGAAGCGGGCTTCCCCACGCCGGCGCTCGATACACTGATTGTGGAACCTGGATCGACGCCGATTCGTGACCTGTTCGACGAACTGGAAGTGATCGTTGGTTAGGTTTTTTTATTGCTCCGCGCCTGAGTCCGGTGTATTGTTGTCCTCCGATCAATCATCAGAAACCGCTAAGGAGAACGAGAAGAGATGAACGCTCTACGGCTATCGATCCGCAAACATGTGCCGCTGCTCTCGTTGCTCACGCTCGCATTCGCCGAAGTCGCTCAAGCCCAGAACAACGACAACCCGGCCGCGGGCGCGGCGGGGTGCGCTCTGTGCGGCTCGCTGATCTTTATCCCGATCGCGATCCTGGTGCTGAATATCGCGCTGCTGATCTGGGTGGCGCGGGATGCTAAAGCCCGAGGGATGGACAGCGCGGTACTGTGGATGGTGTTGGTGATGGTCACCAGCGTCCTGGGACTCGTCATCTACATCTTCTCGAGACCGCAGGGGAACTTGATCCAGTGTTCGCACTGCAATAACCAGCGGTTACAGGCAAGCGCTAAGTGTCCTCACTGCGGCAACGTCTGAAGAGGCCGGAAACATATCTTTATGCGCTGGCCGTGCTATTCGCGCTGACCGTAACCGATTCGTTCAGGCAGCCTTCTGCGCAAGTGACGGCGCATCTGTATGTATCTTCGGTGCGGCTGTACCAGCACTATGGCCGGCCGCTGAGCAGCCGGTACATTCGCTGCCGCTATCGTCCGACGTGTTCGGAGTACTCGCTCGAAGCTGTTAGCCGGCATGGTATCCGAGAGGGGCTGGTGCTGACGGTGCGTCGTCTGGCATCATGCACGACGGCTGTCCGGCAAGGGACTTCGGACCCTGTTCGGTAGGCTTCTTTACTTGACTTTACTAAGCTCAACTTGGTAGGAGTTACCTCCATTGCCACTGTATCTGTCATCCCACTGAACCATGAACTTATCCGACGTTAATTCAATGATCTTGAATCTTGAGGCGCCCATTTGGATCAGCTCAGGAGGACCAACTGGTGGTGGATTACCTAGCCAAAGGAACTTGTCGCTAGTTCCGTCATTTCTAATGCACCAAAAGCCAGTATAAGTAGTGCCGTTTATTGTGAACCAACAGCTTTGGTAATAGTTGTACGGTGAGTACGTCGCATCTTTCGAAAATCTCAGGCTACTCAACCGTGGATCATTGGATTGCCACGTGCCGACCAGCTTGCTGCTGTCGTCCATCGAGCACGCGGCTGTCATAAACAGAGAAACAAATGTGAACACTCCGGCCCTGAGGATTTTCATTGCTCGCCTCCCTCGGGAACTAAAAAACGCAGAAATCAACTTGCAATCGATCGGTCAAAAAGGCGTCTGGCTTCGGGTTTCCGTAGGGTTACGACGGCCCAAATCCCAAAGGGTAAGACGAAGAGCCATCCCAGCAAGCCGGCCAATACGCCACCAATGATTCCGCAAATACCGCCCGCTTTACTCAGACCATAGCTGGTCTGTTTCATCATCGCAAGGGAACCGGCGATGACAACGCCGCTTAAGAGCAGGCCCACAATGCCGTTGAGCTTACCGAGAGCGCTCAATAACATTATGGCCTCGTTGCTCATGCCGGTGCGGGAGTACATATTCTCCATGCGATTGCTGAACGCCACAATCAACCCGAATAGATCAACCAGCGCAAGAACAATTCCGCCGACAAGCAATGCAGTCGCAGGCTTCGTTAGTTGACTTGTGTCATTCATCGCGCTCTCCTTTAGTTAGCGGAGCATATCATCGAAGATTGGTAAGGGTGTCGGATCCCAGAGCGACGTTGTTAGTCCCGATTTACGAATGGAATGAGATTAGTTGCTAAACAGCGCGACGATTCTCTCCAGCCCGCGCTGATCTTCCTCATCGAACGCATCGAGCCGATCGGAGTCGACGTCGAGCACGGCGATCAACTCCCCGTCCGGACCAAAGACAGGGACGACGATCTCCGATTTTGAATTCGGATCGCAGGCGATGTGGCCGGGGAACTGATTCACGTCCGGCACGATGACGGTCTCGCGCTTCTCCGCGGCCGTGCCGCAGACGCCCTGACCGAATTCGATCTGCAGACAGCCGACGGTGCCGATGTACGGACCGACGACCAGCCGATCGCCACAGACGCGGTAGAACCCCGTCCAGTAGAAGTGCGAAAAACGATGGGCGAGGATCGAACTGATCGTGGCCATGAGAGCGATGTCATCGAGCGACCCGCCTCCTTCGTCGCGCCAGATGGCGGCGACGGCCTGGAAACACTCCTCGTAGTCAGCGGTCTTCATGAATACCGGGCGCGATCATAGACGGCCTCGTACTGGCGTGCCGAGCGTTCCCACGAAAAATCGGCGGCCATGCCGTTTGCCTGCAGGCGCCGCCAGCTCTTCGATTCGCGATAGTTGAGCATCGCCAGCCATGTTGCGGTGTAGAAATCGGCCGCGTTCGCGGAGAAGAAGCCGAAACCGTTGGCGGCGTCGAGGTTCGTTCCATCGAACGGGATGACGGTGTCGGCAAGGCCGCCGGTCAGCCGCACCACCGGGACGGTACCGTAACGCAGCGCGTACATCTGATTCAAACCGCACGGCTCATAGATCGACGGCATGAGAAGCATGTCGGCACTGGAGTAGATGCTGTGCGCCAGCGCGCTGTCGAATCCGATGATCACCCGGCATGACTCGGGGTGCCGTGCGGCGATCTGCTGCAGGGCGTTTTCGTAGCGCGGCTCGCCGGAGCCGAGGATCACCGCCTGCGCACCGGCGGCAAGCATGTGCGGCAACGCGGCGATGAGGAGATCGATCCCTTTCTGATCGACGAGCCGGGAAACGAATCCCACCAATGGCGTCCTGGCTTTGTGCTTGAGATTCAATTCGCGCAGCAACGCGCGCTTGCACAGGCGCTTGCCCGCCAGATGCCCTTTGTCAAAATTGGATCTGATGTGAGGGTCGGTGGCGGGATCCCACTCATCGACGTCGATGCCGTTCAGGATGCCGTGCAGCTTGAAGGAAAGGCTTCGCAGGATCCCGTCCAGGCCGGCCCCGTGCTCTCCTGACTGAATCTCCCGCGCATACGTCGGCGATACGGTCGTCACCTGATCGGCGAGGATGATGCCTCCCTTCATCAGGTTGACGTCGCCGTAGTGCTCGACGGCGTCCGGCGCCCAGTACCGGCTGTGGAGGCCAAGCCCTGCGAAGCGGTTGGAACCGCCGATCCCCTGGTAGTTCAGGTTATGAATCGTGTAGACCGAGCGCGCGTTCCTGAACTGATCGCTGCCGCGGAGACCGGAGTGGAGGTAGACCGGCAGGAGCGCGGTGTGCCAGTCGTGCGCGTGGACGACGTCGGGAGCGATGCCGAGTAACTCGCAGCCTCGGATTACGGCCCGGCAGAAGAACGTGAAGCGCTCGATGCCGTCGTCGTACCCGTCGAAACGCGCCGAGTAGATATGCGGGCGATGGAAGTAGTAATCGTTTCCGACGAGGATGAGCGGGATCTCCGTTCCCGGAAGTGTGGTGCGCAGATACCTCGCTTCCACGGCCCAATTCGCCCACGACACGTACGTGGCCGGCAGAACTTCTTCCGGCTCGATGTCGTTGCTCGCAAACCACTCCTGCGCCTGCCGGTAGTACGGCATGAAGATCGTCACATCGTGCCCGAGTTGGGCCAGCGCCTTCGGCAGCGAGCCGCAGACATCTCCCAGCCCGCCCGTCTTGGCGATGGGCGAAACCTCGGCGGTTGCGAAGAGGATGTTCATTACGAAATCACGAGGGCCGCGTAGCCGACGACGTGCGAATAGTCGCCGTTGACGTCGCCGCTCGTGGCGTGCTTGATCAGCCTTGCGTGTTTCGCGCCGAGCTGCTTCGCGGCGATCAGCATCGTCGTCGCCGGGATAAAGCCGCACATCGAGATATCGGATTCTTCGACGGCGCGCCACAGCCCGCGCGGATCGAGCTTCAGGATCTCGTCGATCGCCAACTGGTCCTTCCGCAACGTCGTCTTCTGGTCCTCATAGTGGTTGAGGTCGGAACTGGCAAGGATGCCAACCGGTTCACCCGCGGCGGCGACGACGGCGGCGATGGCGCTGCCGATCTCCTCGCAGTAGTCGTATCGATTTGCGCCGAGACAGATCGGAACGAAGGTGAAATCACGGTGGAGCTGCTGCAGAAACGGGAGCTGCACCTCCAGCGAATGCTCGCGGGCATGGGCGCGGTCGTCGTCGCCGAGGAGTTGCGATTTCTCCATCAGAGCATCGGCCAACGGCGTGTCGATGGGCACGCTGCCGAGAGGGGTGCGCCAGTCGCCCTGGCGATTGATCGCGGCGAAATGTCCGAAGCCGGTATGGTTGGGGCAGAGGATGATGAATCGCCGCGGCAGCTCGGCCATCGCGTAGAAGGCCGCGGCGACGTGGCCGCTGTACATCAGCCCGGCGTGCGGAACGACCGCGCCGATGAACCGTTCGATCGCCTCCGGCTCCGGATTTTCCGCCAGGCAGGCCGCCACCTGCGCGGCCAGACGCTCCGGTGTCCCCTCGTAGAACGTGCCGGCGACGGCAGGGGGGCGGGTGACCATCTGCTAACGTTATCGCATCCCCGATCACCGCAGGCGCACTCCTTGCCTTTATAGTTGAGGCATGGCCGAAATCCGTCGTCAGGGCGAGCGCCGCGCGAGGTTCAAAACGAAGTTCGCGCGGGCGCGGACGATCATCTGGTCGTGGTTGACCGACCCGGCGGTCCTGCTCTACCGGCGCGAGGCGCACGGCCGGGAGCGGGCGCGCGTCATGACCGTCGAGTTCTTCCTCTTCGTCCGCGAAGTGGCGCGCGAGTTCTACGACGTCGAAGGAACGTCCCGCGCTTCAGCGCTCGCGTACACGACACTCCTGTCGCTCATCCCGCTGCTTGTTGCGTTCACGCAGGCGCTGCAGCGCTACTTCCGCAATCTCTTCCCGAACGCCCAAGCTCAGATCGACGCCATCCTCAACAACATCATCCCGTACCAATCGCCGAAGGTCTCGTACTACATCACCCAATTCGCGGAGAACGCGCAGACGGCGTCGACGTTCGGCGTGATCATCTTCACCGTCATCGCCTTCCGCCTCTTCCTCGCCGTCGAGAGCACGGTGAATCAGATCTGGAAGGTACGGAACGTGCGCGGCTACCGGCAGAAGATCATCGCCTTCACAATGCTCTTTTTCTGGGGCCCGGTGGCGATGGGCATCTCCTTCACCACGACCAACACGCTCGAAAAGAACCGCTACCTTCAGGTCCTCTTCAAGCAGGACATCATTTTCCGTATCGCTCCGATCGTGGTGTTGTTCATCGCCTTCACGATGCTGTTCTGGCTCGTGCCGTCGACGCGTGTTCGTTTCAGTTCCGCGGCTGTCGGCGCGCTCGTGACGACGTCGCTCTTTTCGCTGGTCCGCTTCGGCTTCGGGATCTACGCGGACTACCTCTTCCACGGCCGCTTCAACGTGATCTACGGCACCCTCGGCCTGGCGATCATCTTCCTGATCGCGATCCAGACCCTGTGGGTGGTGATCCTGCTGGGCGTGGAGATCAGCTACGTCTATCAGAACCTCTACGGCATCCTGCGCGCGACCGAGCAGCAGGTACAGGACGAGCCGCGCTTCGATGCATATTTCGGACTTCGGGCACTGATCGAGATCGCCCGCCGCTTCGATCGCCGCGAGGAGGCGCCTTCGTCCTACCGCCTGGCGGAACAGTTTGGAACGACCGATGCGCAGATGCTGCGCCTGCTCCGCAAGCTCGAGGATGCCCAGCTCGTGAAAGAGGTCGGCGGCGACTGGGCCGGCTTTACGCCCGGCTGCGATCCCAACCGAATCACGATCGAAGAGGTCGTGGCCCAGTTGGAAGGATCGTGCCGCGACGTCCCCGAGATCCACATGGACGATCAGGAACGTTCCGTGATCGGCGAGCTATTGACCCGCATTGGCGCCTGCATGAACAACGCGCTCGAACACCAGACCATCGGCCAGCTCGTTCGCCAGATGTACGGAGAACGGCCGAGTTAACTGCGGCTTCGCCGCGTTGTCGGTTGTCTGCGCTGCGGCGCGTGGACGTTCCAGCTCCATTGCGCCAAGCGCGATCAACGTCCCTCCGAGCCAACGCCCGACCGAACTTCCGAAAACACATCAATCCTCGACTAACTGACCACGCGCGCCGCAGCGCGCAGACAACCGACAACGCAGCGAAGCTGCAGACAACGCGGCAAAGCCGCAGTCACCGCCGGAGTCGCCTCATCGTCTCGTACGCCACGGTCGTCGTCGTCACCCAGACGGTTCCTGCTGTGATGCCAGCGAGGACGTCGGAAATCCAGTGAACGCCGAGGTACACCCGGGAAAGGGACACGGCGGCGACCAGCGTGTACAGGAAGGCGATCGCGGCCGCACGGGCAGGCCAGCTCCTGATGGCGCGGAAGGCGAGATACGCCAGCGCACCGTACGCGATGGCGGAGCCCATGGCGTGACCACTTGGAAAGGAATAGCCGTTGGCGCGGCGGAGCATCTCCGCGACGGCGGGACGGGCTCGGGCGAAGTAGCGCTTCAGCTCCAAATCGAGCAGCCCTCCGCCACCGGCGGTGACGACAAGGTAGATCAGCCAGCGCCAGCGTTTTCGGAAAGCCAGGATGATGCTGACGATGAGTATCTCGACGGCGACGCCGACCGGTCCGCCGACATACGTCATCGCCGTGAAGAAGAGAGTCGCTCCGGCGGTCCGTTGGCCGATGGCCCAGTCGTGTATCCGCGCATCGGTCTGCTCGAGCGCGCCGTTCTTCGCATGAACACGCTCCGCCAGATCAAGGAACCCGTCGCCTGCCCACGCCGTCAGAAGCCCGCCGACGACGAGAATGGCGATCACCGGCAGATAGTTCTTGTACCGCTCCCGGGTGATGGAGACGAGGTGCTTCGCACGCGTGCTGCGGGCGATGAGCCGCGCCAGCACTTGCCCGAGGCGCCTGACCGCAGGGAGCGTGACATAGACGACGGCCCAGAGAATCAGGAAGGTGAGGGTGAAGGCGAGGAAGAACATTTGGCTTCTGGATCAGCAGGGATGGTGCCGAGAGCCGAAAAGCAAATGTTGAATGTTGAATGTTCAGTGTTGAATGTTCGAAGCCGGAAGACCGCTCACTCTCGATTCAACATTCAACATGATTCAACATTTAACATTCAACATTTCGTCTTTCCTCAAAACCCTCCCGACATGTACTTCCACTGCACGATCTTCTCGTTGATCTCGCGCAAGCGGCGGCTGATCATGCGGCAGAGAAGGTTGAGGAACTGCAGCGAAGCATGCGGGTCCATCGACAGGATCTCATTCAGCGTGGCCCGGTCGATCGACAGCACCGTCGCATCTCCGTCGTGCGCTTTGGCATCGGCGGAACGTGCCTTGTCGTCGATCAGGGCCATCTCGCCGAAGAAGTCGCCGCGGTCGAGGACGGCCAGAGCCTCCTCGCCGACGCCGGGGATGAATTTCGAGATGCGCACGCGGCCGTCGAGGACGATGTAGAGCTTGTCGCCTTTCTCCCCCTCGCGAAAGACCGTCGACCCCTCGCGGAAGCGCTCTTCGCTCGAGAACGTCGCCAGCAGCTTCATTTCACCGGCGGACAGGCCGCGCTCTTTGAAGAGATCGACCTTGTCTTCCGACTTGACCGTAACCTCCTTCGTTTCGCGCGTTCCCTCGACCCGCTTGCGGCCTTGCCCCTTCTTGGCGTCCTCCTGGAAGAAGAGCTTGAGCTGTTCGTTGGCGTCGCGTACTTTTTCGGTGAGCGAGCGCCAGAAGGCCCAGTGCAGACCGACCGCAAGCTGCTTGTCCTCGTCCATGAGCTGATCGAGCGCGCTGAACGAGAAGGCGTAGCAATTCGACGGGATGACGGCCATGGCGTCGCTCGATCGATGCGTCCGGTCGATGAAGTTCATCTCGCCGAAGATGGTGCCCGACGTGAGCGAACCGAGGATCTGCGGTCCGAAGGGCGTCTCTTTCCGGATCTCGATGCGGCCCTCTTTGACCACATAGAAGTCCATCGACCGGTCTTCTTCCTTGAACACATGCCCGCCCTCGGCCAACTGTTGGACGTGCGCGAATTTCGAAAGGCGGATGATCTGCTCGTCCTTGATGTGCTGGAAGACCTCCAGCGCACGGAGCTCGGCGGCCATCGTGATCAGGTTGTCGCGCGTCTCGGCATCGCGGGTGACCTTCTCGATGATGTCGCGCAGACCCTTCTTCGACTCGAGCTTGAAGAGGTTGTCTTTTCGAAGCTCCAGCCGTTCGGTGCAGAGCTGAAGCTGTTCGACGCGCTTTTTGATCCGGGTGTTGAGGTCCTTCGATTCGATGTTCTCGATCCGCTTGAGGGTGTTGATCATGCGCCGCACCGGCTCGGTGCTTTCGCCCTTCTGGTCGGTCGAGAGGAGAAAGGAGTCGACGAAGTCCTCCAGCGCGCGGTCGAAGTTGCGCAGCTCGAACTCGACGCGCCCCGAGATCTCGGCCAGCCCTCGGTCGAAGGGATTGAGCTTGCGCGCCTTCCCGATCTCGTCGTGCGCGGCATCCCACTCGCCCTGCGAGTAGTGGAGCCGCCCCAGGATCTCGTAGGGCCGATAGTTGTTCGGCGTCTTCAGCTTGGCGATCTCGAGCAGCTCGATCGCCTTCGAGGTCTGATCCTTGGCCATGTAGTACTGGGCCAGGCCGACATACTGGGAAGCATCGACCTCATCGCGGGCGCGCTGCGCGTCGACGTCCTGTCTCACCGTCTCATACCGCGATGCCTCGGCCTGTTGTTTGAGGTCGCGGGTGCGCGCCAAGTTGATGTGGACGGCAACCGAGCCCGGCTTCAGCTTCTCCGCCATCTCGTAAAGATGGATGGCCTCGTCATACATCCCCTGGTCCGCGTAGCGCCTCGCCAGCGTCACCAGGTCGTCGGCATCGATGGGGATGCTCGACTCCGCGGCAACCGTGCGGAAGCGCGTACGAGCTGGAGTAGCGACCGGGGTTTCGGCCATGGCGAGCGAATATTATGGCCGAATGCTTCGGACCGTCGCATTGGCGTTATTTCTGGCGGTACCGCAGTTCCAGCCTGCGCTGCCCGGCTACGAGTTCTCCTTCCCGCGCGATCACGGCTCGCACGACGAGTACAAGACCGAGTGGTGGTACTACACCGGACATCTGGAGACGGACGACGGGAAGCGTTACGGATTCGAGCTGACCTTCTTCCGCGTCGGCGTCGTGCCGCCGGGAGAGGCCGCGAAGACGCGCTGGGATCTGCGCAATCTGTCGCTCGCACACTTCGCGATCACAGACGTCGCATCGAGCGAGTTCCGGTACTACGAGAAACTCAACCGCTCATCGCCGTTCACGGCAGGGGCGGCGGCGGGAACGCTCGACGTCTTCAACGAAGGCTGGCGCGCCGTGACCCTCGCCGATGGCTCATGGCGCATCGTGGCATACAGCGGGAAGGACTCCATCGATCTCGTGATGACGTCGCGCAAGGCGCCGGCGATTCACGGAGAGAACGGCGTGAGCATCAAGGCGGAAGGAGCCGGGTACGCCACTCACTACTACTCGATGTCGCGCCTGGAGCTGCGAGGCCGCGTGAACGGAGCAAACTGCCACGGTCAGGCCTGGATGGACCACGAGTTCGGCAGCTCCGCGTTGCGCGAGAGCCAGCAGGGCTGGGATTGGTTTTCCGTCCAACTCGACAACGACGCCGAGCTGATGCTCTACCAGATCCGCCGCAAGGATGGCACGCCCGATACGCCGTCGTCCGGCTCTCTGATCAGCAGCGAAGGCAACGTGATCCACCTCCGCCGCGACCAGATGGTGATCACGCCCCTCGGCAAATGGCATTCGAACAAATCCGGCGCGACCTATCCGATGGGCTGGCGCGTCGCCATCCCATCCTTCGGAATCGCTCTCGTCCTGCAACCGGTGATGAAGGACCAGGAGCTCGTCACCCGCAGCTCGACGCGGGTGACGTACTGGGAAGGGGCGGTCGACGTAGCCGGCTCGTTCGGAAACGTGGCGGTGAATGGGCGGGGGTACGTGGAGATGACAGGGTATGAGCGGGCGTTTCGGGCGCCGTGATCTGAGGAGATTCCTTTTCCTCGACAAATCTACCGTTCGTAGATCGCTAAGACGTTCATATCGGGTTCTGATTTTAGGGTTCCGACTAGTCGAATGCCGTGCTTGTAACCGCGCTTGATCAGGTTGTACGCGAAGTCGCCGGTGGGATATTGGCCACGCGGGGACACGTGAAGGTGAAGGGTCGTCCCGTCCGTGTCGATCGGCAGGCGGTAATCGATCCAGTGGATTCGGCCACGACCTTTGGCAGCAGCTTCCACAGCGAGCATCGCAGCCGTCGGATTGAAATTATCTTCGAACCAGGACCAATACTTTTTGCGCTCCGCTACGAGATCGGCCTCGGATTCACCAACCTGAGGGTAGTCAGGAGGATTCTCATCTTCCTTCTTTCCAAACTTCAACGTGCTGTATATCTGGACGACCTCTCCGTTTTCGAATTCGGCTGCGGTCGGCACGAGTTGGGTTTTCGGCATTTTTAGAATGTCAGCTTCAATCGCGTCTGGTAATGAAAGGAAGACGAGCGGCCGCGGCGTCTCGCTAATCCACTGCGGCTCGGTCCATTTTGGCACCCGAACGTCTTGCGAAAAGAAGAACCGATCCGGATACCGAAGAAGGTATTGAACGATCACGTCCTGCAACTGCCTTTCGGCATTCTGCACGGGAGTGACGTTCAGAGTTACCGTCTTGCCTTCCTTCGATGTAGTGGTTGCGCCCCCTTTCGCCTTCGCTTTCGCCTCCGCCTTAAAGTCGAAAATGGCTGCGAGAAACTGAGGCAAGCCGATGCCGACGCCAGCTTCGATGCCCAATTCTGCCTTAAACTCTTGAATCCGTGCTTCGCTCGCCGCGTACGTCACCTGATTCGTCGTTGACGTTGGTCGGACGATGGCGTCATGAAAACGAGCGATCGAGACGGGATCGCTGAACAGCGGTGCGTCTTCAAGCCAACGTAGTTGATGCTGCCGGCGAGCGGCTTCCGTGTTGTCTGCTTTCTCCATGGCTTGATCGTACCAGAGAGCGCGTCCGCCTCAGCTTATCTCTACGGCTCGTAGACTAACCGGGTGCCGAAGCTGGACGCGGTCCATGCGGATTGCCGCGATGCGCGTGCGGTTCGGGACAGAACGTCCGGAAGTCGCAGGCGACACAAGTTGTCTCCCCGCCGCATGCAGACCAATTTGCCAGGATGTCTCCTGTGTTGAACTCGCGGACCGCGGATGCTTCGATGCGTTCGACGACACCATCGATCGCGTGAACTGCTGCGTCAACGTCAACACGCGACACGCTGATGATCCGGACCGCCCGGTTTACGCGGAAGTCGAAGGTGAGTTCCGGCAACTCCGCTCCGCTTCGCCACCGCTGAATCGCGTACCAGTCTGCCGATCCTACGGGCGGAGCCACGTCAGCAGTGCCCGCTTCGAGCTCTTTCTTGAATGCCGTCAATTCGGTCGCCGACGGCGCGAGTTCATCGACGTAAACGATAACGCCTGCTCCGATTGGGTTGGCGGTGGCGGACTGTTCGCGCAGCCAAGCATACGTCTGCACCTGCCACTGCTGGTTTACCCAAAAGCTGTCAGCGCTGCCCGGTCTGCGGCTGGCTTTGTAGTCAACGATGATGTCGAAAACGCCAGCGCGATTAGGGAGATGGCCTTGCAACATTCTCACGAGCGGGTTTGTGGTTTCGCGGCCGAGTTGAACGCTTGAGATGACGTCAACGATCCCCGTCAGTTCGTATCGGTCGCCTCGCGCAACGCGACCCTCGATTTCGGGCATGGCCCGCGTTCCTGAAATGCGCTCTTCGGCGGCGGTGATTAGAGGAAACAGGTGCGGTCCCAACTCATTGATTGCGGAGGTAACGCGGCGGTAGACCGCTTCGCGCGCATCTCGGTTGCGCGGGCGTTTGCCTGATGCAGCTAGTCGAGCCTCTACTCGGTCCCCGATGACTCCGATGTCATTCTCGGCTCGTTGGGGGAGGGGGTTTGGAGCGGGAAATGGAGTGGGATTGCTGGGCCAAGGAAATGGAAACTGCCGCTCGCGCCATAGGCGATAGGCGTCCTCCAGCGCACCATGCACGAATTCACCCGTCCAGATTTGAACAGGACGCGACGGCGGCAGGGAGCTACCGCTGTAGTACCGATACTGAAGGCCGCAGGTTTGAAACGCCAGGATGTCGCCCGTCAGGCTGTACGACGGTACTTCGAAAGGCAATTCTCGAGCAGGCAAGAGCATGTTTATAGGTAGGCAACCGTGCCAGCAAACATATCAGATCGAAACGCTGCTGCGGGGACGAAGTCGATCGCCCGTGATCCGCTGCGGTGATCGCCCATACCGATGGCCGGGATCGGGTTGGGTTGGCGGAGGAGGTTGATGTGACCGACGAGGAGAAGAACGTTTTGCGGACGGCTGGCCGCGACGAAGTAGAGGCGGCGCAGATCATCCCACGCGCGGTCGACGGCGGCTCGGCCGCTGCGCATGGGACCGACCGGGGAAAAGTCGGCAACGTCATCTTCGCGCACGTGGACGGTGTCACCCTCTCGCGGATACCTGCTCGCGGCTTGCATCGCATGCGCTCTTTGGTAGTCGGATCCGACGTCCAGAACGACAAGGGGAAATTCAAGGCCTTTTGCTTGATGAACTGTCATGAGCGGAAAGCGGTCGCGGGGAACGTCCGGCATGATCTCCTCATCGACGTCGACAATCTCGTCGGCGATCGCCTCGAAAACCATGCGGATGGCGTTCTGAACTGACTGCGGATCTCGCTGCGTGCCATGGAGAATTACGCCTCTGTATATTGACGCCTGTGCTGCCTCGGAAATCGTCCTCGTGACAGCTTCGAGATAAACCTGACCCTCCGGATCGTGCTGAAAGTCTGGCAGCCAGGTTACGAGTGAAAACATGAGTTCCAGCAAAGGCCACTCTCGCGGCCACGCGCTCATGCTGCGTGGACTGCGCCGCATCCAGTCGCTGACGAATTGATCAAGCCGCCCGGGAACAGGATCGGACGCCCTAAACTGTGCAGCGGCGTTTCTCCACTGCAGCATCGTGTTCCGGTGAACCGGGCTGATCGTCGTAATACCGTTCAGAATTGCAGCGTCTGGATCGATACATTCGAGCGCAAGACCGAGCAACCGCTGCACGCTGATGTGATCTTTCAAGCTGCGGCCTCGCGGGTTGAAGACACGGATTCCACGTGATTCGAATTCTTGCCGGATAGTTAGCGGTAACCGGTCGCGGGGCTGAGCGGCCAATGTTCTTTCACGAACGGAGCGAGAGAGGAACACCGCATCACCAAAATCGCCTCCCTCAGAGCGGCGAATGACATACTCGCGATCCTGAGTCACGATCCGACGGCCGTCTCCGCGAAAGATGTCGCTCAGAAAAGTGGAGAGGTCGATTGCAAGCTGCTGAATGTTGTTGCGAAACATTCCGAGTACAGGAACGTTCCATTCAACGTTGGTCGATCGCAAGCCGGAAGGCAAGAGGCGTGGTTTGTTTTCAACGCGCGCGGCGAGATATGTCTCATCCAACGTCGCGAAGTTGTTGCAGAAGTCGACGATTCGTTGCGATGAGCGATAGTTACGGAACAGGTTGACGCGTCGTGGCTGCCACTCCGCGCCAAGCGCACTGACGATGCGGGTTTCAAAATTCGCGAACAACTCTACGGTTGCGCCGCGAAACCGATAGATCGATTGGTCATCGTCACCTACCACCGTCAAGCTGGCACCGGTCCGGCGGCAGAACTCTAGGTAAATCTGCTCCTGTAGAAAATTTGTATCCTGAAATTCGTCGACAAGAATCGCACGGACGACATTAGTGATTCGCTCGAGCTGTCCGCGGCTAATCCGATCGTGAAGAAGAACCTCCAACCGAGCGAAGTCTGCATAGTGGTTCTCACCTAGCGCACGGAAGTAATCCTGAGCCGCGTCGACCAATACAGACGACCCGGCGTCACGACGTGAATACGCTTCGAGATCAACTCCGTCATGCCGTGCTCTTTCGATAAACGCGACGACTGCATCCAACTTGGCCGCGAAGGAATTCGCGAAAGGGAATCGCGGGGTGAGCCGTTGCAGTAACGCCGCAAGGTTTGCATCCTGAAACCGCTTGTTCGCCCACAACGCGTGTTGACGCGCCAGTCCTCGAACCAAGAAACCCTCGACGGTTGCGGGAAGAATCTCGCCGGGCAGACGGCAGTCGGTAATGAAGTCTTCCGCGAGAGAGTCGAGTGTACCCACCTTGACACTGTTCACGTCAACTTGATGGAGCCATTGAAGCTTCGCGGTTTCACCTGCCGCGCGTGCAGAGTCGATCGCCGCGCTGACTGCCTGATACCCCCAAGACAGAATGCGCGACCGCAGTTCTGTTGCCGCTTTTCGAGTGAACGTTGTAGCGATAACCGCTTCAGTCGGAAGGGCGTCGACTAGGATCAGTTTCAGAGCGCGAAGTGCCAGGACCGTGGTCTTCCCTGTGCCGGGACCGGCGACGATGAAAATGGGCGTTCCTGCGCCAGCAGTAACCGCCTCGCGCTGTTCGTCGTTCAGCCAAGCGCGGTGGAAGCGCTCAACCGTTCGTACGGCGCGGACGAATTCGTCTTCTGAAAGCAAGGATTAGGTGCCTCGCAGCGACCGATAGAGTTGATACGTATTGTGAGCGCCGCGCCGCTTGTTGCGGTTGTAGCCTCGAAAAATGACGATGTCGATACCGAGATCACAACATACCGAGCATCCGCACAACAGCCATGGCTTCGCTTCTAGTGTTCGCCGGTACTTCGTATACAAGCTCTCACCCTGCTCATCCCCGCGTGAAAGCAGTTCGTCGTACTTTCGGACAGCACTCACCGCATGATCAATCGTCACGTTGCCCAGCGCGAATTCGTGCAACGCATCTAGAGAAGACTTTTCGAGCCGTTGCAGTTCGACCTCAGAGATCCCGGAAGTTTCGAGCCGCTTGCGTGTTCGCGCGTCGGACATCATTGGCACTCGAATCGCGGCGTACCAATCGCCGTCCGCACCAAGGTAGTTCTGATCAGAGCGAAGCCAAGCCTTTCGGAAGTAAGTCGCACTGTCGAAACTGAACACACCGCACTCTCTGAAGGAGCGCTGAAGCTTCGGACGAAACACTCCGAAGAGATGAATACGGACACCCCTATCTTGCTTCCGCAGCGATATACGCGCCTTTGAGGTTGCGCGAACTATCTCCTCGATTTCGCTATCGGACCTTGGCACCAATCCACCGAGCGCGATGAAGGAGTATCCCATCTCCACGTACTCTGGAAATTGCTTGGCGTAATCTCGTGCACTAAGACCCTGAATGATTCCTACGGGAGTAAACGTGCATTTTCGCCGCGACCAGACATCCATGAATTCGCGAGCGTTCATGTGAGTCATTCGAACACGCCGCCTCTTCGCGGTTTCCGAAAGTGCTTCCGGACCCTTCGGCCCGTCGATGAACGGAAGTGGAATGTGGTCGACACTCGCGCCGAGGTCGAAGCCATACAGGTGGTAGAGCGAAACCGCTTGTTCGGTCGTAATCGTCGGTTCAGGCGCCGACGAGTACGAGAATGCGCCGCAATCCCCGAACGCCCATTGATCGTCCCGTAGACCATACTTCAGTCGGATCGATTGCGGCGCGAGAGATTCAACATCCGTGGGCTCGAACCTCCGCAGAATTCCTTTCGTCCCTTGGTTCTGCGCAAGGCTCACCAGGACACCGTCGCACATTCGGCGCGGCTGCATGATCTTGATGCAGTGCTCCTCATTTCTCGTCGCGCGATCAGGTGAAGAGAATCGGTCCGTTCGGAAGTCGAAATCAACATCGAGTAAGTCATCCCAATCCGGCAGGAAATACATCGGCGCACGTGCTCGGGGAGATCGCATTTCCCCACGAACGGTCGTTGGAGAGAACCCACGCAGGCACTCGGAAAGTGCGTGCAATTTCATGCCGATGGGTCCCTCGGGCACCGTCGTCTTTAAGCGAGCGGTCGCGGTGAAATCGATCGCGGGTAGGTAATCCTTCCCGAGGAGCAATGTGGCAGACGAATGCGCTTCAGACCATTTCAGCAAGGTGTCGGTACAGGCACGGCGGAGTTCAACCGCGCGCCTTTCATCCATCCGACGATCGTAGTTATCGATCTGAGTCAATCCGCCGATGAGACCGTACTCAGCGGAAAGCACAGCGATCGATAACTTTCCCGGCCAACCGCGTTCGCGGATGTACGAGTTCAGGACTCGGTAGTAGGGGCCGTCGTACCGCGCGAGCGCGGGAAGTGGATCGCGGTGATCCACTTTCATGGAAGAGCAAGAAAGTACTAGAAGGTGGCGATCCATCTGGCGGTTGGGGAGGTAACGCTATCCGTTTTTTTGCAATCTAGCCAGTCTGAAGTTTTTCCAGCACAGAGAAACGGCGGATCGAAGGAGGAGAGGTGTGATGCAACCCACGCTGCCGCCGAAGGTCCGAGGAGCGGCCCGTGTCGATCGATTCGATCGGTTATCGGTATTTCTCGCCCTCGCGTCACACTAATTTCTGAAGGCGAGTCTTGTTGGAGGCGTGCCGCCGGCATCGTAAAACTCAATCGAGTGATGGAGCGCCGAGATGGACTGTGCCAGTGCGAGTGGATGACTGGTTCGTACCAGCGTAAGCGCTCTATACGTTCGCCCTTCGCAGCCGCCGAATCTCCGCCACCAACTGATCATCCCTCGCACTCTTCCCCTTCTGCACGCACGCGGCGACCTTCGACTGCAGCTCCCGGCGATCGTCGGCGGAGATCTCCTTCGACGTCAGGACGAGGATCGGGATGCGGGCGGTGGACGGGTGGTGCTTCAGCAGGCCTGCAACCTCGAAGCCGCTCATGCCGGGCATCATCAGGTCGAGGATGATGACGTCGGGAGTGTTCGCTTTTGCGGCGGCGAGGCCGGCTTCGCCGTTGAAGAACGCTCTCGATCGTGTAGCCGAGGTGGGTCAGCTCTTCGTCGAGGAGCTCGTGGAGTGACGTGTCGTCGTCGATCAGCAGGAGGCCGGTCTTGGACTGATGGTGGCCGTCAGTTGGCGGGCGCGGTCGAGCAGGCGATCGCGGCCGATCGGCTTGACGAAGGTTGAAACCGCCGGTGCTGCTGGATGGAAACGGAACGACCAAAAGGGGCGGGAGGGTGTGATGGGGAAGAAGTGCATCGTTCGCCTCACGCGAGTGAGGAACGGGAGGAGCTGAAGGGGTTGGTCTCGAAAGGTCGTGCAAGTGCCCGGAAGATCGGGCGAGCGCGAGTACTGCTGAGAGTCGATGTCGACGGGTCCAAACTGGACGGATCAACAGGCTGCTGACGCGTTCGGGATACGCGCGAACACGGTAGGGGATCACGCGGCGAGTCACCCGGATCACGCGGTGAGTCGTCCGGCGTGCTCGCTGAATCGGCACGATCGCGGGCGCGAGTGACGCATTTCAGTTCCAGCGCCGGCCATGGAAGGAACGGGAACGGCCAAAACTGGTAAGTCGGGACTCCGCGAGTCCATGAATTGACTCCACGAGGCCATGAATGGGCTCCACGAGTCCATGAATTGACTCCACGAGTCCATGAATTGACTCCGCGAGTCCATGAATTGACTCCACGAGTCCATGAATTGACTCCACGAGTCCATGAATTGACTCCGCGAGTCCATGAATTGACTCCGCGAGTCCATGATCAGACTCCACGAGTCCATGATCAGACTCCACGAGTCCATGATCAGACTCCACGAGTCCATGATCAGACTCCACGAGTCCATGATCAG